>CAJXFW010000268.1 GCA_913053655.1 uncultured Thiogranum sp. | reverse complement strand
AGTCTGGCGGGCCAAGAACATACAGGGGGACAACCCGTGAGGACAACTCGGGGGTGACTGCACTCGTCTCGGGTTGTGGGTCGTTCATGACACTATCGTACATAAATTACGCGCGGCAGGCAGGCCTGTTTGGTTCGCATCTGCCCGGCGGCGTCTTCACCGTGCCATACAATAATATCCTCTGCCGCCTCGTCAATGGTACTTTCGAAGCGATCATCCGCCAGTTCGAGATAGGCGATCAGCTCGGCCAGACCATGCTCCAGTGGCCGGCGCTCACACAGTTCGCGCAGTGTAACCTGCACACCTCCCTGCAAGGCATGACGGATATGCCGGGCAAGCACCGCCTTGTCGACCACGACCTGTGCATACAGCGCAGCGGCATCCAACTCCACGTCACCGGATTCCAGCACCTGGTCAACAATGCGGGATTTCAGGGCCGGTGTATGCAGCGGCCGCTCCATCGGCAGTTCGAGCGATGCACCGATACTGGCGATGGAGACAAACTCACCATTCGGTGCCGACTCGCGCACACCCAGTGCCTTAGCTTCAATACCGTGCAGAATATCCATAATGCGCCGGTTCTCCAGCCAGGCCTGATCATCCAGAAAATGCCGCAGTTGCTGCGACAGTTGCGCCACCGTGCGTTGGGTATGTTCACCGGCTTCCAGCCAGTCGTAATGGACGCGTCGGCTACGGGCGTCCGGCTTGAGTTCGGCAACGGCAGGCAGGGCCAGAACCCTGTCCAGCAGATCACTGAATTCTTCCTGCCGCGCGCTGGACATCAGGAAATCCCAGAAGGCACGGAAGCTGCGCCCCTGGTCGGAATCGTCAATGACATCGCGCTCGCCCATGATCTCCTCCAGCAAGTCACCCTTGCCACCTTCCCATAACGCAATGCGTTCGCGCACCCGCCGGTCGAGCACGCGAAAGTTATGTTCGACTTCACGAAAGTCAGACAATAATTCACGCGCAACGATGGTGAACTGCTGGAAGCGATCCCTGAGTGCCGTGTCATCGAGCAGCAGCAGTTCGCCATCGCGTACACGGGTCATCTCCGCATCAATGGCGTCACGGCGTTGTTGTAATTCGGCCAGGCGCGCCTCGGGATCGGTTTCGCTACCGGCACTGATTTGTTTGAGCAACTCAAACAGCGTCAACAGGCGAGATTCGGTGCCGACAAAGGAACGCTCGGCGAGCGTACCCAGCCAGGCAATAGCTTTTTCGGTGGCCGGTGTCAGGTCGAACCATGGCTCGTCGGAACCCTGGCGATAGAACTTGCGTAACCAACCCTTGTCATTGCCGGCCCAGTCGTTGAGGTAGTCCAATGCATTCCGGGGAAACGCATCGGCACCCCGTTGTTCACGCAACGCGAACAGATTGTCTTCCAGCGCTTCAACCAGATCGGCCTGCGCGATCACTCGCTCGTTTGGCGCGATAAAGACCCGCTGCAGAAAACTCGCAATCAGTGGCGCATGGGGCGAATTCAACAGCCGCCACGCCGGATGGTTCTGGCGCAACAGGTCGAGGGTATTGAAGTCCAGACTCATGGCAGAAAGATACCATGCAAACCCTGGGGGGCGTGAGGCCGGGAAAACAGCCTCCATGGCAGCCGCTCCACCTGTGAGAAAACTGTCTCAACTGACTGTTTTATATGATAATATAATGAAACCTGTGCCAGGTCATGCCGTATATGTTCCGGTGTTGATTCGAACACCGCGTAGAGCTGTACGTTGTATTGAACCAGTTTTTCACTCGCCAGCATGAGTTCGCGGATGCGCAGGTTACAGGGGGTTACAGTCTCGCACAAACCCTTCAAAACCACCCGGTCCGGTCGGCTCTAATCTATAGACAGCTTGTAGAAATGCTTCCAGAAGTTTTTCTGTCGATTCGGCCACACGATCCTCTATGCCTCGATATATCTATCGTTTCCCCTTACGCGATAAGACAGTCGTATGGAATCTTCAAACCCTCGTGCAGTTTCTTGATCATGCCCAGCGTTAGACTTC
>CAJXFW010000267.1 GCA_913053655.1 uncultured Thiogranum sp. | reverse complement strand
ATCAGGCTTCATGGATTCCGGCCTGCGCCGGAATGACGGGAATACGTGCATTTAATGACGGGAATACGTGCATTTAAGGCTTAACTTAGTGCCATTCATTCTAAACTGTACTCCATGAAAGCGGAGCATCACAAACAGGTGAACTCATGACTACCCTGCCCGATAAGGATAAACAGATCATCGACGCACATACCGGGCTGATTCACCGGGTGGTCATTGGCTGCCAGAATCGCGACATGGTCCCCGATCTGGAGGACATCCTGAAGCAGGCTGAACAAAACGGCTGGCTCCAGCTGGTGGGTTCGATTCGCAAGATACTGGCCGGAACCCATAACGAAACGGTACTCAGCGACCTTGATGAGGAAGACCGGGTTATTGTACAGTCCATACTGCGGGGCCTGCAAAACCCGGAGACCCTGCCCGAACTGGGCGACGGAGCAGACGGCGCCATGGCTGCACCGGGCATTGCAGCAATGATCAACGGCGCCCGTACCGGCAACCTGGAAACCCTGCAATTACTCGGCACAATGGCACAGCAGATGCTGAAGGCCGGCGGTGATATGGCGCGACTGGCCGGTATTATGCGTCCGCTGGTGCAGGGCGAACGCGATGCCGGGAAATTGACTGAAGGCATGGACGAAGACGGCGAAAAACTGGTACTCGCCATACTCACCGAACTGGCAAATCTGGATGCTCACATCATCAGTCACTAAGGAAGCTCTGATTAATTCGTTTTCCGTCATTCTGGCGTATGCCGGAATCCAGTGGTTTCAATACGTTGGATACCGGCATACGCCGGTATGACAAATTGATCAGGGTTTCCCTAAGTAAAAACCCGTCATCGCCGGATCGCCAGAGAATTCAACCGTTCGCAACGTTGCCTGAACTCCCTGCAAAACATACACTGCGTGACCAACGAAATCAGGGATATAGGGATGACTCAAGCACTTTATCCTGGTCGACACTGGCTGTCTCTGGCAGGGTTACTGATTGCAGCACTGTTGCCCGGCCTTGCGGCTGCCGCTGAAAGCGCTCACCAGCAGGACTTTACCTCCCACTGGGCGAGCTGGCTGGCTGTCGGCCTGTTCGTCCTCGCGTACAGTTTTGTCATCGCCGAAGAATCGCTGCACCTGCGCAAATCGAAGCCCACCATGGTGGCGGCCGGACTGATCTGGGCCATCGTAGCACTGGTCTATGCCTCGGTTGGTGACACACACAGCGCAGAAATAGCCGTTAAGCACAATCTGGAGGAATTCGGCGAACTGTTTCTGTTTCTGCTGGCGGCAATGACCTACATCAACACCATGGATGAGCGCGGCGTTTTCGACGCATTGCGCGTGTGGCTGGTGACGCGCGGTTTTTCATTGCGTCAGATTTTCTGGATAACCGGCACGCTCGCGTTCTTCATTTCACCCGTCGCAGACAACCTCACCACCGCTTTACTGATGTCTACTGTTGTTATGGCTGTTGGCGGCAGTAACCACAAATTTGTCACCGTTGCCTGTATCAATATTGTGGTTGCCGCAAATGCCGGTGGGGCATTCAGCCCGTTTGGTGATATAACCACCCTGATGGTCTGGCAGAAAGGCCTCATTCAGTTCCAGGAGTTCTTCACGCTGTTCATCCCTTCAGTCGTAAACTGGATACTGCCTGCTGTCATCATGGGCCTGACGGTCCCTGCTGTGGCACCCGAATCCAGCAGCGAAAAAGCGGAGCTGCAATACGGCGCATGGGTCGTTGTCGGCCTGTTTATCCTGACCATCGCCATGGCGGTATCGGCACACAACTTCCTGCACCTGCCACCGGTGCTGGGCATGATGACCGGTCTTGGTTTTCTCAAACTGTACGGGTACTACCTCAAGCGCCGTTCCTGGTCAGTGGCCGAAGTCCCGGTAGAATCCCTCGATGGCGGCAGTCTTGAACTCGAAAAACAACCAGCCCCGACCGAGCAAACCCCGTTTAATATTTTCAAATCCCTGGAGCGCGCCGAGTGGGACACGCTGATGTTTTTTTACGGCATTATTCTCAGCGTGGGCGGACTGGGAGCACTGGGTTACCTGGCGG
>CAJXFW010000266.1 GCA_913053655.1 uncultured Thiogranum sp. | reverse complement strand
GAAAGAAACTGGCTCTTGGCGCGATTGGCGCCCTCCGCCTCTTCCTTGGCAAGCGACAGTTTTTCCTGGACCTCCTTACGCGCTGTAATGTCCTGCACTACACCCAGCATGTGTAACGGTCTGCCGTCGCTGACACGCACCACATCTCCGCGATCCAGCAACCAGTGAACAGTACCATCCGGCCAGATTACCCGGTGCTCGATGTCATAATCAGTGCCGTGCTGCACGCAGGCATCCAGGGCGTCGACCACTCGTTGGCGATCATCGGGATGCAGAGCGGCAAGAAAGTTGTCGTAAGTGGTCTCGAGTTCGCCCGCCGCATAACCGAGCAGCGGACCGATCCGTTCCGACCAATAAACGTGACCGGTCTCGATATTCCAGTCCCAGGTGCCGATATCGGCAAATTTCTGACTGCGCTGAAAACGGCCTTCATTTGCTTTTAAGTCGGTAATATCGGTGCGCAGAGCGACATACTGGTAAGGCCTGCCGTCTGCATCCATGAACGGGGTTATGGTGGAGACCACCCAGCAGTGACTCCCGTCTTTGCGGCGATTACAGACTTCTCCATGCCAGATGTCGCCCCGGCTGATGGTTTGCCACAACTCACGGAAAAAATCCCTGGGGTGGAAACCCGAATTCAGGATATTGTGATTCCACCCGATGAGTTCTTCGCGGCTGTAGCCGCTGGTTTCACAGAACTTGTCGTTAGCATAGATAATCGTGCCCGCCACATCTGCCACACTGATAATGTCGTGCTGATCGACAGCAGCATGTAATACATTGCATTCACTTTGCGCCAATCGGCATTCAACATCGCGACAGCGGATGCGCCGGGCACGCCTCGCCCGCATCTGCGCAATCTCCGCCAACTCCCCGGGATGGATGGATTTATCAAGACAGTCATCCACCCCCTGCTTGAGCGCTGACAACCGGGAGTCGGACTCGGTTTCGTGTGTTAACAGGATAAGCGCTATATTTTCCCGGTCGGCGCTGCTTCGGATATCGGCTGCCAGTTCCAGGCTGCTGAAAGCAGATATGCCGCCATCCAGCAGCACAAGGTCTGGGTCCAGGGTGCGTACCAGCTCATGAATCTTCGCCGGATCATCTTCCGATTCTGCACGCATGCCGACATTTGCCAGCGCGGCCTTATACTGCCTGGCTGTACCCTTACTGTCGGTAACGACCAGCACGCGTAATGTTTCAGGACTTCCTGGATCCAATGCGTTCGCAGACCGGGGTTGATCGGTCGTTTCGCTGTGGCTACACGCGAACGGGACTTGAGATAGCGGGCTGTGGGGGAAATTTCGCGCCTGCTTTTTCACGAGGCAAACTTCTCTTCCGTATGGACGCGGAGAATGATCTCAAGCGCATCGAAAGGTATGGGTTTCTGAAATACCGATACGCCTTCAAGAATGCCACCCCTGGCCGTAATTTCATCCTCAGCCAGGGCGCTGACCACCAATGTGAGGGGGTTTCCCAGCTCGGGCATCTTTTTCAGCGCCTTGATCATCTCAAGCCCGTCCATACCCGGCATCAGCAGGTCGGTGATAATCACGTCCGGCAGGTTGTGGCCGATCTGGACCAGTCCCTCGAAGCCGTTACGGGCGGTGGTCAATTGAATCGGCAATTCACGGATGGCAAACTGGCGCTGGTAAAGTTTGCGCTGTCCGGGGTCGTCTTCTACCACCACCACGTTCAATAGACCGCCGCCGGTCGCTTTCTGTATTGCCGCCTGTTGTTCTTTAAGCAGAGCCTCTACGGACTGACGCGCGATGCGCCGGTGACCGCCACCGGTTTTCCACGCGTGCAACACACCGTTTTCGGTCCACAGCTGGACCGTGCTCAAAGCGACCCCCAGCAAGCCGGCAGCTTCGCGGCTGGTTAGAAAATCCTTGAGCTTGGCAGGCACTTTACGCCTCCAGAAGTCATTGCTTCAACAGTATTCGGATTGAGATACCATCTTCCGAAACTCATAATCGTCATTTTCATCATATTTGCAAGTAACGACACCGGCCGGCTTTGCTTTAGGGAAGCTCTGATCAATCCGGTTTCCGTCATTCTGGCGCATGCCAGAATCCAGTGGTTTCAATGAGTTGGATACCGGCCTTCGCCGGTATGACGAAT
>CAJXFW010000265.1 GCA_913053655.1 uncultured Thiogranum sp. | reverse complement strand
GCTTGATTTTAAAAGAGCGGTAGCTGCCGAGGCTGGCTCATAACCCGAAGGTCGTAGGTTCAAATCCTGCCCCCGCTACCAACACGACAGACGGCTTGGATGGTTGTCATTGACAGCCATTTGCCTGAGCCGTTTTCCTTTGAGGAAATAGTCAGGATTCCGGTCCGGCGCAGGCGTGAGAACAATATTCTTTCATAAATGGGGAATCGTACTGGTTTCAAGGGAGCGTTTAGGCCACCTTCGCTGTATGAAGGGTAAAGGGCCTTTCACCATTTATTCGGAAAACCAGAATTTGATTTCTGCTGTTTCCTGATCAAATCTGGCCGAATGCTCAGCCAGGGCGGGTACATGTACCGCAGGCCACACAATTGTAACGCAGGTTTCACATCACTGACACATTGTTGCTCTATCCTTCGGACTCGAAATTGTCAAAATTTGGCTAGTTGGTGATAGGAGAAGGTGATGAGAGTACCGGTACGGTTGTGCGTATTTTCGATAGTGTTTCTGACGGCGGTGTCAGCACAAGCAGATAAAAGAAATGATCGCCATGATGAAAGAATGGACATTCACAGTTCCGTATTTGAGCGCCCTCTGGATATTGTGGAATTCAGGGATGCTACCGACAATAGTATCACGCGCCTGAAGTTTACAACGGGTATAGGCAGCAGCGCCTTTCATTTCCCCGGAGACGATCGGCATACGCTGTATACGGCCTCAGACCGTGGTGCGAACATAAAATGTAGCGAGGACGTTAAGATAACCGGGAAGAACATCTGCAAGACAGGCAAGATTTTTCCCGTGCCGAATTTTACCCCCACGATCTACAAACTGGAGTGGCGCAAGCACTATGGCTGGAAGGTGGTTGAGGCGGTACAGATCAAGGATAGGTCGGGAAAACCGGTCAGCGGTTTGCCTAACCCACTTACCCTGACCGATACAGAGGCTGCCTTTGACAGCGTGGGTAATCCTGTTGCGCTGAACCCCAACGGACTCGATACCGAAGCCATGGTGCGTTTGTCAGATGGCAGCTTCTGGCTAAGTGACGAATATGCACCGAGTTTGGTGCATGTTGCTCCGGGTGGTGAAGTGATCGAAAGGCTGGTGCCAGCGGGTATTGAATCCGATCTGGCTGGTGCGGATTATCCGGTCAAGGGTGTTCTGCCGGGCATTCTCGCCAGGCGCAAGCTGAACAGAGGTATTGAATCGTTGGCCATTTCGCCGGACGAATCTTATCTGTATTTCGCCATGCAGAGTCCGCTGGCCAATCCGGACAAAGCCGCCTACAAGAGATCACGTAACGTTCGCCTGTTCAAACTGGATCTGAAAAACATGGTTCTGGTCGGTGAATATGTGTATGTCATCGATTTGCCGAAAACATTTCTGGCTGACAATACGGACAAACAGAGCAAAGTCAAGGTTAGCGAAATGGTGGCCTATGCTGACGATCGACTGCTGTTACTTGAACGGGTCAGCAAAACAACCAAGCTCTATCGTGTGCCTCTTGATGCTGGCAGCAACATCCTGGGCAGTCGCTGGGACAGTGAGTTTACGTCGCCTTCGCTGGAACAGGTCGGTGATCTGGACACGATCGATATCGTACCGCTGAGTAAGGATCTGGCGCTCGATTCGGCCACAGATCTGCCGCCCGGCGCCCTCCCCGAAAAGGTAGAGGGTGTTGCTATCATGAGTGCCGGTGAACTGGTGCTGGTCAATGATAATGATTTTGGTATCAAGGGTGCCGACACGCGGATCGTACGTCTACGGGTGGGCAGAGATTTCTTCAAAAACTGAGCCTGCATTCCCCGTTGTCGATCAGGAAACTGGCCCGGGTGTATTTCCAGCGATGGGTCCTACCTCGTCAGCCTGGACCAGCAATTCCTGAAGGCAAAGTCCGATGGCTGTCCCGCGGTCATAATCGAGTCCGGTCTTGCGCCGGTGCACTTTTGCCGGACCAGTCCCTTCTTCCCCAATTGCATGGGAGCGCAGGAAATATGACTTGATCCCCCGGGCCAGGGTTTCACGGGAAAGTTAATCCGGCGGGGGGAAGCGCCTGGGCCTCCACCCTCTGACCTTTGACTCCCAGCGCCAGAAAAACCGGGAAGTCTTTCTCATCGCCGACAACGGTGTGCGCTG
>CAJXFW010000264.1 GCA_913053655.1 uncultured Thiogranum sp. | reverse complement strand
CCCCTATGCGGGAAGCCATAGAAACCGCCTTGCAAGCCCTGGCCATACGCTGGGACTGGAAAACAGCAGCACCGATTCCCATCGACCTTATCGATGTCGAGTTGGTAAAAAAAGGCCTGATGCCAAACGAAATCCTGTCGCTTGTCACCCACATCAGGGCTGACCCGGCGGGAAGGGATGAAAAGCAGGCAGCGCAACAGCTCTTGCAGGGCGTATCCTTGATGGAGCATGTCGGCATGCACCTGGAACAAACATAAACAGCCCGCATACCCATGGCCAAATCCAGATCGGAAACTACTACCTGCCAATCACACTGGTCATCCGCACGCTTCGCCAATGACCCGTCTACTTTCCGCCCTGATTAAAAATCGGGGCAATTACAACAAGCAAGTCCGGTTACGATTCTGCGAACGGGTTTAGCACACGCACACCTGTTTTAACGAAGTCCTTGTGGTTACGCGTGACGACCGTCAATTCATAAATTAATGCCGTTGCAGCAATTTGTTTGTCCAGGGCATTTTCCGGATGCGGTACCCGAAGCCGTCCCCAGAGCTGGGCAATATCATGGTTGATATCGAGAATGTAATCCTGGTATTCAGTCAATAAGGCCTCCAGCCACTTCGCCAACTGATTAGCCTGGCGCACATCACCGCGGCATCGGATTAATTCGACGCCGCGCCGCAATTCACCAACGGTAATAACCGATACGAACATCTGCACCTCGTCCGCGATGGCCTGTTTGAAGAATGTGCGTACGCCTTTATTTGCTTTTGACCTTTTTCGTATCTCACTGGTGACGTTGGTATCAACCAAATACATGATCGTTTCCAGCCTCATCCTCCAGCCGCTCAAAATCCTCATCCTGTCCGACGTTGGGCATGCCTGTGAGTGCTTCTGCGAAGCTCTTCCCCTTCGGCCGCAACAGTAATGCTTCGAGCAAAACACGGTGTTCAGCCTCGGCACTTCGACCGTGCCGTGCCGCACGTTGCTTGAGTGCATCGACGATTCGTTGATCGAGGTTCTGACTACGAGGCTTGCCATAACAACACCCCATATGAGCCAGCCTCTATCGCTACCGCTCTTTTAAAATCAAGCACTTGTGGGGGCGCCCGTTGCACACATTGCACCACAATGCAGGACAATGCATCACTGATCCCGTCAAAAATCACGCACGACAATTACTGTGCCGGATGATCGTCCTCTATGTCAGCAAAACCGGTCAGCATTACCGGCGGTTGGTCAGGAAACTCTGCGACCAGTCGAAGATTACCGCCCATCGCCTCGACATAATTGCGCAAAGTAGAAAGCAGGAGATCACTTCGCTTCTCAAGCCTCGAAACACCATCCTGACTAATACCAAGCTGCTTGGCCATACTGACCTGCGTACGGTGGTGGGCTTTACGCAGCTCGCGCAAGGCCATCTCTTCCGCAATAAGCTGCTGGGCGCGCACTTCGATCTTCTTGCGGCGCTTGCTACCCACAGATTTCATTTTGTCACGCAATGACTTGGTCATAGCATTCTCCTTTCACTTTCTGCCCTTCTTCGGTATCCGGGACAAGTGGTCATCAAAGCGCTCATCCGCTTTCCTGATAAGCTGCTTATAAAACCGTTTCTCACTGCCACCTGATTTATCACCACAAACCAAAAGAATGGCCTTGCGCTTTGGATCGAAGGCAAAAGCCACACGCCAGACTCCATCGGAGGCATCAAAGCGTAATTCCTTCAAATTAGCGTGCTTCGATCCATTCAGGGTATCAACCCTCGGCCTGCCCAATTGCGGACCAAATTCCTCCAACAACCGGGCGTGAGCCAGTAACTCGTCCTGCACTGCCTCTGGCAGGTCTTCGAACTCCGCATCGAAGACGTCATAAAACTGAACATCCCAGTTCATGAGTTGATTATGCCCTAGAATACATATGCCGTCAAATACATATTTCGGCAGATCCCATCATTTGTTTAAGAATCCTTTGGGTTGCAACTTCGTAATTATCACCTGAAAACGATAACGTAGACATTCTAAATTGACTGCCACGGTTCCCAACCGGTACGCCAACTTGTATCTGTCAGTATTTATTGCTATATTTTCTGACAGATAGTTGACTATTGATAACCTCAAATGGCTGTTTTATCTGACA
>CAJXFW010000263.1 GCA_913053655.1 uncultured Thiogranum sp. | reverse complement strand
CTGCCGAATCGGGATAGATACTCTGTTAGCCGGCAGCAACGAATTTTCGCACGGTGGCTTCTCCAATCCCGGAGGTGGCGCCGGTTACTGTGGCAATACGCGAATATTTTTCGGGCATGTGTTCAGATCCCCCATCGTTACCAGCTCAGGACAGCCCTGTAGCGGATATCTCCGTTACGCAGTTTTTCCATCACTTCATTGACCTGATCAAAGCGGTATTTCTCTACCACAGGTTTGATGTTATGCCGGACGGAGAACTCCAGCATTCTGGCGATATTTGCCGGGCTGCCAACAGGAGAGCCGGAAACCGAGCGCTGTCCCATGAGTAGCGGAAAAACACCAAGGTCCAGTGGTTCCAGCGTTGCCCCGAGAAAATGCAGCCGGCCTTTAGGTCGTAGTGCCATTATATAGGCATTCCAGTCGAGTTTGACGTTGACCGTGGAGAGAATCAGGTCGAGCTGCCCGGCCATGGCTTCTATATCCTCCGGGTTGCGCGAGTTAATCGCCTGATGAGCGCCGAGCTTCAGGGCCTCTTCTTTTTTAGTCTCACTCGAAGTAAAAGCGGTCACTTCACATCCCCAGGCATTGAGGAACTGCAGGGCGATGTGCCCCAGTCCACCGATACCAATGACACCTACCTTGTCGGTCGGTTTGACGTCATATTGCACCAGCGGATTAAAGACGGTAATGCCCCCGCAAAAAAGTGGTGCGGCACTCGGTAGATCCATGTTGTCAGGCAGAGCAACCACGCTGGCCGCACGGGCGCGAACCTTGTCGGCAAAGCCACCATGGTGATCAACAATGGTTGCCTGTGACTGGGCGCACAGATTATGGTCACCGCTAAGACAGCTCTGACAGGACATGCAGTAGCCTGAGTGCCAGCCCAGCCCGACCTGATGACCAACCTGCAGGCTGGTTACATTCTCGCCAACTGCCGAAACGGTGCCGACTATCTCATGACCTGGAACAAGGGGAAACTGTGAGAAGCCCCACTCGTTATCAACCATGCTCAAATCGCTGTGGCATATGCCACAGTGCATAACGTCAATTTCTACATCATTCTTGTTGAGCAGGCCTGGATCGTACTCGAACGGTTCGAGTTTTCCACCGGCCTTGAGTGCTGCGTACGCTTTTATCATATCGTCACCTGATTGATCGGGTTTGGACGCCCGTTGGCGGATTAATGTAAGTACATACGGGCCGCGGTGGAACATCCGATCCTCTCGAAAACTTGCCTATTGCTATTATTAAAATCATATTTATGCATAGCTATGGCATTTGTATGTTCAAATATGAAAATTGTGAGAAGAGAGCAGAACTTCATGTCACCCATGGTGGATTATCTGGAACGGCTTGATGTGCCCGAGGGGTTTTCCGAATCGCGTCTAAAGGGTGTACGGTTTTTCAAGTCCCTTCGGCACATCCCCCGCATCCCGCTGATTTATGACCCGGGGATCATTATCATTGTCCAGGGAAGCAAGGTCGGTTACCTGAACGGCAAGATCTTTCACTATGACGCAAACAATTATCTGGTGCTCTCTGTTTCCATCCCGTTTGAATGTGAAACCATTGCCAGTCCGGACTGCCCGTTGTTAGGCATCTATATCGACGTTGAATTGTCTCAACTACACGACCTGATTTCCCAGATCGGGAGCAGCATCGAGTTTAAGAGGGAGAGGAAAGCGGCGCTGCCGCAGGGCATAGGGCCTGCGACACTGGATGAAGACATGGCTGATGCTACGGTTCGATTGCTGAAATGTCTCCAATCGGAAACAGAAGCACGGGTGCTGGGCCCCGGGCTGGTGCGCGAAATACTTTACCGCGCCCTTTGCGGAGCACAGGCACCTGTGCTTTGGGCCCTGGTGATGCATAACGGTAATTGCACCCGCGTAACCCGCGCATTAAAAATGATTCATAGTGATTACGCCACAAAACTCACTATCAAACAGCTGGCTCAGCAGGTGGATATGAGCGTTTCCGCATTTCACAGGGTATTCAAAGAGGTTACCTCCGATTCGCCGATGCAGTATCTGAAGAAAATCAGGTTGAACAAGGCGCGAGAATTTTTGCTGCAGGAGGAGATCAAGACCTATATTGCAGCTGACAGGGTTGGCTATGAGAGTACTTCCCAGTTCAGTCGTGAATTCAAGCGCTATTTCGGGCAGAGTCCCGCAGATATGATT
>CAJXFW010000262.1 GCA_913053655.1 uncultured Thiogranum sp. | reverse complement strand
ATCGCCTGCGATCCCGCCTCCAGTGAATTCTTTGACGACCAGCGCTACCACCTGCGCACAGAAGACCGCCGCCTCAATTCAACCGAGATGGCGGCTTACTACCAACAACTGGCAGACAGGTACCCGTTGGTGCTGCTGGAAGACGGCATGGCCGAGGACGACTGGACAGGCTGGCAGACGCTCAACCAGGCTTTGGGCGATCGCATCGAACTGGTGGGAGACGACATCTTCTGCACCAACCCGGCCATCATCGCCCGCGGCATAGAGCAGAATATCGCTAACGCGGTACTCATCAAGCTGAACCAGATCGGCACCCTGACCGAAACTATCGCCGCCACCCGCCTGGCCCGCGATCACGGCTGGGGGGCTTTCGTCTCGCATCGTTCAGGTGAAACCGTCGACAGCTTCATCGCCGACCTGACCGTGGCGCTGGATACCGGGCACCTGAAAACCGGTGCACCGGCACGCGGTGAACGGGTGGAAAAATACAACCAGCTGCTGCGCATCGAAGAACACCTGGGTGATGCAGCGCACTACGCCGGAGCCGACGCCTACTGCCGCAAACCCGCTACAGCCTGAGCTAGAAGCAATGCGCACATACAACGAACTTCAGGACGCCGTGTCCCGCATGCTACGCTGCAATTAATGCACATCACGCCAGTACGCGCGTTTCAAAAGATAAGCCAGCAGCGTGAAAATGAGCAGAAAGCCGATGACGTAAGGAGCGATCTGCCGACGAACAATAATCGAAGGGTCACTTGTATATCGCATCCATACCGCAAGATCTGTCGTTATCCGATCGTATTCCTCGGAAGTGTAACCGGCCTTTTCAAGCACATTCCCCTTGTCGTCGGTGGTACCACTGTATGAAAACAATACATTTGGCATAGCGACACCGGGAAAGACGTGATTATTCCACCCGCCAGGTTTGCCGGGATCCCAATAAAAACTTCTCAGGTACGTGTATATCCAGTCGATACCGCGGTAGCGTGCAGCCAGGGTTAGATCCGGTGGAGCGGCATTGAGCCATTTGGCGGCGCTCTCGGGTGGCATTGCCGTTGTCATGCCGCGTAAATATTCAGCCCCCGACGGCGTCATAAAGTTGTCTTTGATAAATTTCTCATCAAGTCCGAGATCAACGACCAGGCGATTGTAACGTAGATACTTCATGCTATGGCACGTCAGACAGTTTTGGGCAAAAAACTGTCCTCCGCGGATAATGGTTTCCTTGTTGAACTGATATTTCGGGGTCTGCAACTGCACCTCATCGGCATACCCGGCCTTGCCACAAATAGCGGCAAAAATAACAGCACCTGCCAACAATCCGGTACGTAAAATTATCTTCACGATCGCACCCGGTCAGGTACCGGCCGAACCGGTTCAAACCGGCTGACAATTGGCAACAAGATGAAGAACCCGACATACACACCCAACGCAACGCGTGCAGGCGGCAGCAGCGCCGGATTTGCCGGTTGCAACCCGATCCATCCCAGCACCAGCAACGCGATCGCCAGTGTAATCAGCATGCCAAAATAAACCGGGCGATAACGCACGGATTTAGCCGGGCAACGATCGAGCCAGGGGAGGAAAAATGGAAGTATTATTGAGACACCCAGCATAAGAATACCCAGCCCCTTGTCAGGTATTGCGCGCAATATGGCGTAATAGGGAGAAAGGTACCATGCCGGTGTTACATCAGAGGGTGTCTGCAAATAGTTTGCCGGAATATAATTATCGGACTCGATGATCAGACCATGCAAGGTCGGCGCAAAAAGAACAATCACCGCGAACAGCGTCAGAAACACCCCTACACCATAGATATCCTTCACTGTGTAATAAGGATGGAAGGGAATACCATCCAGAGGACGGCCGTCGGCATCGAGCTTTTTCGAAATTTCTATACCGTCAGGATTATTGGATCCCACCGTATGTAACGCCACCAAATGAAGAACAACGATGACAATCAGCAACAGCGGGATGAACGCGACATGCCATGCCATAAAGCGCGTGAGTGTCGCGCCACCTAAAGCAGGCCCACCACGAACGATTGAAACCAGCCAGTCACCGATACCGGGAATTGAGCCGATAATAGAAGTGATGACCTCGCCACCCCAGTAGGACATGTTGCCAAAAGGCAGCACGTAACCGAAATAGGCCTCTGCCATGAGTATGATATAAATGACCCAGCCAAAAATCCAGAGTAGCTCGCGCGGTTTACGGTAAGA
>CAJXFW010000261.1 GCA_913053655.1 uncultured Thiogranum sp. | reverse complement strand
CGCGCTCCAACAATCTGGAATTCGGGCTGATCGGTGTCAGTGAGGCGGCCATGAGTGTGCTGCGTCTGGCGCGGCTGGACAAGGTATTTCTGATTTATAAGTCACTGGAAGATCGATTGAATCATGGCCGCTAATCTTGCACCAACGCGTTTTCGCCACATGAGTGAACAGGTCGGGCGCAAGTTTGCTGCCGGGGTCGAGGATTTCGGGTACGCGGCTGCGCTGCTCGGTGAAAGCCTGTTCTGGATTGTTTTCGGTCCCTTGCTGAAACAGCGTGTACGGCTGCACGCGGTATTTTCAGAAATGATGAGTATCGGTGTACAGGCGATTCCGGTGTTGTCCATTCTGGCATTGGCCATCGGTGCGATGATGGCGATGCAGGGCATATATACCATGCAGGATTTCGGTGCCGAGTCACAGATCGTGAACGTTGTAGCCACATCGGTGACGCGAGAGTTCGGAGTGCTGATAGCCGGCATTGTTGTCGCTGGGCGTTCCGGTTCGGCAATTGCTGCACGTATCGGCACCATGCAGATGGCGCAGGAAATCGACGCCCTGAGGGTCATGGGTATTGCGCCGGTGCGTTACCTGGTGGCACCGGTCCTGATAGCGATGCTGGTCATGATGCCGATCCTGACGATCCTGTCCGACTGCATGGCGATACTGGGTGGAAGTGTGCTGGCCGTGACGGAGTTGCATATCAGTATGGAGGCCTATTTTGACCGTGTACTGGTTGTGCTGGAACCCATAGATGTCTGGCAGGGGCTGATCAAGAGCCTGGTATTTGGTGTGCTGATTACACTGGTGGCAACCAGTAACGGATTCAGTGCCGCTGGTGGTGCCGAGGGGCTGGGCAGATCTACTACACGTTCAGTGGTACTTTGCATTGGCGCCATCGTTGTGGCTGACATGATATTCACATTCTTCCTGGTGCAATGATGCAGGCAAACCCGCAACAGGTGCAGCAGCCGGTCATCGAAGTCGACAATCTGGTTACCTACTATGGCGACCAGAAGATACTCAACGGTGTTTCGCTGAACGTTTTGGACGGTGAGATTATGGTGATCATGGGTGGCAGTGGTTCGGGGAAATCGACCCTGCTGCGTTACATGCTGGGCCTGCATCAACCCGATAGTGGATGTATACGACTGTTTGGCAAGGATACATGCACGCTGACCGGTCGTGAATGGATAGAATTGAGAAAAAAAACCGGTGTGTCGTTCCAGGGTGGTGCGTTGTTTAATTCCATGACGGTCGGCGAGAATGTGTGTATGCCGCTGCGTGAGCTCACGGAACTTGAAGATAATACCATCCGCATCATGAGCCGCATGAAACTCGAAGTGGTCAATATGGCCGGCTTCGAGCACCTGATGCCCGCGCAACTGTCCGGGGGAATGGTCAAACGTGCCGCACTGGCACGTGCGCTGGTGATGGATCCGAAACTGCTGTTTTTTGATGAGCCTTCCGCCGGCCTGGACCCGGTGGTAGCTGCGGACCTGGACAAGCTGATCCTTGGAATACGTGATGCCATGCAGGTATCCATCGTGGTGGTGACCCATGAGCTGGAGAGCGCATTCAAGATTGCGGACCGCATCACGGTACTGGATCAGGGCAGTATCCTGATGACCGGCAGTGTAGAGGAGATCCGCAACTCAGATAACCAGCGGGTACGTAACTTGCTTAACCGCACTTCCGACGAAGAACCGGTAGATGCCGAAGCGTACCTGCAGCGATTGACTGAGGGGGCAGGCTGATCTTGAAAAGGGAAACCGTTAACTACTTCTCGGTAGGCCTGTTTGTGCTGACAGGTCTGGCTGTGCTGTTGTACGTCATGGCTCGCCTGCTCAATGGTGCAGGTGAGCGTGACCAGTATTACACTTATTACAAAAATGTAACGGGAGTGACAACCGGGACCCTGGTGACCTATGAAGGCTTTGCCTTCGGAATTGTTTCCGCTATCGAGCCGCAAAGAACCGAGCAAGGTATTCGTTACCAGGTAGAGCTTCAGGTGAGCAGGGACTGGAAGATCCCGGTTGACAGTGTTGCACGTATTTATTCCGAAGGGTTGTTGTCGGACTTCGTGGTCAATATTAACGAAGGCGAGTCTGCAGAATTCCTTGCCCCCGGTAGCAAGCTGAAAGGCGAGCAGGGTACAGACCTGTTTGCCAGTATCGGGGCGGTGGCGGGTGAGTTCAGTGATCTCAGTGAAAACGCTATCAGGCCCATGATTG
>CAJXFW010000260.1 GCA_913053655.1 uncultured Thiogranum sp. | reverse complement strand
TGCAGGGCGTAAGCCTGATCCACCGGGCACACCACATCGTAACGCCCATGCACGATGACGCCGGGAATCCCGTGCAGACTTTCCACCTGCTGCAGAATCCGGTTGGCCGGTATAAAGGCGTCGTGTACGAAATAGTGGCATTCTATGCGCGCCATGCTCAACGCCACCTGGCTGTTGCCGAAATGTTCTATCAGCTCCGGTTTGCTAACCAGTGTGGATGTACGACCCTCCCATACTGACCAGGCTTTAGCCGCGGCCAGCCGGGCCACTTCGTCAGAACCGGTCAGCAACTCGTAGTAGGCCTTTACCATATCGCTACGCTTTTCGGGTTCGACCGGTGCTATAAAATCCTGCCAGTAGTCCGGAAACAGGCGCGAAGCACCGTCCTGATAAAACCAGTGGATATCCTGCTTGCGGCACAAAAAAATCCCGCGCAACACCAGGCCGTATACAAGTTCCGGATAAGCCTCTGCGTACAGTAATCCCAGCGTGGATCCCCAGGAGCCACCAAAAACAAGCCAGCGATCGACCCCAAGCTGGCGTCGAATTATCTCAATGTCGGCCAACAGCGCTGCCGTGGTGTTGCTCCGTAACTCAGCGCGCGGCGTAGAGCAGCCGCAACCACGCTGGTCAAACAGTATTATTCTATAGAGATCGGCATTAAAGAACTGGCGATGGGAGGCCTGACAACCACCACCAGGTCCACCGTGCAGAAACAACACGGGAATACCCTTGGGATTTCCGCATTCCTCAACATAAAGTCGATGCGGAGGATCTACTTCCAGGGTATGCCGTACATAGGGTTGTATGGCTGGATACAGGCTTCGCATGGCTTTCATTCTGGCATAAAAAAAGGCGTGCCAGGCACGCCTTTTTCAAACGCCGAAGTATTGCGACTAGATAAACAGACAGACGTCAGAGGTTCTCGCCATCGGCAGGAATGAAGCCGCGCCGACAAAGTCCAGGCCATCTATGAATTCGCTCTGATCAAAGCCGAATACATCCACAGTCATCTGACAGGCAAACATCTTTACATCAGCCTCGATGCACAGCTCGCGAAGCTCGGGAACCGTTGCCACGCCCTTGTTCTTGAAGGTCATCTTCATCAGGCCGGTCGCCACCTTCTCAAACCCGGGTACGCCACCCATCAACAGGTTCGGCATCGGCCAGTCGTAACCCTGGAACCACTTGGGACCGAACGGCATTTTCATCGGCATGGCCGGATTACCCAACGGGCTGACATCTACGTTGATTTCTTTTTTCAGCAACAACAGGCCATAGAAGGTGAAGAAGATTGAAGCATCCCAACCCAACGCCGCAGCGGTAGAGGACAGGATGAAAGGTGGGTAAGCCCAGTCCAGCGTACCCTTGGTGGCGATGATTGACATGGCCGGTGTGCGTGCTTCATCGATTTCCTGCAACTTGCTGGGCAACAGTTCGTCCAGCTTCTTGTTCAGCCACTCATCCATCTGTGTTTGATTCATGCTTTCTGCGGTTGACGACATATTATATTTCCTCCTAGCCGTTTAGTTACGGGTAGTTGTGAGATTGGCAAGATGTGTCTTCAATCAGTGACACACCCGTACCCCAATTAGGACCAGTGCCGTCGCCCCGAGATACGCAAGCTTCAAGCCGAAGCGTAATCCTGGGCGGAGTGGCAGGGGGTGACACCCTGACCCCGATTATATGAACGGATTTTTACAGGGTCAAACAATTGGCTGCTTATTTAGGTCAGCTGCATAACTAATCAGCACTGTTCCCAGGGCAATCCGTGGAATCTCCAGCCCGCGAGGGTACACCTGTGATGGTGCTCATCCAGCTCTCCCTCGAACCCTTCCTCCACATTGAAAACATCGCTAAACCCTTCTTTTATCAACAGATTACCTGCTTCCAGCGAGCGTTTTCCACTGCGGCAGATTAGCAGCACCGGGGCCCCGGAACTCGCGCTGTCATGGCAAATACCACCGAGAACCAGCTTGCGTACCTCGGTCACAAAATTTTCGTTTAATTTCCAGTCCGGATAGTCAATCCAGGGGATATGGATTGCCCCCTGCGGATGTCCGACAAATAAATACTCCATATCCGAACGCACATCGATCATTACCACGCGCGGATCATCCTGCATCAGCTGCCAGGCATCTTTGGGTGACAGGGTTTTGACTTCTTCCATGGCGTAATCCTCAACGGGTGTCGGGTGTTCCAGACAGTATAGCCGTTTGCCTGGGCAGGCCAAT
>CAJXFW010000259.1 GCA_913053655.1 uncultured Thiogranum sp. | reverse complement strand
AGGCCGCCTGGATTCCGGCCTGCGCCGGAATGACGGAGTAAGTTCTTCAAGAGCGTTACCTGAATATAACGCTGTTTCCAGCTTGCTTATCGCCGTACACCACGCCGTTTGGCCATGGTTCTGCCCATATCTTCGAGTTGCTGCTGGCTGAGAATGTGCTGTGCCATGCTCAACAGTTCCTTGTTCTCGAAATCGATATGTTCCCGGTAAGCGGAACAGAACTGCTCGACATGTGACTTGAATTCGGTGTTTTCAGCCAGCGCTGATGGTTTGTTGAGATCCTGCAGCAGCTGTTGCCACTGCCGGGTCAGTAATTCATGCTCCTGTTTCAGCCGGTGGATAATCTCGGCCAGCTTCAGGGATTGCCGGATCAGCAACGGGAACAAGTCCTGTTCCTCGTCCTGGTGGTGGTGTACTGCGCTGGTGGTGAAATAGTGTATGACATTTCTGATTGCACTGCGGGCTTCGTCGTCAACCCCGTTGTCCGCGATATGCGTCACCAGCCCCTGTAACGTGTTGCATTGTGCCAGCAACCGTTCATGGCAGGCGCGCAG
Organism: uncultured Thiogranum sp.; assembly: GCA_913053655.1. Taxonomy (GTDB): domain Bacteria; phylum Pseudomonadota; class Gammaproteobacteria; order DSM-19610; family DSM-19610; genus Thiogranum. The sequence continues at coordinate 1,685 of CAJXFW010000259.1, read as the reverse complement.
TACAGCAAGTGGGTCGTCGAAATCGGGGAGTTCGGAAATCAGTGAGTCATTCATCGGGCTACTTGCCAGTCGGCACCGCGGTCGCAGTAACAGATCCAAGCGCACGGTTCACTTCCAGGATGTCTTCGCCGTCCAGTATGCCGGCGGCTTTCTTGAGTCTGAGCTGATCAACAACATAAAGGTAACGTGCGCGTGAATAGGTCAGCTTGGCGAGAAATTTCTCCCGCTGCGCGTTGAGGACATCGACTATAGTACGGGTCCCGACCTCGAAGCCGGCTTCCTCGGCTTCCACTGCGATCTTGGTGGACTCCAGTGACTGGCTGAGCGCCTTGACCTGGGCGATATCGGTTACTACGCCGCGGTACGCGTTGCGGGTTTCGAACTCAGCGGCACGAATTTCCTGTTGCAGGAGTTCGGTGGCTTCCTGGAAACGGCTGCGTGCCTGCCGGGTGCGCGAATTGACCAGTCCGCCCTGGTACAGGGGGACGTTCAACTCGACGCCGATCTCGCTGTCATCGCGCCTGATCGGGGCGATACCGCCAAAGTTGATATCGATATAGCTGGCACTGGCGTTGAGGTCGAGGGTAGGCAGGTGGCCGGCGCGCTGACGGCGTATTTCCTGTTGTGCAGTTTCGGTACGCGCCTGGGCGGCCATGATTTTGAGGTTTTGTTTTTCGGCCTGTTCGATCCAGGACTCGGGCGAGTCGGGTTGCGGGCGTTCGAGTTTCAGGTCGGCTTTCAACGGCGCCAGGTTGTCATAGTAGATGCCGGCCACTTCGCGCAGCGTATCCTTGGCCTCTACCAGTTTGCTGACGGCCTGGATCTCCAGGCTGACGGACAGGTCATATCTCGCCTGGGCAGCCTTGACGTCGGTGATAGCGATGAGTCCAACATCAAAACGCTGCGACGCTTGCTCCAGCTGACGGCCGATGGCGCTTTTTTCGGCTTCGGCAAATTCCAGGTTGTCCTGCGCGTCGAGAACGCCGAAGTAGCGTTCCGCCACCAGCACCATCAGCGCCTGTTCCGCTGCGGCATAGTCGGCCTCCGCAGCCGCGATCTCGCTGTCTGACTGTTTCAGCTGGATCCAGGATTCATAGCGGAATAACGGTTGCCGCAGGTCCAGGCTGGCGATCTTATCGGTACTGAAGCGGGCGGGTTGCGAGGGGTCCCGCGCCTTGAAGCGCTTGCGTTTTAAAGAGCTGTTGATGCTCAGCGTCGGTAACAGGCCGGCAATGGCCTGCGGACGCTGTTCCCTGACAGCCTGTAGACTGGAAGCGGCCGCCCGGAGCTGCGGGTTGGTCTGTACAGCCTGCCGGTACACCGTCATCAGGTCAACAGCGTGAGCCGTGCTGACCATCGCTAACAGTGCAAATATGTAGATGGTTTTTCGCAACATGCCGGCTATCAGGCAGGTGTTTTCCTGCCGGCATCGGACATCGAGCAGCATCGATTGTTGTGATGTCAAATCCAGATGGGCCTGGAGTCCAGCCACTGTAAGTTTACGCATACAAAGGAAACGGATCCCTAGAACTGGAACGCCTCGGGTTCAGGTGCATTCACCAGTGCCGGTACCGACGTCTCGAACATGCTTTCCCGGTTCCATTCATCTTCGCCCACACGGGTGATTAACAATGCCTGCATGATGGGCGGTTTGCCCACGATGACAAACAGGCGTCCGCCGGGTT
>CAJXFW010000258.1 GCA_913053655.1 uncultured Thiogranum sp. | reverse complement strand
CGTCATTCCGGCGTATGCCGGAATCCAGCACGCTGATTTTCCTGGATTCTGGCATGCGCCAGAATGACGGTTATTGAATTAATCAGAGCCTCCTTAATATTACTGTCAATTCGGAGAAAATTTACATGTCGGCTCTTATCTGTGGTTCATTCGCTTTCGACACCATTATGGTTTTTCAGGATAAATTCAAGAACCATATCCTGCCCGACAAGGTCCATATTCTGAATGTTGCCTTCCACGTGCCCGAACTACGCAGGGAATTCGGTGGTTGTGCAGCCAACATTGCCTTTAACCTCAAAATGCTCGGCGGTAATCCCTTGCCCATGGGGACAGTCGGCAAGGATTTTTCACCCTACGCGGAATGGATGGAGCAGCATGGAATTCCCCTCGACCATGTCAAAAAGATTGATGGCGCTTATACGGCGCAGGCTTTTATTACCACTGACCAGGATGACAATCAGATTACAGCGTTTCACCCAGGTGCGATGGATTTTTCCCATGAAGTCAAGGTGGGCGACGCACAGGGTGTCAAGATGGGTATCGTTTCTCCGGACGGTCGCCAGGGTATGATTGACCACGCCCGGCAGTTTGCTGATGCGGGCATTCCCTTTATCTTCGATCCGGGTCAGGCCATGCCCCTGTTTACCGGTGACGATTTCAAGCTGTTTATCGAACAGGCGACCTGGGTGTGTGTAAACGACTATGAATCACAGGTGTTGCAGGAACGTACCGGCTGGTCGCCACACGAAATAGCTGAAAAGGTCGAGGCGCTGGTGGTGACACGAGGGGGTGAAGGTTCGTACATTTACCTGGGCGGCAAGCGCATCGAAATCCCCGCCGCAAAGATTAACGCCGTCGTAGATCCAACCGGTTGTGGTGACGCGTACCGTGGCGGCCTGATTTATGGCCTGATGAACGGAATCGACTGGGAAGTGACAGGTCGCATGGCAGCGCTGATGGGCGCCATCAAGATCGAACAGAACGGTACCCAGAATCACCGCTTCACGCTGGACGAATTCCGCGATCGTTATCGCGACAGTTTTGGAACCGAGTTAGCGGAGCTTTGACCTGCCCCTGTGTAGGAGCGCCGCCCTTCGGCGCGAATGTCGAGGCGTGCGGGTCGCGGTCAGGAGACCGCTCCTACAGGTGGTCTCCTGACCGTTTGCGGTGAGATGGTTTGTTCTTGAAGATAAAGGTTTTATGAAAACGCAGGCGGAAATACACAATAAGGAAGTGCAACGCGTATTCGATGCGATTGCAGCGGGTTACGATAATCCCGCAACGCGATTCTTTCCTTTCACCGCAGATCGCCTGGTGAGCTATGTCAAACCCAGGCCGGGAACCCGGGTGCTGGATGTGGCAACCGGTACCGGTGCTGTGGCAGTACCCTTCGCGCAGGCGGTCGGACCCGGTGGTGGACGGGTAACGGCGATAGACCTTTCCAGCGGGATGCTCGGCAGGGCAGAGGCCAATATCCGCAAAATGGCACTGGACAATGTCGACCTGCACGAGATGGATGCCGAGCATCTGGATTTCCGTGCTGACTACTTTCATTACCTGGTTTGTTCCTACGGCCTGTTTTTTCTTCCTGATATGTCAGCGGCCCTGCGTGAATGGGTACGCGTTTTGAAGCCGGGCGGCAAGCTGGCCTTTACCTGTTTTGAAGTGACAGCGTTCCGGCCCATGCTGGATGATTTTGTCGATCGCGTGCAGGCTTTCGGTGTGCAATTGCCTGAAGGGCCTTTTGGTTCACGGCGTATAACATCCCTGGATCATTGCCGGGAACTGCTCGGCGAAGCAGGGCTGGTGGATATCGATGCCGAATGTATACAGGTAGGTTATCACCTGAATGACGAAAACGAGTGGTGGGAGGTGGTAAGCAATACGGCTATGCGCGCGTTATTTGACCAGGTGCCGGACGAGCGCAAGGCTGAGTTCCGCCAGCAACACCTGGCCTTTGTGGCGAAACAAAAAAATGACAACGGGCTGTGGATGGATGTGCAGACCCGGTTTGCATCCGGTGTCAAACCTGTAGGAGCGGTCTCCTGACCGCGACCAGCACACCGCGACATTCGCGCCGAAGGGCGGCGCTCCTACACAGGACGGTTGTACCGGTGCCATTCGGACGTGTATTCACAGGACGGTTGTACCGGTACTATTCAGGCGGGTATTCAATGGCTGCCGACTTTCACCTGGATCGGGATCCACTTACCCATGATCCGGCTGAGGGTGCCATCATTTTTCAGCGTGGCGAGTGAGTTATTTAGCGCATCGGCCAGCGCCCTGTCCTTTTTGCGTAC
>CAJXFW010000257.1 GCA_913053655.1 uncultured Thiogranum sp. | reverse complement strand
AGGGCCGGCACACCATTGGCATCTATCCCCTACTCAGGGATGAAACCTGCTGGTTCCTCGCCGCTGACTTTGACAAGGAATCCTGGCTCGATGATGTAGCAGCCTTTGTCGACACCTGCCGGGACTTCGGTGTTCCAACTGCGGTGGAACGTTCGCGATCAGGTAACGGCGCGCATGTCTGGTTCTTCTTCAGCGCACCCGTCCCCGCTGTCAGCGCCCGCCGCATGGGCTGCTATCTCATCACCGAAACCATGGCACGCCGCCGTCATCAGCTGGCCATGAGTTCCTATGACCGCCTGTTTCCCAATCAGGACACCCTGCCGCGTGGCGGCTTTGGCAACCTCATCGCCCTGCCGCTGCAATATGAGCCGCGGCAAGCAGGCAATTCGGTTTTCCTGGACGAAGACTTCCGGCCACACTCGGATCAATGGATCTGTCTCGCATCACTGGCACGGATGGCGCCGTCCTCCGTGGAATCTATCGCCCGCAAAGCTACCCAGCAGGGGAAGGTCGTCGGCGTTCGGTTTGGCTCAGCAAACGAAGACGGTAAGGACGACGCCCCGTGGGAACGTCCACCCTCAGGACGACTGGATAATGCGAAAATTACCGAACCGGTACCCACTGAAGTTCATGCCGTGCTTGCACAACGCCTGTTCGTGGACAAAATGGATTTGTCATCACCCCTGCTGAACCAGATCAAGCGACTGGCTGCCTTTCAGAATCCGGAGTTCTACAAAAAGCAAAGCATGCGGCTGTCAACAGCATTGACGCCACGGGTGATTAGCTGCGCCGAGGAGCATTCGCGGCATATCGCATTGCCCAGGGGATGCCAGGACGAACTCGCGGCCTTGCTCAAACATTATGGCAGCGCACTGGCTATTGACGATCAGCGCCACCCTGGCAAACCGCTTGACGTCCATTTTGTCGGCAAACTCACGACCATCCAGAAACAGGCCGTCAATGCCCTTAGCAAAAATGATATCGGTGTCTTCGTCGCACCACCGGGTATTGGTAAGACCGTCGTCGGTACTTGGCTGATCGCCGAGCGACAATGCAATACTCTGGTTCTGGTGCATCGCCAGCCGTTGCTCGATCAATGGATCGCACAACTCGCGCTGTTCCTCGGGCTGGACGCCAAGGATATAGGGCGAGTTGGTGGTGGCAAGCACAAACTCAACGGCCGGCTCGACGTTGCCATGATCCAGAGCCTGGTGCGCAAAGAGAGCGTGGATGATCTGGTGGCCAACTATGGCCATGTGATCGTGGATGAGTGTCACCATTTGCCAGCGGTGTCGTTCGAACGCGTCCTGACAGAAGTCAGAGCACGTTTCATTACAGGTTTGACCGCCACACCACAACGCCGTGATGGCCATCACCCGATTATCGAAATGCAGTTGGGGCCTGTTCGTTTCACTGTGGACGCCCGGAACCAGGCGGCACAGCACCCCTTCAACCACAACCTGATCATCCGCGAGACGGGATTAAACTTCGGCGACCATGATGGCCTGCGTATCCAGGAAATTTACCGGCGGCTAACCACTAACAAGCAACGTAATAACCTGATATTCGATGACGTCCTGCAGGCCCTTGAGGAAGGCCGGTCACCGATCTTGCTTACGGAACGCAAAGAACACCTGGAGTACTTCACCAACAGATTGCGTAAATTCACGCGTAATCTGATTGTCCTGCAGGGAGGCGGAAGCGTAAAAAGACGCCGTGATGATTTGGATCGGTTGTCTGCCATTCCTGACAATGAAGAGCGGTTGGTTCTCGCAACCGGGCGTTACATTGGAGAAGGGTTTGACGATGCACGCCTCGATACATTGTTTCTGGCCCTGCCGGTGTCCTGGAAAGGAACACTTGTCCAGTATGCCGGCAGACTCCATCGCCTTCATCCCGACAAAACTGAGGTCCGCATCTACGACTGTGTAGATCGAGATGTGCCTATGCTTGCACGCATGTTCGAAAAACGTATGCGCGGATATCGTGCAATCGGATACAGTGTCGGAAAAATCGCATCAAGCTTGTAGGTGGATCTTTCCCTGGGTAGACCACCTGGTTTTTTGCCCTAATTGTTGCCAGGCGAAACAACCCTGCGCGAGAATCATAACTTGCTGATTGCACGATAAATGCTGTGCTTGCGCATACCCGACTACCTGGCTTCCGTTAGCACAAATCTGGCACAAATGAGAAGGAGGAAAAATAATTAGCAGCAAACCATCCGCTACAATCACTTGTTATTATTGAAGAAAAATGGCGCGCCCGGAGAGATTCGAACTCCCGACCGCCTGGTTCGTAGCCAGGTA
>CAJXFW010000256.1 GCA_913053655.1 uncultured Thiogranum sp. | reverse complement strand
TCGGCTGCAACCAGCCGCGTGGCCCGACGCGGTTGGGTCCGATACGCATCTGCATGTAACCAATGACTTTGCGCTCGGCATAGGTCAGGTAAGCGACACAAAGCATCAGCGGCAGAACGATGATCAGAATCTTGGCGAGAATGATGGCGCCAGTGACGATCCAGTCGATGAGGGTTGCTTCAACCATAGCCCGTTGTTACGCCTTTTTAACCTGTAATAAACCGAACGATGCGCCCAGTTCGAGGGTAGCCTCTGTTGCCATCGATACCAGTGCCGAACCTTCGGCAATGCGGTCATCGACAACAACATCAAGCTCGACAGCCTGACCGTCCTGCCGTACGGATGCCTTGTCGCCATCCGCCAGACCCAAACTGGATGCATCGGTGGAATGCAGACAAAGTGCGGAAACATTGGCGTCAGGAGTATGTTGCAAGGCCACCGCGCGACGGACCAGGTTATCGACGGCGTACATCGGCAGGGAGCTGATACGTTGCAGACCATCAGCGCCCGCCACATCATCGGCTGCTTCACCGGCCTGTGTATTATCAACACTCACTTCCCCGATCTGCTGACTCAGCGCATCCCGCACCTGTTCGGATGAAATCTGGTCAAAGCCTTCGAGTTCCAGTAAATTGCCCAGCACACGCAATACCTTCCAGCCCGGTCGGCTGCCACCTGGTGCGCGCGATGCAGCTGTGAAACTCTGCCAGCGGCCTTCACAGTTCACGAAGGTGCCGGAAGTCTCCGAAAAGCAGTTCATGGGCAGCAATACGTCTGCGTAATCGCGCATGCGATCAGTTATATAAGGTGTCATCGCAACAACGAACTCGGCTTGCCGCATGGCAGTCAGCGCCTGCGCGCTGTTTGCACAATCGAATTCGGGTTCGATACCCAGCAGAAAATAATTCTTCAGCGGTTGATCGATCATCTGCGCGGCTGTGAGACCGGAAGCATCCAGGGCCTTGCCTGCCACGCCACGGTGTGGCAATACGCCGGATAAACAGGCACCTGCACTGTTGGTGCCGTCAGACAGGAAACCAACCCTGGCGCCACTCAATTCGGCGATCAACACGGCCAGTGCACGCAAGGCGGAAAACGCCGGGTGCATACCGGCTTCGAGACCTAGCAGCAAGGTGGCTTGCCCGGCATCGCTCAGGGCTGTTGCCATAGCCTGCTCGGTCGCATCCGGTAACGTCCGGTCGATAACCGCTTGCAGTGCCTGTGGAGCGCGTGCCTGTTTGCTCTGCAACAGCGCGGCTGCCACACCGGCCAGTGACTGAACCATGTGTGCAGGTTTTACTATCGTCTTGTGCGCAGCAGCAAAGGTGTACTCATAGTCGACCGAATTGATAAACATCACACTGGCGCCGGCCTGGGCGGCCTTGCGGATGCGGTGGCCAATGATGGGTTGATCCTTGCGTGGATTTCCGCCGACTATCAATACTGCATTGGCATTTTCCAGTTCTTCGATAGTCTGCCCGAGAAAGGGAAATACCGGCTGGTCCTGTTGCCCGCTGAAATCAGCCTGACGCAGTCGGTGGTCTATATTGCTGACACCCAACCCCTCGGCGAGCTGATTGACCAGCGCATGTTCTTCCAGTGTGGCACTGGGGGACACCAGCATGCCCAGTTGCTCCGCACCCTGATTGTCGACGCGTTCGCGCAGGGCCTGGGCGACCACATGCAGGGCCTCCTCCCATTCCACCGCCCGCCAGCCGTCGGCCTTTTTGATCATGGGCTGGGTGAGGCGATCATCGCTGTTTACGCCCTGGTAGGAAAAACGGTCACGGTCCGCTAACCAGACTTCGTTGATCGCCTCGTTCTCCCTTGGTACCGTGCGCATCAATTTCCCGGTACGGGTATGCAGAAACAGGTTGGATCCGACGCAATCGTGCGGCGCAACAGAAAACGATTGTGTCATCTCCCAGGCACGCGCCGTAAAACGGAACGGTTTCGATGTTAATGCGCCGACCGGACATACGTCGATGATATTGCCGGACAGTTCCGAGCCGATGTTGTGCTCTATATAGGTCCCGATTTCGACATTCTCGCCGCGCCCCATGCCGCCCATTTCCTTGAACCCGGCGACGTGCTGAAGGAAGCGCACACAACGCGTGCAATGGATACAGCGTGTCATATCGGACGCAATCAGCGCACCGAAATTCTTGTCCCTGACCACACGTTTGTTTTCACTGAACCGTGAAACACCACGGCCGTACTCGAGCGCGACATCCTGCAATTCACATTCGCCGCCCTGGTCACAGATCGGGCAGTCCAGCGGGTGGTTGATCAGCAGGAATTCCATGACCGCACGCT
>CAJXFW010000255.1 GCA_913053655.1 uncultured Thiogranum sp. | reverse complement strand
CGGCGTGAATTTATTGAAACTAACGCGTTGTCGGTTTCCAATCTTGATGTTTAATCTCTTTTGGGTCTAATTTCCCGCTCCTACGGCCTGATACCCCGCCAGGGCGCTACTTTGTGGTGGTGCTACGGAATTACTTATCGGTTTTCAGCGTAGTAATTCTAGCCATCTCGGACTCTATCCAGTGTTCCGCTTCAGCCAGTATTTCCTTAGCCGCTTTGTCTTTTGTGTCAATCGACGGTCCGATACGAATTTTGATAATACCGGGTTGTTTTACGAACTCGCGGCGTGGCCAGTATTCACCGGCATTGTGTGCGATCGGCGTTATTGATGCACCGGTGCGTTCCGCCAAAATGGCGCCACCAATGCGATAGCGTCCTTTCGTACCCGGCGCGGCGCGGGTGCCTTCAGGAAAGATAACAATCCAGTTGCCTTTATCAAGGCGCTCACGTCCCTGTTCTACTAACTGATCGACAGCCTTTTTTCCGGTGCCACGATTCAGTGCTATCGGGTTCATCATATACATGCCCCAGCCGAAGACAGGAACCCATAGCAATTCGCGTTTGACTACCCAGCTTTGTTTTTCAAACCAGAAATTCAGTATCAGTGTTTCCCAGGTCGACTGGTGTTTGGAAAATATAATGCCTGCTGTGTCCGGTATGTTTTCGGTCCCCTGGACTTCATAGTCGAGATGACAGCTTATACGCAGCCAGTGGATAGTCGCTTTCGACCAGCCGCGCGTCAACGTGAAACGTTTTTCCAGCGGCAATGGAAAGCTCAGTAGCAGCAGAAATGCAAAGACCAGCGTGAAGGTTGCGAAACCCAGCCAGAACAGAACGGAGCGCAGGTAGAGAATCGGTAGCGCAGATTGTTGATCGCCTGTACTCAAGGCTCGGACGTATCCTGTTTCATGTTGCGGAATTCTGATACGCGGATGCGGCCATTGACCATGCGCGAGTCGCGCTGCATAAGGCGATCCATTTTTTTCCAGAAAGCATCGCGCAGATCGAAGTCCGCCGCAATGGCGGTGCCGACGATAAGAATAAACAGATCGGCAACTTCCTCAGACAGTTCATCTTTGCCTTTACCTTTGGTGACGCAGGCGGAAATTTCGCCCAGCTCTTCCGCCATCAGGGCCAGGCGGTAGGTCATTTCTTCGCCGCCGGTATTTTTAAAATCGTGCTTGTCGTGAAATGCCTGCACGGCGTCAAGCATGTCCTGGTAGGAATCCCGATCCGTCATGACGCACCTCAGCTTTGTAAACGTGAAAGATCCGCAACCCTGAGAAACAGTTTGCTCAGGTTTTGCAACAGCGCGAGCCGGTTGGCGCGCAGGCTGTCGTCCTCGGCCATGACCATGACCTGGTCGAAAAAGGCATCGACATTTTTGCGAAGACCGGCCAGCTGTTTGAGGGCAGGTGTATAGTCGCCCGCATCCATCAGCGGAACAACAACCGTACTTATTTTCTCGAGCTGTCGGGCCAGCTGTTTTTCAGCTTTGTCGACCAGACGCCCGTTGTCGACCTGATCGGGAATGCGTTGATCGGTCTTTTTAAGAATGTTGGCGATACGTTTGTTTGCAGCCGCCAGACTTTCTGCTTCCGGTAATTTACGGAACACCTGGCAAGCCTGCAGGCGCCGGTCAACGTCCAGCAGTCGCGTCGGACGCGTTGCCAGCACGGCATCGATCAGGTCGACCCGGATACCGGAATCCTGATAATAGGCACGCAGGCGATCCATTACATAGCTGATTACGGTACCGGTAGCTGAGGAAGCGTCCAGCGATTTATCAAAACCCGCTGCAGCAATATTCAGTAGCACCTCAAGGTCAACATCCAGTTCCTTCTCAATGCATAGACGAACCACACCCAGCGCGGCACGCCGCAGTGCAAAGGGATCCTTGACCCCGGTTGGTTGTTGTCCGATGGCGAAGATTCCTACCAGGCTGTCGAGCCGGTCAGCAATCGCAAGCGCCTGTCCCTCGTGACTGATCGGCAGATCGTCGCCGGCAAAGCGTGGCCGGTAATGTTCTTCGATGGCTGTGGAAACGGAATCAGGTTCTCCATCGTTAGCGGCGTAGTAGCGCCCCATGATGCCTTGCAGTTCGGGAAACTCGTGTACCATGCTGGTAAGCAGGTCGCACTTGCACAGTCGCGCGGCTCTTTCGGCATGTGCAGCGTTGCCACCGATTTGTTCAGCAATGGTTGCAGCCAGCGTTGCCACACGTTCCTGCTTGTCGAACAGCGTGCCGAGTTTTTTCTGGTAGACCATACTGTGCAAACCATCGGCGCGTTGTTCGAGCGTTTGCCTGCGATCCTGGTCCCAGA
>CAJXFW010000254.1 GCA_913053655.1 uncultured Thiogranum sp. | reverse complement strand
ACCCGCAAGATCCCTTATCTGGAACAAAACTGGTCCGCCATGGAGATCGAATTGTCGGCAGACGAACTCCATGCGCTGGATGCGTTTTCCGGGGAATTTGCCGCCATGGGTGCACGGTATTGAAGTCATCGCCGCAGCAAACCGGCAGGAGACTGGCAATCACTCGCTGTACAGGCTCAAACCTTTTAACGTCTGCTTCGCGGCGGCCCACAGGAATACGCGCAAAAAGCGGGCGCGTCCATGGCGCCGTATGGCGGTGAAGCGGTTTTGCGCGGAAAAATGGACGACGTACTGGTTGGCCAGGCCGATCATCAGGGGCATCGTCAAGTTCCCGAGCCAGGACGCGCTCTCGGCCTGGTTTCATTCCGACGCCTATCAAGCGATCGTACCGCTGCGCGATGAAGCGGCCGACATGACCATTGCAACCTATTCGACTCCGGCGTCATAAGCGGTGAACACGCCGGCGGCATCAGCCAGGCATGTTGTTCCATTGTCTGTCCGGGCGGACTGGATTCAAGATACGAACCTGCACCGTATACTGTCGTCACCAGTGCGCAAAGCCGTCGGCCGATGACGGTTTCGGGCGGTGTCGTTGTGGCGCGGATGGCGACATCGGTTTCGTGCCGGGTAAGATCGAGGTAATGGTTGGCCATCGACAGTTCCAGGCGGATATCCGGGTAACGCTTTGAGAACCGTACCAGCAGTGGCGTCAGGCGTTTTATCGCAAACGCATCCGGCGCGGTAACACGCAGTGTGCCGTGCAAACCCAGATCACGGCCAACCAGCTTACGCGACAGGCCGAAGACTTCATCCTCGATACGCTCGCCCGCCTCCCGGACGGACTCCCCCGCCTCGGTCATGGCGTAACCCTCGGGAAGCCGCTCGAACAGCCGAACACCCAGTTTATCTTCCAGCGCGTTAACCCGCCTGAACACGGTCGAGTGATTCACGCCCAACAGCCGCGCCGCGCCGGAGAGCGTACCTTCGCGGCACACCGCCAGCATCGTACGAAAATCATCCCATGCGATATCCTGTGCTTTCATGCAAATGAGTTTTTCAATAATAGCTAATTAACTTGCAGTTGCGCACAGGATAGCATGAGGCTCAGTTTAAACAAGCGGAGAGACGGACATGAGTTTTCTGGCCTATTCAAAACATTTTCAGGGTGTGGCAGATATCCTGTTGCGCGATCCGGTGCGTTACCTGCCCTTTGCACAGCTGCTCGACGGAATCATGTCCACCGAATCGGAGTTGACCCAGGCACAGCGGGAAATGATCGCGCTGTACAGTTCCCGCCTGAACCACTGTGGCTATTGCGTGGACTCGCATTCCTGTGTGCTGACCGGTCTGGGTACGGACGAAACCCTGGTGAATGCACTGGCGGATGGCTCGACCGAACCGGTCGATGACAACCTGCAACGCCTGTTTGCCTTTGCCGGGAAACTCACGCTGGAACCGGGCAAGGTTAGCAGAACCGATATCGACGCAGTGCGCGCAGCCGGCTGGAATGACCAGACCATTGAGGATGTCATCGGCGTGGTCGCCACGTTTGCGTTTCTCAACCGTCTGGTTGACGGCTTCGGTATCGAGGGAACGGACGACCATTTTCGTCAGGTGGGCGGCATGGTTTCACAACAGGGTTACGCACCGCTGGTGCAGATGATCCGGCAGAAAGCGGATGCCGGTCGGGCATAATGCTGGCACAATGAACCGGGCAAATCGCATTCCAGGAAAAATTAACCATGGCAGACCTGTTTAACGAAAAAGCAGACACCTGGGATGTAAATGACCGGGTCAAACAGCTTTCATCAGCTATCGGTTCCGCAATCCTGCAGCATGTGGCACTCGATGAACAGATGAACGTCATGGACTTCGGGGCGGGAACGGGGCTGATCAGTGCCCACGTGGCGCCCCGGGTGAAGAAGATCGTGGCGGTGGATGTCTCCCGGGCCATGCTGGATAAACTGGCCGCAAAGCCAGAATTGCACGGCAAAATTCAGGTGCTGTGCCAGGATATTATCGAACAGCCGATTGATGAACGCTTTGACCTGATTATGAGCGCCATGGCCATGCACCATGTGCAGGACACGGACAAAATGCTGGCAAGATTCGCAGAGCATTTAAAGCCCGGCGGCCGGATCGCACTGGCTGACCTCGATGAAGAAGATGGCAGCTTTCATGCAGAAGGCACCGAAGGTATTTTCCATACTGGTTTTGCGCGCAATGTATTCAAGACCCAACTGGAAAAGCACGGGTTTGAAAAGGTTCGTTTTGTGACAGCGCACACCGTTGTCGGCGATGAGAAAGACTTCCCGGTTTTTCTGGCGCTGGG
>CAJXFW010000253.1 GCA_913053655.1 uncultured Thiogranum sp. | reverse complement strand
AGTGAATCCGGTGCCGGCATTTCCAGCCCCTTGTCGGTGTCCCTGGGAAAGCCCAGCTTTTCCATAGCTCCGGCGTAAACACGCACCGCCTCCTGGAAAAGATGGTCATCCCCTTCATCCAGGACATCGAGCAGGGCGCCCATCTCCACCAGATATACCCTGGCAAACCGCGGATCGTGTTGGGTGATGTCTTTGCAATTGTCGATCAGGTCGGCAAGTTTGACCGTTTTTGCCCGCGGCGATGCCTGGGCAGTGTGATCACGGTCAATGGCTTTGCGTACAGCCCGGTTCCCGTCACTCGGCTTGCTGACATCGCTAAGCTCTTCAACCAGCTCGGCAACCGGCAGGCCGAAATTCTTTTCGATATCTTCAAGCGTGGCCGGTGTATCTTCCACGGTATCGTGCAACCAGGCAGCTGAAATTATTTCCGGGTCATCCGTAACCTTTGCTACGAGTTTTGCGACGGCTTCCAGGTGCACGTCGTACGGCTGGTTGTTGTATTTCCTTAGCTGGCCAATACGCTGGTGCGCCCGGGTAGCGTAGGTCCGGGCACGTTCGACAAGATCATTCATGGATAAATCAACTCGCGGCTCCCGACAGCAGTTCATCATACACATGATCCGCAAAACCCGATCCGGCCTCGGCATACAGATTATAGGCAGCGTGTACACCGGCCTCTTTCAATGCCAGCAATTCGTCGGGGTATTTTGCTACGGCCGCAATCTTTCCGGCATAGCCAAGATCCTGAAGCTGCCGTGCCGCAAACAGATTTTCATCGTGCCTGGGCATAGCCAGTAAAATCAGTTTGACGCTGTGATAGTCGAGGTCGATGCGGTCCCAGAAATCGACATCCGTTGCGCTGCCCTGTATCAGGCGGCGGCCACTCTGCTTCAGGGTTTCCACTCTTTTGCTGTCCATATCGACACCCAGAACCGTGTCTCCCATACGCTGGCGGATAGTATCATAGGCAACATATCCGACCCGTCCCATACCAAACACCAGCACCGTAGCATCACCAGGATCGATGATGTCCTCCTCGGCAATACGCTGCCCGGATTCGAATCGCGCCAGCCCGGAGCGCAAGCGCGCATAAAGCCGGTACGATGCAGTGTTCAGTGGTGCTGCCGCGATAAATGACAGCGACAAGGCAATGGCGAGAACAATCAGCCACTGACTGGAAATCCAGCCGGATGCAACCGCTAACGCAGCGACAATAAGGCCGAACTCGCTGAAATTCGCCAGGTTGAGCGAGCTCAGCAGCGAAGTTCGAACGCGTAAATTAAAGCGTGACAGCAGCAGGAAAAACAAGGCGGTTTTAAAAGGAACCAGCAGTAAAAGCAGCAACGCAGCCACGACTGCATCGAGGCTCAGGGGACCGGACAAACCTATAGTAAGAAAGAACCCCACCAGGAACAGATCCTTGAACCCCAGCAACTGATGGGAAAGCTCCGATGCTCCGGAATGACGGGCCAGCAGTACGCCCAGGATCAAGGCCCCCAGATCACCCTTCACACCGACCAGCTCAAAAACCTGTGCGCCACCCAGCGCCAGCGTTAAACCGAACAATATCTGTAATTCACCGTGTCCACATCGCTTCAGCATGGTATCCAGCACGGGTCGTAGTGGAATCAGACCCAGCAACAGCAATGCCCAGATCGAAGGAACCTTGCCGGTCGATGCGGCAAGAAATACCACTGCAACAATGTCCTGCACAATCAGGATGCCGATGGAAATACGGCCGTACAGCGAGCTCATTTCACCCTTCTCCTCCAGCACTTTGACGGCGAACACCGTGCTGGAAAAACTCAGGGCAAAGGCGATCAGGACAATGGTCTGGATATCCAGGCCGGTAAACAATGACAGGCCGATGAAACCCAAACCTGAAATCACCACCGTGGCCACCGCTACGGCAACAACCATGTGCAGACAGGCTACCGCCCAGACCTGCGGCATCAACAGGTTGCCTACCCGCAACTTGAGACCAATCGAGAACAACAGCAGCGTAACACCGATCTGGGAGAATTCCGTCAGAGTCGCGGTAGCACGCCCGCCGGCACTGTACAGAACAAATCCTGCCACCAGGTACCCGATGAGCGGCGGCAACCCGACAAAACGTGCACCCAGGCCGAGGATAAAAGCGACGCCGATAGCGATAATATCCATCTGCATGTAGTCATCTGCTCCCGATATGCCTTTTTCATATTCTGTATATTCTTCTGCACGATATCAAGAAAATCGTGCTACTCCGGTCTGCGAGCCTTGTTTCCGGTAACCATGGCCCTGACAAGAGGCTCATTGTGCAAACGACTGGAAATAATCACTCCGCCAATATGCAGGAACACCGGAAGCAACATCAGGTT
>CAJXFW010000252.1 GCA_913053655.1 uncultured Thiogranum sp. | reverse complement strand
CCGCACCGCAGCCTGCCGGGCCGGACACGCAACGCCGCTGCCGGGGTGGTGATCGGCTCGGTTTCAGCACTGTTCGGTATTGGCGGCGGCTCCCTGACAGTCCCGTGGCTGGTGTGGCACAACCTCGACATACGGCACGCAGTCGGAACTTCAGCCGCTTGCGGGTTTCCCATCGCGTTGATCGGTACACTCGGGTTTGTTGCTGTAGGTCTGGGAATGCCTGATCTTCCCGCGGGGAGCACAGGTTTCGTCTACTGGCCGGCGGTTATCGCCGTCAGTATTGCCAGTGTACTGAGTGCTCCGCTCGGCGCCAGGCTGGCGCACCACCTGGATCAGGCGAAGCTGCAAAAAGTGTTCGCAGCCTTCATCGCCCTGCTCGGCCTGCTCATGCTCGGAAAAAGCCTACCGATTTAAAAAACCACCTGTAGGAGCGCCGCCCTTCGGCGCGACCGGTTCGGAACCCTGTCGCGGTCAGGAGACCGCTCCTACAGGTTATATATTTCAACCACCCGTCATAGACATAAAGCGCACAATCTGTTCCGGCTTGTCGCCGAATTCATGCCGCTCCGGCTTACGCGCAATCGCCGTAAGAATCGCCTGCTCAATATCCTGATCAGTAGCACCTGCGCGCAGCAGCGGGCGTAACTCCAGCTTGTCATCCTGTCCCAGGCACAGATAAATAGTACCGTCGACAGACAGGCGCACACGGTTACAGGTTTCGCAGAAGTGTTGTGAGATCGGCGTGATGAAGCCAATGCGTAACTCGGTACCGGCCACCCGGACATAGCGCGCAGGTCCGCCACCGGGCATCACGCCAGGAATGAGATCAAAGCGTTTTTCCAGCCGTTTACGGACCAGCTGGAGACTAACGTAGTGTTCGCTGGCCGACAGCCCGGTAGTACCCATCGGCATGGTCTCTATAAACCGCAGGGTAAAGTCATGCTCAATACAGAAGTCGACCATGTCCTCGACTTCATCATCGTTCACGCCGGCCATAACCACCATATTGATCTTGACAGGTGAGAAGCCGGCCGCCTTCGCCGCCATCAACCCCGCCAGCACTTTATCAAGTTTACCCTGGGTAATATCTTTGAAGCGGTCGGTTCGCAGGCTGTCCAGGCTGGCATTGATACGCGATACACCGGATGCCCTGAGAGCCACCGCGTGTTTGTCGAGATGCGTTGCATTGGTGCTGAGCGAGAGATCATCGATACCGGGCAACGCAGCAAGGCGCGCTGCCAGCCCAGGCAGATCCTTGCGCACCAGCGGTTCGCCACCGGTCAGGCGAATGCGCGTAACACCCAGGCGCCCGAATGCGCCGATCACGCGCTCGATTTCTGCAAATGTCAGCCAGTCTTCCGGTTCCTCAAAGTCCCTGAACCCTTTGGGAATACAGTAGTTACAACGCAGGTCGCAGCGGTCGGTTACGGACAGGCGCACGTATTCGATAGGTCTGCCAAAGGGGTCGATTAGCTGTTTCACAGCTTGAGCATAGTCGAGGTTAACGGGGCGGACAATATGATCTTTTGTAGGGTCATAACGCTGACCTGCGTCAAGAACAGGGGTTCCTTTCCCGTCAGCCTCGCCGCCAATACAACCTGACCTTTATGGCCTGTTTCAATAAATATTTGCCTTGGCATTTTGCGTGCAGCGAAAAAGCGGTCAGGTATAGCGCCTGATTATGTGCCGTACGGGTTGAACCCACCCGTCTTATCTGCTTGAATGTGTATACTCTACTTTAATTATACACAGGACAATTGCTGTGCGCACAAATATTGTAATTGATGATGAACTCATGGCCCGTGTAATGAAATTGACTGGCCTAAGGACAAAACGCGAAGCAGTTGAGATGGGGCTAAAGACCCTGCTTAAACTGAGAAAACAAGGTGATATCAGGAAATTCCGTGGCAAGCTTGATTGGATTGGTGATCTGGATGATATGCGAACCGATAAATGATCGTTGTTGATTCGAGTGTATGGATCGACTATTTCACAGGCAAGGGCACACCGGAAGCGGAAAAACTTGACTCCCTGCTCGGAGAGGAACCAGTTGCTACCGGTGATCTTGTGCTAGCCGAAGTGTTGCAGGGATTTAGAACCGATAAGGACTTCCGTAAAGCCAGGGAACTACTGATGTCTCTCAACGTTGTGAATATGCTTGATACTACTATTGCATTAAAAAGTGCAGCAAATTTCCGGACACTTCGGAAGAAAGGCATCACAGTACGTAAAACAATCGATACAATTATCGCTACCTACTGCATTGAGAATAAGCTACCCCTCTTGCACTCAGACAAAGACTTCCAACCTTTTCACAAACACTTGAAGCTGAAAAATGCCCTTCCAGGCACATAACGAATGAGGTTCTTGTGTGCTAA
>CAJXFW010000251.1 GCA_913053655.1 uncultured Thiogranum sp. | reverse complement strand
AGCCGCATGCGGATGCACCCGCTTCTCAATCTGTTTCCCCACCGTCTGCGCCGCCATCCGAAGATCATACTCCGTCTGCAAGCCCATCCAGGTTTCCGGCGACACACTGAAATAACGCGCCAGCCTTAACGCCGTATCAGCAGTAATTCCACACTTGCCGTTCACAATCTCGCTGATACGCCCGGGGGGCACATAAATCTCGCGCGCTAGATGGTCACTGACACGGGGTCGATTCACTTCAAAGACCTCGGCAGCCTGTTTCTGGGTCAAGCCTTGTTTACTGATGTGTTGCAATAAGACGTTCATTAACTGAGAGCGTATTTTCAAATTCTCTGCAATACCCGGATCGTCTTCCAGTGCCTCGAATACATTTTTATAGCGCTGCTGCTTCATTGTAACGGTCATGTTGCTCTAGTCATCTCTCCAGGGCGCAAACCCAATGGTGCGACCTGGTACTTCCGACGGTCTCATTAATGCCCGGATCGCGTCAAACACAGCTTTGAACCGGGCATCATATTTATCTTCAAGCGCGGAAACCTGTTGGGCGAGTTCTTGATGTTTTTACCGTGAGCATCAGCGGGTTCCCCATCTTTCAAGGTCACAATTTGTGACCTTGAGTTTCTAACTTCATGATATGAAAGTCGAAACATGAAATCCTTCGGGAACCGCTCGATATTGCGTCGCACCGCCTGGTTAAGCACCTTGGTCTCTACGTCATAGAGTTCGGCCAGCACAAAATCGAACATTACCTTTTGCCCACGAATCCAGGTAATGCGTTGAGACAGGTATTCTTCGGTCGTTTGTTGGGTCGTCATCACTAACCTCCTTGTTGATACCTCGGCCACCTATCCGTAGCAGCCGATTCGAGCATATCTTGTTTGATCTAAAAGGTTGCATGGTCGCTGCACAAATTCGCGTTGCCTGTTATATCAGGCATGGCTGTTGCCATGGATTCAGGATAGGCGATATTATTTTAGCAATGACCAAAATCCAGAACAACAGATGACAACTGTTTTTTTATCAGGCTCCAGAAAAATTAGCCGGCTCGATGAGGCTGTAAAAATCCGTCTGTCCACTATTGTTGAAAAAGGTTTTCGCGTAATAGTAGGCGATGCGAATGGTGCGGACAAAGCATTTCAAGCAACACTGGTAAGTATGGATTACACCAACGTAACCGTCTTTTGTTCCGGACCTGAATGTAGAAATAATATCGGGCAATGGAACGTTAAACACGTATCCGTTGACACAAAACTTAAGGGAAGAACTTTCTATACACAAAAAGACAAGGCGATGGCCGGGGAAGCAGACTACGGATTGGTATTGTGGGATGGGGAAAGCCCCGGCTCGATCAGTAACGTGATAGAAATGCTAAAGAGAAACAAGAGGGTGGTTGTTTACCTGTCGCCTGAAAAGCAATTTTACGCCGTATCACATCTTGATGACGCCAAGCTACTGATCCTTCGGCAAAGCCAGAAAATCGAAACGTTTGAAGGGCGTTTTCGTCCGACCACCGAACGCTTGAGGGAAATCACCGAAAAGGGTGCAAAATTACTGGAGAACGCTACTGGCTCAAGCGCGCAACAATAGCATCATGAGCAATCTGGCTATCATGGCTGCAAAATTCCGGGCACGATTTTAACGATTTTACTCTGGCTCGAATTATTTCGCTCCAACCCCTTTAACTTCGAAATGAGTGGTGGCCATGAAACGTATTGAAATCGAAATCATGCGCTCCAGCGACGCGCTGAAGGCAGCCGTAATCACCTGGCATAAAGCCAAATCCGGCAAACGGGTAACACCGCGTATTTCCTTCGGCAGTATCGAAGACCTGTTCTCAGCCATTACAGAGAAGCGCCTGGAGCTACTGCGCCATGTGGCAGAGCAGCAGGGCACACTCAATACACGTCAGTTGGCCCAGGCGCTGGGCAGAGATTATAAAAACGTCCACACCGATGTCAGTGCGCTGGAAGAGCTTGGGCTGATAGAGAAAGGTGAGAAGGGCGCGTTAACCGTTCTCTATGACGAAATTGTTATTCATGCGGGTTTGACAGAAGCTGTGTGAGTTTATTTATGCTGATTCGTCTTTGAACTTTTCCAGTACGGCAATCAATGCCGCTATATCATCCTGAATAATGCTCCAGATCGTATCATCGTCGATACCCAGATAGACATGGATGAGTCGGTAGTGTCAGACAGAAACCGTGGTCTGTCCCCCATTTATGGAATGCTTGACCAATCCAAAATCGGCTGATACTGTACGTCCATCCAGTAAAAATAGAAGCAGTAGGTAGCTGCATGAGCTCGAACTCGGCCATTGAATGGACGCAAGCAACCTGGAACCCCATCGTGGGGTGTACCAAGGTTAGCCCGGGTTGCAAGCACTGTTATGCGGAGCGTATGGCCA
>CAJXFW010000250.1 GCA_913053655.1 uncultured Thiogranum sp. | reverse complement strand
AGGTTCGATGGTGCAGCCGGGCAGGACTTCCTGCAGCAACTGACCGAGACTTTCCGCCTTCCAGGTAATAGCGCCACCATCGGTCGACAGCCAAATGCCGAGGCAGTTGTCTGTGATCAGACGCGGCAGATACTTCACCAGACGCGACAGATCGACTTCACGATCCCATAACTGACCTTTCGGTCCGTGACCCAGTGCGGGCACCGGTAACACGATCATGTCGAAGTGCTGCCGGCGGCGCAGCAGATCCTCAACGTAGTCTATGACGTTTTCCCGCACGTAGTCGGCGTTCCGCACACCGGCCTGCGCGCGCGCCAGATCCAACATCCCGGCGTCGGCATCTACATGCACCACCGAGGCGCCGGCTGCTATCGCCTGCGCAGTGACGTAGCCGTTCCCACCAAACAGGTTGAGAAGTGAAATCTCTTCGAGGTCATAACAACTGTCGAGGCGCTCGCGCACCCACCGGCTGCAAGGCAGGTCGCGACCGCGCAATCCAACGCGACCACGCGCGTCGAGGCGGCACGGCACCGTCACACCCGCCAGCATCACCGTCCATGTTCGTGGCAGACCACTGCGTGCAGGTTCCCACTGGCCGGCATGACCCACTTCATCCACATAGATCCAGTCGGCCTGCCAGTCTTTTACCGCGGGCTCGCCAATAGCCAGCGAATCACGGGTTTCAATGACGTATTCGCCCCAGCGCTCCAACTTACGGCCACGGCCGAAATCGAGCAACTCATAATCGTCGACGGGTGTTTCAACCACTGCATCGAGGGTGGTGGTTTCGGAGAGCGTGGGTAGCTGGACCATAGTGATCGGGTTTACTTCACAATCGAACTCTGGCGGAAAGAGAAGCGACAGCCTCGACGGTCATGAAAAACACTAAAAAACCGACGCACTCAACTCATTTACCGCGGCGAGCATCTCAGCATCATCGGTCAGCGCCTCCGCGATACTACAGCGGCAAGCCACGACAGGTGATACGCCGCTTTTCATCAGCTTGGCGGCGTGCACCAACAGGCGGGTACTGGCGCCTTCTTCCAGCCCGCTGCCTTTGAGATTGCGGGTCATCTGCGCAAACTTCACCAGCTGCGCTGCTGTAGCGGCTTCGGTACCCGTCTCGTTGGCGATGATCTTCGCCTCCAGATCCGCCAGTGGATAGTCGAACTCAAGCGCCACGAAACGCTGCCGGGTACTCTGTTTGAGATCTTTCAGCACGCTCTGGTAGCCGGGGTTGTAGGAGATGGCCATGCAGAAGTCGTCGCCGGCCTCCAGCAACTCGCCGAGTTTCTCCATCGGCAGCACGCGCCGATCATCGGCCAGCGGGTGGATAACCACCGTGGTGTCCTTGCGCGCCTCGACAATCTCGTCCAGATAGCAGATACCGCCGGCGCGTACCGCTTTGGCCAGCGGGCCATCGACCCACACGGTTTCACCGCCACTGATCAGGAAACGTCCCACCAGATCGGAAGCAGTCAGATCGTCGTGGCAAGACACGGTGATCAGCGGGCGTTTCAAACGCCACGCCATGTGCTCCATAAAACGCGTTTTGCCACAACCGGTCGGCCCCTTGAGCAGTACCGGCAGCTGGTTTTTGTAGGCCGCCTCGAACACCTCGATTTCGTTACCGACCGGCTCGTAGTAGGGCTCATCGGTAATAAAATATTCTTCTGGTTTAAGGACTTGCGCAGTCATCCCGGTTCCCGACCCCCTGGAGCATTAGATTAACCTGTAGGAGCGGCCCCCTGGCCGCGAATGGTTAAATGGACTCCAGACCATTCGCGGCCAGGGGGCCGCTCCTACAGAGGCGACGTTACCGCTTCGTGCCAGTGGCGGCAACAAAGCCCACAAACCCAGGGTGATATATACCCCCCTTATTTTATTATCGAAAGATTCGATGTCCTTTATATATAGATACTCTAGCGCGGTGCATGGGGGTGGGGTATGGTTGGCACCGCTTTTTCACCCCGGCCCACCACGCGTGGGCCGGCTTTGGTTTTCAGTCTAATTTACAGTGACCCTGGACGGAGGAGTATCCATGTCAGAGGTTATCGCAACCAACCAGACCATTCTGGTGGTGGGCGGCGGCATCAGCGGTATGACAGCCGCGCTTGAAGCCGCCGAGTGCGGCAAGCAGGTCATCCTGGTGGAAAAAAATCCATCACTGGGCGGCCGTGTCAGCCAGCTCTACAAATATTTCCCCAAACTCTGCCACCCGAAGTGCGGCCTGGAGATCAACCTCCGCCGGATCAAGGCCAACCGCAACCTGCGCGTCATGGCCATGACCGAGGTCTCTGCGATCAGCGGTGACGCCGGCAACTACAGTGTGACGCTGAAGACAGCACCGCGTTATGTCAACGAGAACTGCACCAGCTGCGGCGCCTGTGGCGACGCGGTGGAAGCCGA
>CAJXFW010000249.1 GCA_913053655.1 uncultured Thiogranum sp. | reverse complement strand
CAGAGACAATATTTTCCACTGTCCAGTGGGCTTGTACATTTCGCTCACTGAACTATATTTTTACTGAGGAGAGGATAAATCTCTCGCTACAGAAACAGGAGACAACACATGCACACCATTTACCTACGCATCGATGACGACCTTGATGCAACGGGCATGAGCACGCTCAAGGAAGGCATGAAGGGCGTCGCTCATATTACCGACGTTGAGATCAACGCCAAAACACCACACGATATGCTGGTGGAATTTGAAGAGGAGTATATATCGCCGATGGCGATACTCAAGGAGCTGGGTCGCAGGGGTGTCCGCGCCGATATCATGACCGGTTAGCGCACCGACGCACTGGACGTACAAGCGCCTTCAGTGGCGCAGGTCTGCCCTGTCCTCATCAGGATACCCTGCCTGTACAGGAGAGAGTAACCGCACAGGGAATCCCGGAATTGCTGCACCGGCCCGGGAAGGGCCGGGCGTACTAGCCGTCGAGTGTAACGTTTACTGCCTGCAAACCTTTGGGACCTTTCTCGACGTCAAAGTTAACCGTCTGGCCTTCCATCAATGTTTTGAAACCGTCACCGGAAATCGCAGAGAAGTGTACAAAAACATCGTTGCTTCCGTCGGAGGGTGAGATAAAACCAAAACCTTTGGATTCGTTAAACCACTTTACGGTGCCTGTAGCCATTTATAAAACCTCTATTGAATCTAGTGATAGCCTATACAATTGCAACTCGAAACCTGCGCGCAAGAAACCGCACACTGTGCAACCGGATCGAGTTTAGCCAGAAGGAGCCCGGAACGTCAACAGGTTATTGTCCTGAAAGGGATTCTGGTTCCTGAGGGGGTGCAGCAATCACCGCATTGCGCCGGATTTCAGCGCGTCGGTAAATTCGGCGATAATGTCAGCCACCGGTCTGATATCCGTGACGCCTTCGACACTTTTACCGGCCTGGAAATAGTCCCGGTAATGCGCACCCTGCATGGCGGCGTGCTTCAGCTTCCAGATCGCCTGCAGCGTATAGACGGTGCGCATCCAGTGTTTGGTTTTGTGCCCCTTCAGCATCCACCTGGCGAACCCGCCCGCCCGGGTGCCGATACGCTTGACATAAGGTGTCATGATGACGGAAACCGGGACACCTGAAATTTTCTCGGTCAGTACAATATCGGCTGCATGCGCCTTGATGATGGCCTGTTTGTAGTCCGGGTGTGCGCTGCACTCGCGGCTGGCGATAAACCGGGTGCCCATCTGAATCCCCGCATAGCCGCTCTCCAGGGCGTCGGAAAATTCACCGGCGGTACTGACGCCGCCGGCACACACAAGCGGTTTTCCGAGCGCTGTCAATTCATCCAGCAGCTGTTGGGGGGTCAGTGTTCCGGCGTGTCCGCCGGCACGATTGTTCACGCAGATGAACCCGTCGACGCCGCCGTCCAGGGCTTTTTCGGCCCACTTGCGGCTGGTGACATCGTGATAGACCGTAGCGCCTGCGGCTGCGGCTTTGTCCACCACCCAGTTCGGATTACCCAGTGCCGTGACCAGCAAGGGTACCTGTTCTTCCAGGGCTATATCCAGCCACTGGTGGACCCGTTCCAGGTATTTTTTCGAACTTCGCTCGATAATCAGGTTAACGCCAATCGGTTTGCGGGTCAGGGTACGGATATAGCGCAACCCGGCACGGAACTCGTAGCCGTGCACATAGCTCAGGCTCAGCGGCTGGACGATACCGATGCCGCCTGCTTCGGAGACTGCCGCTACCAGTTCAGGGTTGGAGCAGGGGTACATGGCGCCGCAGATCAGCGGCACATCAATATTCAGGGCGCGACTGAATTCAGTTGGCACCGGACGGGTCTTTTTCAGGGCCGATCAGCCAGCGGGCTTCCACTGAGGCGACTGTGTCGCCCGTGCTGTCGCGAATATCACCCGTAAGGGTCAGTTCATCAGTAGCGTCGCTGCCCGGAATATCACACCGGCACTCAGCGCTGAGCTTGCCACGCGCCTTTTTCAGGTAGCTGATGGAGATCCCGGTCAGGATCCCGCGCGTCTTGTCCGGCAGACTGTTCATGAGGGCCAGGCCGGTCACCATTTCACCCAGGTTACCCAGTGCCATGGCGTGTACGGATCGCAGGTGATTGCGCACCTTGCGGCGATCGCGCAGAATCACTATGCAGTGACCGGGCGCCAGTATCCGTACGTTGGCGCCCAGCTTTCCGGTATAGGGAACAGTCAGGCCGAGTACGCGGCTGAATAACCACTTGCCGCCGGGCCAGCAGGATAGCCGTTGCCACTGATGGCGTAGTCCGGGACCAATTGAGCGGGCGATTGCGGAAACTCCTGTGAGACAACTGGTTGAGAGTTATTGTACGACAAATCGGAGTATGCACCTGTTTTCCGGGGCAGAGGTGAATGGCACTTACTTAAGCCGAAATCACAACCGTCATCCCGGCGCAGGCCGGGATCCAGGCTGTTTAA
>CAJXFW010000248.1 GCA_913053655.1 uncultured Thiogranum sp. | reverse complement strand
ATAGTGTAGTGCTGGTCGACCCGGGAGCCAGTTACAAGGGCGCAGAACGCATTCATGAAGCCATCCGCACCATCACAGACAAACCCGTGCGCTTTGTTATCAATACAGGCGGTGAGGATCAGCGTTGGCTTGGCAACATTTATTTCAGTGATCACGGGGCGAAGATAATCGCCGCCGAGGCCGCAGTCTCGGATCAACGCAAACGGGCAAGCGATCAACTGTCTCGTCTTGCGATCTTGTTGGGCGAGAAGGGCATCGAAGGAACTAAAGATGTCTATGCCGATACCACCTTCAACGAGAAAAAGGATCTGCTGGTAGATGGCATGCACATCGCAATCCGTCGCGTTGGACCTGCTTACACGCCCGGCGACGCGTATGTGTGGCTCGCCGATGAGGGCGTTGTGTTCACCGGCGATATTGTTTTTGTCGAACGTTTGCCAACTATCAGCACCGTATCGAACACCCTCAGCTGGATAAAGGCCTTCGAATTGATTTCGAGCTTGAAGCCTGCACACATTGTCCCCGGCCATGGCCATGTCACGACGCTGAGTCGTGCACGCGCGGATACGCTGGACTATATTGTTGCGTTACGCCGCAGTATCAAAAGCCTTATCGATGAAGACGTTGGACTGGAAGAAGTCGGCAAGGTGGACCAGTCGAAATTTCATAAGCTGATCGGTTATGAAATGTTGAAGGGACGCAATGCGCAGCAAGTCTATCAAGAGATGGAGTGGGAATAGTTCGTCCGCTGAGTGGATGCACCTAACGGTTTTCAAAGAGAATTTAATACAGTAGTTTGAAGGAGCATGTTTGCTGATACTGTCCGTCCCTCATTCTGACTGGATCGATCCAGACCTCTCATTTGCCCGGGTTCGAATAACGGCGATAAAGTCCTCGCCAAAGCGCGCCAGTTTGGTTTCGCCTACGCCGCTGATGCCACGCATTTGGTCGT
The DNA here is from genome assembly GCA_913053655.1 of uncultured Thiogranum sp. Taxonomy (GTDB): domain Bacteria; phylum Pseudomonadota; class Gammaproteobacteria; order DSM-19610; family DSM-19610; genus Thiogranum. Next base: position 1,515 of record CAJXFW010000248.1, on the reverse strand, counting down.
CATTTAACGGGCGGCGGCTGGCAAGCTCGCGCAGTGTGCTGTCGTGAAAAATGACATACGGCGGTACCGAGTGTTCGCGCGCCAGCTCCATCCGCCGCAGGCGCAGGGCCTCGAACAGTTCCTGGTCGGCCGCTTCCAGTTCGATTACGGGACGGGTGGTTTTGGCGGATTTTCGTTTCTTCTCCCGGCTGGGCAGGGTACGTAGCTGCAGATCAACTTCTCCTCGCAGCAACGGTCTGGAAGCTGGTGTCAGTTGCACAGCGCCGTGGCCATCGGTATCGACATCGAGAAAACCCTGCGCGATCAGCTGGCGGATAATGTGGCGCCACTGAGTGGCCTTGTATTCGCTACCGATGCCGAAGGTGCTGAGCTGGTCGTGCCGGTTGTTGCGGATGCGCTCATCGTCTTTGCCCGTGAGCACCTCGATCACATAGTTAACGCCGAAGCGCTGGCCGGTGCGGTAGACACAGGATAGTGCTTTTCGCGCCGCCTCGGTGGCGTCCCAGGTCGCCGGCGGCTGCAGACAGGTGTCGCAGTTGCCGCAGGGTTGTTCCAGCGTTTCACCAAAGTAGGCCAGCAATGTCTGGCGCCGGCAGTGGATCAGTTCGCACAGGCCGAGCATGGTTTCCAGCTTGTGGTGGGCAATACGCTTGAACTGCTCGTCGGCGTCAGTTTCATTCATCATGCGCCGCAGATTGAGCACATCCTGAAGGTTGTAGGCCATCCAGGCATTAGCCGGCAGGCCATCGCGTCCGGCACGGCCGGTTTCCTGGTAGTAGGCTTCCAGACTTTTGGGGACATTCAGGTGGGCGACGAAACGTACGTCCGGTTTGTCGATGCCCATGCCAAAAGCAATGGTAGCGACAATAATTACGCCGTCTTCACGCAAAAACCGCATCTGGTTCTCGCGCCGTACGCGCTCCGGCAAGCCGGCATGATAGGGCAGGGCCACGCAACCCTTGCCACAAAGCCAGTCTGCCACCTGTTCCACCTTGTTGCGCGACAGGCAATAGATGATCCCGGCATCGCCGGGATGTTCGTGTTCGATAAAACGCCACAGCCGGTCGCGCGGGTTGTTGCCCTCGCTGATGGTGTAACGGATATTGGGCCGGTCGAAGCTGTGAACAAACTGTGTGGCTTTACCCAGGTCCAGCTGGGCGACAATTTCCTCGCGGGTGCGTTGATCAGCGGTGGCTGTCAGGGCGATACGAGGTACTTCCGGAAACTGCTGGTGTAAAACTGTCAGCTGCTGATATTCACGGCGGAAATCGTGCCCCCACTGCGACACACAGTGAGCTTCGTCGATTGCGAACAGGGCTACACGGCTGCGTTCCAGCAGATCCAGCATGCGCGGCATGAGCAGGCGCTCGGGTGCGACGTAGAGCAGGTCAAGCTCGGCGTCGAGTAACGCCCGCTCCACCCGGTGCTGCGTGTCTGTGTTCTGGGTGGAGTTTAAAAACGCGGCGCGCACGCCCAGCTGTGTGAGCGCATCGACCTGATCCTGCATCAGCGCGA
>CAJXFW010000247.1 GCA_913053655.1 uncultured Thiogranum sp. | reverse complement strand
GCATCAAAGGCAGCATCGCTACCGGGTTCAAGGCCCCCACCCTGTTCCAGACCGATGGCTTCACACCCAACAACTTCGGCTCGTTCTATCGCGGCAATCCGAACCTGGATCCGGAAAAAAGCTTTGGTTGGGAAGCGGGGTTCGAACAACCATTGTGGGATGAACGCATAAACCTCGGTGTCACTTATTTCAAGAGCAAGATCGACGACCTGATGCAGGTAGTATTCGACCCGTCGTTCAACAGCACCTACGAAAATATTGACAAGGCAGATATCAAGGGTATCGAGTCCTTTATCCATACTCAGCTGATGAAATCGCTGGCAGTACGTGTCAACTATACTTACACCGATGCAGAGGACGACGACACCGGCAAACAGTTACTGCGCCGCCCGAAACACAAGGCGGACCTGGATATCGAGTACCTGCCGATACCAAAGGCAAGCGTTAACCTGACGGTCAATTACGTCTCGAATTCCAAAGATATCTCCAGGAAAACGGGAGCGACTATTAATGGCGACGACTACACCGTGGTCGATATTGCGGCCGGATACACCATCAACAAACGCTGGAGGGTTTTCGGGCGAGTGGAAAATGTCACAGACGAACACTACGAACCCGCCGATGGTTTCCAGGCAGCAGATCGCGGCATAATCGCCGGCGCGGAATTTAAGCTGTAGACTCCCTGTATGCACCTTGTCATGCCAGCCACACGCCGCAACGCACAGTCTTCACGGCCTCTTCTGGGTTACTTTGTGATGGCTTCTCTGCTACTGCACGCGCTGCTGGTTGGCCTTTGGCAGGGCAAAACACCGGCGGGTCCGTCAGCACACAGCACCTTCCAGGTCACCCTGCTGGCGCGCCACGGAGATACTGCGAGCGAACCGCGCAGCATTGACCGCGCTGTTCCGGTACACACCCCGGATCCGGTAACGGGCACTGCGGAATCAGTTCCTGCCACAGCGCCGGCAACGGTTGAACGGCCTCAACAAGCAGCAGCGCTGACAGAGACAAGGCGGGTAACCAGACTGTACGCCGTTACCGGATTGTCCGGTAACATGAATGGGAAAAAGGATGCCCGCGCAGAAACGGGAACGCGCAGAGCAGTGGTGAAAGAAACATTGTCACACGCTCAACAAAAACAGGTCAGTGCACGAAACGGCTCAACCAGTCATGGCCAGCAGCAACTCACCAGTGCGGCAAGGTACCGCAAGACCCGGAGTGCGTTACTGGAAGCACTACTGCCGCAATTCGACTACCCGCCACTGGCACGCCGGCGTGGCTGGCAGGGACGCGTCGATGTCGGCCTGCACGTTGCAGCCGACGGGGATCTGACTCGCATCCGTCTGGTCGAATCCTCGGGCCATGCCTTACTGGACAGGGCCGCTGTCAGGAATGTCAGCGAGCTGCGCGGGATTCCGCGCGCGGCCCAATGGCTGGAAGGTAACGGTATGGATGTAGTGCTGCCGGTACGTTATCAACTTACTGACTGACAAATATCAACTGTAGGAGCGGCCTCATGGCCGCGATTGGTCGTTATACAAAATCGCGGCCATGAGGCCGCTCCTACAGGGGGCCGGTGAGACTCGATTAATCAGGGTTTTCTTAGCTCTCTGTTCAGTTTGGTAAATATCCGAGTTTCCCAGTCCAGCGTATTTTTGTTCGATTCAACCCGCTTCACGTTGACCACTTCAACCCGCGTCGATGCATTGTCATTGACCGGCTCAATATAGATAGCAACATTCTCGCCGAAACTGAACCAGGTCAGCTTTCTTCTGGCGAGTATCACGCCTTTGCTTTCATCTGTCGAAACGATGTTCAGGCTGGTTGTTCCCAGCACTTTCAGCATGCCGTTCCAGACCGTCTGTTTGGGAAGGTCGTAAACCTCCGTCCGGCCGGAACCACGTCGCGCTTCTGCATCTTTCACGGTAGCGCAGCCGGACTGCAATAGCATCGCAAAAACCATGAATAGCGTGCTGAGGGATCTGATAGTCACTCTGCTCTCTCCGATCTGAGTCATTATATATATCGCACACTATCACGTTACCAACGGTTCGAAAACACCGGCCACTCACATTAGAACTCGACTATTTGGCACTGTCTTGTAAACTTGGCACTCCTCGGACAAGAAACAGTCTCAATCAAGCCGCGCATTCAATATCGAGCGCGCAGAGACCGAAAGAAATGATACAAAGTGAGCGTTGTAATGGCCGTAATCAGGTTTTATAGCAAGCTGAGTCCTTTTCAGCGCGTAATTCTTGCACTGATTCTTGGTATATCCGCCGGGATTTTTGTAGGTGAACCCGCCGGCAAACTGGAAATACTCGGCAACGCTTATATCCGCCTGCTACAAATGACCGTGCTGCCTTACGTGCTGGTCTCCATTGTTGGTGGCCTGGGTCGACTGGACAGCACGATGGCCGCAAGCATTGGCATCAGGGCGGTCAAGGTTATCCTTTTAATCTGGCTGG
>CAJXFW010000246.1 GCA_913053655.1 uncultured Thiogranum sp. | reverse complement strand
TTAACCCATGGCTTTGCCGTCGATGCACAGGGACAGAAAATGTCCAAGTCAAAGGGCAACGTGGTGGCGCCGCAGAAGGTGGTCAACAGTCTTGGCGCCGATGTCCTGCGGCTGTGGGTGGCGGCGACTGATTACCGTAATGAAATGACGGTTTCCGACGAGATCCTGAAGCGCGCCGCAGATGCCTACCGCCGCATGCGTAATACCTCACGCTTCCTGCTGGCCAACCTGGTGGGGTTCGAGCCGGTGGAACACGCACTTGCGCCGGAAGACATGCTCATGCTGGATCGCTGGGTGGTGGAACGTGCCAGGCAGCTTCAAGCTGAAGTGGTCGCGGCCTACGAGACTTACGAGTTTCATCAAATCTACCAGAAGGTACACAATTTCTGCGCCAACGACCTCGGTGGCTTTTACCTGGATGTGATCAAGGATCGCCAGTACACCACACAGGCCGACAGCGCTGCACGCCGCTCGACCCAGACGGCGATGTACCTGATTGCAGAAGCACTGGTGCGCTGGCTGGCACCTATTCTGAGTTTTACCGCCGAGGAGATCTGGCGCAACCTGCCGGGTGACCGGGAGGAGTCGGTGTTCCTCGAAACATGGTATGAACTCCCGGAGATGTTTCCGCCCGGGGAAAAGGCTACGGCAGAATTTGGTATGGACTACTGGCAGGATGTGCTGGCGGTACGTGATGCCGTCAAGAAGGAGATCGAGAAGGTGCGTGTGGCCGGTGATATTGGTTCCTCGCTGGACGCGGAGGTCGATCTTTACTGTGATGCCGGCTGGCTGGAAAAGCTGTCCCGCCTGGAGGATGAACTGCATTTTGTGCTGATTACATCATATGCACGCCTTCATCCGCTCGATGAACAGCCAGATGATGCTGTGGGTGCTGATGTCAGCGGCAAGCGTATGGGCATCCGTGTAACGCCTTCTACGCACACCAAGTGTGTGCGCTGCTGGCACCATCGGGAAGACGTGGGTTCTGATAGTACGCATCCGGAACTGTGCAGCCGCTGTATCGACAATGTCGACGGTGGTGGCGAGCACCGTGCGTATGCTTAAAATAGGGAGCAGATCCGAGTGGCGTTTACTTTAGACCATACAACCGTCATCCCGGCGAAGGCCGGGATCCAGAGACGTACCGATACCGGTTGTTTCTGCTGGATTCCGGCCTTCGCCGGAAAGACGAAAACGGTGTCTTTCGGGACAAGCCCCGTTTTCAGATGAGTAAATGGCTGAGTCTGTCCGTTGTGGTGATTGTTCTTGATCAATTCACCAAGTATCTCGCCGAAGCAAAACTTGTTTATGCAGAGCCGCTTGCAGTGTTCCCGTCGTTCAATCTGACCCTGTTATACAACCCCGGCGCAGCATTCAGTTTCCTAAGCGACGCTTCCGGCTGGCAGCGCTGGTTTTTTGTAACGATATCCCTGGCAGCCTCGGTATTTCTGGTGTTCTGGTTACGTAAGCTCGGGCCGCAACAGCGGCGCCTGGCGCTGGCACTCGCACTGGTGCTCGGCGGTGCTGTCGGAAACCTGATAGACAGACTCCTGCTCGGGCACGTGGTCGACTTCATCCAGGTCTACTACCGTGATTTCTATTGGCCTGCCTTCAATATTGCCGATTCGGCGATTACCGCAGGTGCCGTATTACTGGTCTGGGATACCTTGTTCGCAAGGCCAAAGGCGTCCTGACGTGCAGATCGGCACGGGTTCGCGGGTGACCATGCATTTTGCCCTGAGGCTGGCGGATGGCATGCCGGTCGAAAGCAGTTTTGACGATGAGCCGATCAGTTTTGTGATGGGCGACGGCACGCTGGACAAGGGGCTGGAGCTGGCCCTGCTCGGGCTGGTAGCGGGCGGCAGGCAAACGCTTACACTGATGCCCGGACAGGCATACGGCAGGCGCGATGAAGCTGCATTGCAACAGGTTCAGAAAGCACAGTTTCCTGAAGATATGCTGCTGGAGCCGGGGCAGATCATCGGCTTTACCAGCGAGGACGGCGAGGAAGTGGCCGGCGCTATAGTTGAAACCGGGGATGAGTACGTCAAAGTGGATTTTAACCATCCTCTTGCCGGTCGGGAAATTGAATTCGAAGTTCACATACTGGCTGTTGAAAACCCACCGGGCATACAGGGTTGAATTTACAGGACAATTTATGAAAGTTATCGTGGCGAACCCGCGCGGTTTTTGCGCAGGTGTCGATCGTGCTATTGAAATCGTGGAGAGAGCGCTGGAGATGTTCGGTGCGCCTGTCTACGTACGCCATGAAGTGGTCCACAATCGCTATGTCGTCAAGGATCTGCGCGACAGGGGTGCCGTATTTGTCGATCAGCTGGACGAAGTGCCGGATGAAGGAACCGTTATTTTCAGCGCACACGGTGTTCCGCAGTCGGTGCGCACGGAAGCTGAGCGGCGTGGTCTGAAGGTGTTCGATGCAACCTGTCCGCTGGTGACCAAGGTGCATCTGGAAGT
>CAJXFW010000245.1 GCA_913053655.1 uncultured Thiogranum sp. | reverse complement strand
GCGTGCGTCATACTGTGCGAACCCAGCTCGATACAGCCGGAGTCCAGCATTTCCTGAACCTGCTCGTCGCTCAGTTTGGCTTCCCGTTTCAGCTCGCCTTCATCATGATGTGCCTTGCGTTGTATTGACCAGTCACGTCCAAAGCGGTCCACGACCAGGTAAAGCGTGGCCTTGCAGTGATATTTTTTCAACAATGGCAAAGCCTGCAACAGGTTGTCTGCATAACCGTCGTCAAACGTGATGGCAAAGGATTTTTCCGGCAGCTGCTCTGCCTGTGTTACCAGCTCACTAACAGTAAAGCTGTGCCAGCCCTGTTGAGATAACCACTGTAATTGTTTTTCAAAAAAACCGGGCGCCACCCGCAGACCATTGAAGCGCGCCCCACTGCACGTTTCGGCGATCATGTGGTACATAAGAATACGCGGGTAACGGTAACTGGCCGCGGGTCTCCACCAGGCATAGCGCAATGAAAACCACAGCAGTCCTGCCAACACCAGCAACAGGACAAACGTCATGAACGCTGCAACTCACGGTACAGGGCAAGCGTTTTATCCACCATGTCCTGCACCGTCTGGAAGGCGGGGGGAGAGGTTTCTACCGGGTGTGCCAACAACTCCCGGACAGTCTTTTCCAGCGCATCGATATCACCGCAAGGTACGCGCCCCTGTGGATACACTTTTGCCAGCGTGTCACCGACGCCCCCGTGATCGTAAGCAACGACCGGAATACCCAGGCTGAGCGCTTCGTGCACGGTGCGCCCGAACGATTCAGGTTTTGCCGACAATGAACAGACGATGTTGGACACCGCCAGTATGTCGCGCAGATCCATGCGCTGGCCGGTAAAACTTACCGCACCATCGAGTCCCAACTGGTGCACAGCCTGCTGTACTTCACGCATATAGGCAACGTGGGCCGGGTCTTCGCCACCGACAATCAGTCCATACACCGGCAAATCCGACTGGAGCAGCCTTGCCAGCATTTGCAGAAAGTCCAGGTGCCCTTTCAGCCGGGTGATACGGCCCGGCAGTGTCAGCACCTGGCGCTCCAGCAGGAACGGAAAGTCCTGGTACCAGCGCGCCATCCAGGAGTCTGCCGGACGGTAGGCAAAGGGATAGATCTTCGGGTCAATGCCGCGCTCTATTACGTGTATCCGGTGGCTATCGGTTTTGGGGTAGTTCTCCTGCACATAACGCCGGGCTGCATCCGATACTGCAATGATCGCCTCACCTCTGGTCATGATGTGACTGTAGCGGCTCACCGAATACAGGCCGTGTACCGTGGTGACCAAACGTGGCCGTGATTGCTCCGGCAAACCGCGCCAGGCCAGCCAGGCAATCCAGGCGGGTAACCGCGAACGGGCGTGCAGGATATCAACACGCTCATCGACAACAAGCCTGCGCAGGCGTTTTACCAGACGCAGTGTCCAGATTGACTTCCGACCGATGGGCCACTGAATATGTTCACTGCCCTGTCCCGTCAGGCGACTCACAAGCTGCCCGCCGGCGGAGATTACCAGCGAGCGATGTCCCGCTTTTACCAGGCCGGCGCCCAACTCAAGGGTGCCGCGTTCGACACCACCGGATTCCAGTGCGGGGACCAGTTGCAGAACAGTTAGTGGTTTGTCAGCCAATGCTTTTTTATCCAGTCGGCGCAGCGCTGCGCCTCGTTCAGGGGCTGCTCTGGCCCGGCTGCCAGCTGCAAGTGTCCGGGCGCACCGACCCAGCCATCTCTAACCATGGCATCGATGCCGGATGTTATGCGATCAGGGCGACGGCGCATAACCTTCAACAGTCCAACGCGTGTACCGGCAGTCAGCGCCTCATAAATCATCGATACACTGTCTTCAGTCACCCAGACCTCACCGGCCTCGGCCAGCCGGTCGGGCAACCAGTTTCGGTTCCCGGGCGAGTACGGCGTGTATTCGAACTCCGGTCTGTCAACAAGTGCCTGTACCAGCGAGCGCGGTGTCCTGGGGGAGGTGCTCAGCAGCCATCGTTTTACAGAGCGTTCCCCGACCAGCCGCTCAAGCTGTGACAGAATATCGCTATCCTGCCAGTTGAAGTGCCGCGAAGGGCCGCCCAGTAAAATCAGCCCGGTGTCCGTATCGTGCTTGCCTCCCGCCCGGAGATCGTTGAGCACCCCGCAAGTCGTTACCACGTTGGCAGCCGGCGGTAAGCCGTCGTGTTCGGGAACCAGGCACAGATCGAACCAGGATACCGGCAACGTCGGTTTCATCAGCATGACAGTACGCCCACCCCGGTGTCTGCGTGCAGCGAGCAGATGCCAGTGGGTCGCATGACCCGCCCCCAGCAACAGATCAGGTGCCGGCAAGTCTTTGCCCAAAGCATAGCTGGTGGTCAGCCATGACCATAATCCCGAAAATTTTTTACCCACCGGAAGATCGAAAACTGAAGCCGTGAGCTGCTCCTGCAAGGCCGCAACCAGCCCTCGGCTCTGCGCGTCATGACCAGCCTTGCCGTCAACAAAGCGCCATATGATCACAGACAAGGCGCA
>CAJXFW010000244.1 GCA_913053655.1 uncultured Thiogranum sp. | reverse complement strand
GCCGCCTACACCACGCGTCATGCACCCATCAGCGAAGCCGGTTACCTGATCAGTGGTTCTGTCAAACCGGCACCGGGCGACCTGCTGCTGGCGCGGGTTGATTCCCTGGGCCAGCACACCCGTATCGAGCTGGTTAACGGTCGTCGGGCGCCCCTGTTTCCGGGTGATGAGATCATACTGTGTTACGGGCATCGTTATGCACCGGATCAATTCGAAGGCATCGTGCCCGACAATCTTGAACCCTGCCATATGGTGGCCGCCGGCGGCATTGCCGCTTACGCCATCTCCAAACACAACAGCAGAAAAGACGCTACCCGGATTACACCCATAGGCTTGCTTGGTAATGCGCAAGGCCGCCGCATGAACCTCACCGATACTGCGCTGGAACCAATCGCACTGAATGGCAAGCCGCCTATGACCATTGCCGCTGTTGGAACTTCGATGAATGCCGGCAAGACCACGACAGCGGCCTACCTGATCAAAGGGCTGGTCAATGCCGGCCTGAAAATCGGTGCCGCCAAGGTAACCGGTACCGGTTCGGGTGGAGATACCTGGCTGATGACCGATGCCGGCGCGGAGAGAGTACTTGATTTTACTGATGCGGGTTATGCTTCAACCCGTCATGTTCCTCTGCGTGAACTGGAAGGTATTCTCATCACACTGACGGCACACCTGCAGCGTGCCGGTGTCGACGCCATTGTTCTGGAAGTGGCAGATGGCCTGTTTCAGGAAGAAACCTCGGCGTTGTTATGCTCACCCGTATTCAGCCAGGCTGTCAACGGGATCATTTTTGCGGCGACGGATGCCATGGGTGCAGCGACCGGGGTGAACTGGTTGTTCGATCACGACCTGCCGGTTATGGCCGTCAGTGGCAGATTAACCGCCGCGCCACTGGTCGTGCGCGAGACACAGAGCGCTACCGGCCTGCCGGTTATGGATCTCGACCAATTATCCGATCCGGGTATCGCCGACACCATCGTGCAGTACCTGGATTGTCGCTTACATAGCCGACGGGCAGGCTAATGACCCTGCCACCCGTTTTAGGCGAAGGGCGCGCCGGCCTGATGCTACGCCTTGTCCTGAACGGACTCACGCAGGCCGCAGCCACCATCGGCAGCGCCTTGCTCGTCAAGCTGACATTTGACCGGTTTATCCATCACTCACACGCACTGCCGGCTGCCAGCCTGGTGTGGTTCGGCCTGGGTTTTCTGGTGCTCGCGTTGATTCATGCAAGTATGCGTATGCTGGAGCGCATTGATGCAGAGCAGCTCGGCCAGGGCTATGTGCATCAGGTGCGTATGGTGTTGTATGCCCACCTGAGTTCCCTGCCTCCACGCAAGCTGCAAATGCGCAGCCGGGGCAGCATCATGTTACGTTTTGTCGGGGATCTGACCGCGTTGCGGCAGTGGGTCAGCCTGGGTCTGGCACGGATTATCGTCGCCGGCGTGGCCATTAGCGGAGCCTTACTGGCTCTGGCCCTGATCAGCTGGCCACTGGCGCTAACCGTCGCTGCCGTCGTACTGCCCGGCACGGCACTTTCTCTGCTTTTGGGAAAACCCTTGCTACAAGCAGCGAGAGAAGCCCGGCGGCGACGCGCTTTTCTGGCCGGCAATCTAAACGAGCAAGTCGCTTCCATGGCGGTGGTGCAGGTATCGGGCCAGACACGCCGGGAAACGCATCGTATTGAGCGACAAAGCGGGCGATTGAAAACAGCGCTGATACTGCGTGCCTGGGTTATCGGTGGTTTGCGTGCCGTGACCACGGCGACCACGGCGATTGCCACGGCGGCCGTGCTGATCACAGGCGCCGTACTGATATCCCACGACCAGACCACGCCGGGCACCATCATCGCAGCCATGAGTATTGTCGGGTTTCTCGTGCCCTCGTTACGTGATCTGGGCCGGGTTTATGAATATTGGCAAGGCGCACGGGTGTCGATAGAGAAAATTCACCAGTTTCTGGATGGCGCCATACCCGTGGCGAAATCCAGGCAGACGAGCGGCTTGAGGCAGGGTGCCGGACATCTGGTATTCAGCCAGGTCAACGTACCCGGCTCGCTGAGCAATTTTAGTGCAGCGGCCGATCCAGGCAGTGTGGTTGCCGTGGTAGGCCCTAACGGGGCGGGAAAATCCACCGTGCTTTCACTGGTCGCCCGTCTGGTAGATCCGGAAGGTGGCACCGTGCGACTGGACGGCAAGGATCTCTGCAAGCTGGCCCGTGATTCCCTGCACCGGGTGGTGAGCGTCGCGAGTCCGGATCTTCCCTTGCTGCGCGGTACGGTTCGCAAGAACCTGCTCTATCGCTGGCGCTCCGCACCGGAAGCCGAACTGGCGCGTGTACGTGCCCTGTGCGGTATTGATGAATTACTCGACGATCTGCCGGACGGTGAGGATACCCGCATCGCGGAAGGCGGCGTCAGTCTGTCCGCAGGGCAGCGGCAACGTATTGTATTGGCGCGCGCTATTCTGGGAAGCCCGCCGTTATTACTGCTGGATGAGGCGGATACCAATCTTGATCCGGGCGCCCGTGCGGTATTCAACGAGATCCTGGCCGACCATGAAGGTACCGTACTGATGGTCACGCATCAACTGGACAGCGCGCTACGCGCAGATGTCCTCTGGTATATGGAAAACGGAAA
>CAJXFW010000243.1 GCA_913053655.1 uncultured Thiogranum sp. | reverse complement strand
AGCTTCACCGTGCAAACCTCATGGCCAAGATGAATGCGACATCCCCTACCGAACTCGTCAGGCTAGCACTGATAGCGGGACTGGATTAGGTTTACAAACCACGGTACGTTTCACCAAAGTGCTATAGAGCACTGACCATAAAATTTGCATTCAATCTTCCGGAAGAGCGCATCAGCGGCCTGCAGTGGCACTAATGGCGGGGGGTTTAGGGGCGTGCCCTAGCTAGGGTGCGCACCAATTGTTTTCCTCAGCTCGTACCATAAACTCGTCGACGTTACACCTCGCCAATCGAACAGGGTGAACACTCGGCCATGACCTATGGAAGCTCTGATTAATTCGTTATCCGTCATTCTGGCGTAGGCCGGAATGACGGATTGATCAGAGGTTCCCTTTGCAGTGATTGCTATGTGAGCTACAAGAGGCACGAGCCCGGGGTTGGCATTTTATTGAAATCATCATAAGGAGATCACGAAGATGTCTAGCACAATGCGCAAAAGCAAAATAACGCTGCGCCCATACGTCATTGGATTATTAAGCCTGGTGGTGGCGTCATTTGCCCTGCTACCTCAGGCAGAGGCATCCAGCAAGACGGGCGAAATTACTATCATCCACGTCAGCGACGTGCATGGCCACATGCTGCCTCACGATGAAAAGTTTGTCCTCGCCGGCAATCGTGAAAATGCCGGCGGTGTTGCCAGACTGGCGACCGGAATCAAGGAAATCCGCGAACGCGTTGGCGTGGATAACACGCTGACCTTTATGGTCGGCGATTCCGTCCACGGCGGCGCCGAGGTACTGTTTACACTCGGTAACGCCATTATGCCGGTGTTTAATGCCTTCGGTATCGATGCCGCCGTCATGGGTAACTGGGACTTCGCCTACGGCACCCGGGTAACCCGCGACCGCTATGTCGATGGATTGAAGGGCACGATCCCGATGTCGAAAAACAACCAGACCACACTGAGCTCAACCATACCGGCGTGTACCGGCAAGGCCGGTCCGGCTGACTGTAATGTCATCGCCGCTAACTACCCCGCAATAGCCAACAACGTTTACTGGTTTAAAGAAAAAGCAGTGGGTGCAGCACGCAAGCCAAACCTGGCCCCGTCAAACAGGGTTTTCCAATCCTGGGTCATCCGTGAAGCCAATGGCGTAAAAGTCGGCTTTGTAGGTATCACCAGTTCACGGCTCCCGGTGCAAAATCCCTTGTTCAATCTCGGTTTGCGTTTCACCAAGGGCTATAACGAATTGCCCGGGGATATCGCTGCCGCCAGGGCTGCCGGCGCCAATATTATTGTACTGGCAACCGAGCTTGGCTTCGGCGACAACATTCAGATGGCTAAGGAGATCAAGGGTATCGACGTCATTCTCAGCGGCGACACCCACGAAGAACTGACCAAGGCTATCGAAATCAAGAACGTCTTCAGCGGCAAGAAGGTACTCATCATAGAGTCCGGCGAGGATGCTTACCTGGGCGAGCTGACACTGGAGGTTGAGGGCAATGAAATCGAACACTTTGCCTTCAAGTTGCATGAGATGACGGACGAAGTCCCCGAGGACACCAGCGACTACTTTGTGCCCGGCGGTATCAAGGCGCTGGTCGCCGAGAACACCAAGGGCTTTTACAGCGGACCCGACTTCAAGTGCCATACCTTTGGACCCGGTGGATTCCAGTTTGGCGAAGGCCATACCCTGTGTACCCCGCTGGATGAAGTAGCCGGCTATACCGAGGTTCTGCTGGAACGCCGCGATGTGATTGGCGATATCATGAACAACTTCATCGGCGACGCCAATATGGCAGTTGGCAAGGCCACCGGAGCGCCCATTTCCGATGATAATGCGTTCGCAATCACCAACGGTTTTCGCTTTGACATCCCGGTTCTCGGGATGGGTACACCGCTGGACGGCCCGAACGGTGGCGTATCCGACGGTGCTATCACAGTCGGTGAAATCTACGAATACATGCCGTTCACCCCGGCGCTCTCGCTGGCAGACTTCACTGGTGGTCTGCTACGCGGCCGCTATGAAGGCTTCCTGGAAGGTGTCTTTGATCCGCATTCGTTCCGTCATCGCGGCGGTTGGTGGATGGGCTTCTCCGACAACATGCGTTTAGTGCTGGATCTGGAACTGTCGCCTACCTCAGTTCCCTTGCAGACCATCGGTGGCAGGATCCTGTCAATGGAACTCAACGGCAAACCGGTTGACCCGAGCAAGATTTATACGGTGGTCAGCTGTTACCCCAACGGTGAAGGAACAGATCGCCAGTGTCGCACTTCGGGTGGCCGCAATATGCAGTTCCCGTGTGGCGCGTTTAACCCGAACCGGAGTGTCGCGAGCGTGATCGGCCTGTGTGCCCCGGTCAATACGGAAAATATCGTCGACCCGACACGCAAACCCGCCGTGCTGCAGGTTGCCCCCAATGACTTCTGGGTGCCGGCCCAGGTCTTGCGTGAACACCTGAAGACCAACGTCGTTACCATGGCGAAGTTCGGACCGAGACGCAAGAATACCGAAACGGTTCCTTACAATGGCTGTCCGAGCAATCCGCCAGCCCTGGATAAGAACTGCGACGGTGTACCCGATTCCTCGTTTGGTGAAGTTCAGCCGGCGTTTGGTGCAGGTCCCACCTGGCTTGGACGCCTGCTTGTCGGCAATGGAAACGGCGACGACAACGACGATT
>CAJXFW010000242.1 GCA_913053655.1 uncultured Thiogranum sp. | reverse complement strand
TGTCGCAAGCAATTGTTCGTTGATCACACCAGTGCGCAAGCTCTTCGTGGGTACCGAACTCCGGGAAACTCCACAAACCACCCCAGATACCACTGGCGGGCCGCTGTTCCAGGTAGACCTCCTGGTCAGGATTCAGTAGCAAAAGCATGTGCACTTTGCGCACCGGAATAGCACGGCGTGGCCGGGGAAAGGGGAAGTCCTTTTGGCGTTGCCGGCTGTAAGCCGCACACGACGACCGCAGCGGGCAGGCCGCGCAATCCGGTTTACCGCGTCGGCACAGGGTGGCGCCAAGATCCATCATGGCCTGGTTGTAGGCGGCCACTCGTGTACCGGGTGTCGCGGCTTCGGCCAGGGACCATAGCTGTTTCAGCACTGCCGTCTTGCCCGGCCAACCTTCCAGCGCATGGAATCGGGCCAGTACACGTTTAACATTGCCGTCGAGTATGGCGTGACGCTGACCGCAGGCCAGCGATAGAATGGCGCCCGCTGTTGAGCGTCCGACACCCGGAAGCTGCATCACAGTTTCTATGTCTTCAGGAAAGTTTCCGGCGAATTCATCGCGTATCTGTTGAGCTGCCTTGTGCATGTTCCGTGCGCGTGCGTAATAACCCAGACCTGACCAATGGTGCAGCACCTGGTCCTGTGACGCATCGGCCAGTGCTTGTAAGTCAGGGAAACTCTGCATAAAGCGCCGGTAATACGGGATGACCGTTTGTACCTGGGTCTGCTGCAACATGATCTCTGACACCCAGACGCGGTACGGTGTCACCTGTTGCTGCCAGGGCAGGTCCTTGCGCCCGTGCCTGTCGAACCATTGCAGGATCTGTTCAGCGAAACGCATCGGGAGATTGCCGCGCTGCGCTCTTGAAGAACTTACTCCGTCATTCCGGCGAAGGCCGGAATGACGGGGTTGTTCTTCACGGATTCGTCACCGCGCAGCGGGGTGAGGTGCCTCGCAGTGACGGGAAACCAGTCAACTGAAGGTTCCCTTGTAGTAATCCTTATACCAGCTGACGAAACTTGCCACTCCGTCTTCGATAGAAGTACTCGGCTTGTAATCTACATCGCGCACCAGGTCGTCAACATTAGCGTAAGTCGCCTCCACATCACCCGGCTGCAACGGCAACATATTCTTTTCGGCCTTTTTGCCCAGGTTCTCTTCCATAAGCTCGATGAAATACATCAATTCAACCGTCTGGTTATTGCCTATGTTGTACAGGACATAAGGCGCATTGCTGGTAGCCGGGTCCGGCGCATCACCGGTCCACGCCGGATTGGATTCAGGAATCCGGTCAAGCGTGCGAATAACACCTTCGACGATATCATCGATGTAAGTGAAGTCACGACGGTGTTTGCCATAATTAAAAACATCAATCGGCTCACCGGCAAGTATTTTTCGCGCGAACAATATCGGTGACATGTCCGGGCGACCCCACGGACCGTAAACGGTAAAGAAGCGCAAGCCCGTGGTCGGCAGGCGGTACAGGTGACTGTATGTATGTGCCATCAATTCGTTGGCTTTCTTGGTGGCCGCATAGATGCTGACCGGGTGATCGACATTGTCGTGTACGGAAAACGGCATTTTGGTGTTGGAACCGTATACTGAACTGCTGGAAGCGTACACCAGGTGCTCGACATCATGGTGCCGGCAGCCTTCGAGAATATTGATAAAGCCGACCAGGTTGGTATCGACGTAGGCACAGGGGTTCTCAAGCGAATAGCGGACACCTGCCTGGGCCGCCAGGTTGACCACGCGGTCCGGCTTGTGACGGGTAAATACATCCGCCATCCCGCTGCGGTCTTCCAGGTTGATGCGAATATCGGTAAACCCGGCATGCGTAGCGGTGCGCGCCAGACGCGCCTCTTTCAGCGATATATCGTAGTAGTCATTGAGATTGTCAATGCCGATGACTTCGTCGTCGCGTTCCAGTAAACGCAGCGCCAGCGCGTTACCAATAAAACCGGCAGCACCGGTAATAAGTACTTTCACAGGAATTCCTCTGCTAAATAATTACAGCCGTCCGTCGACCTGGTCGGCGGGCAGGACATTCTTAACGTCGTACAGTACACACTTTTCTTTTCCAAGACTGCGTATATGCTCCACACCCATGTCACGGAAGCTGTCGTGCGCGGTAGCGATGATAATCCCATCGTACACACCCGGCCTGAGATCAGCAGTCAGTTTGAGTCCATATTCTCTGATAGTCTCTTCCGGACTGACCCAGGGGTCGTGAACATCCACATCGACACAGTCGTCTTTCAAAGCGTTGATCAGGTCAATGATGCGGGTATTGCGCAGATCCGGGCAGTTCTCTTTGAACGCCAGCCCCATCACCAGAACCCGCGACTTGCCAACCGTGATACCCGCTTTATTCATGAGCCTGATGACCTGCCCCGCTATGTATTTGCCCATTTCGTCGTTCACACGCCGACCGGCCAGGATTACCTCCGGGTGATAACCAACCTCCTGTGCCTTGTGGGTCAGATAGTAAGGGTCAACACCGATGCAGTGCCCGCCCACCAGCCCGGGACGAAAAGGCAGGAAATTCCATTTGGTACCGGCCGCCTCCAGCACTTCTGTGGTATCGATGCCGAGCCGGTTGAAGATGAGCGCCAGTTCGTTAACCAGCGAAATATTGATATCGCGTTGCGTATTCTCGATCACTTTCGAGGCTTCGGCTACCCGGATGC
>CAJXFW010000241.1 GCA_913053655.1 uncultured Thiogranum sp. | reverse complement strand
GATCCCGAGCGCTATGGTGTAGTGGAATTTGACCGCGAAGGACGGGCAATATCAATAGAGGAAAAGCCCTCACGTCCACGTTCGCACTATGCTGTAACGGGTCTGTATTTTTATGATCATCAGGTGATAGATATCGCAGCCGGACTCAGTCCTTCAAGCCGGGGTGAGCTGGAAATCACCGATATCAACGCGCACTACCTGGCACAGGGCGAGTTACACGTTGAGATGCTGGGTCGAGGTACGGCCTGGCTGGATACCGGCACCCACGAGTCGTTATTGCAGGCCTCTAATTTTATCGAGACCGTGGAGCAGCGGCAGGGTCTGAAAGTTGCCTGTATCGAAGAAATTGCCTACCGCATGGGATATATCACCGACGAAGAACTCGAAGCATTGGCCAGGCCCCTGGAAAAAAGCGGTTACGGACGTTATCTGCTTGATCTGCTCGAAGATGCCGAAAAGTTTCTATGAAGATCACGCCGACCCGGATTCCCGAGGTACTGCTGATCGAGCCGGACGTTTTTGGCGACAACCGTGGTTTTTTCATGGAGTCCTGGCATAAGCAAAAATTTGCCGAACAGGGACTGACAGCCGACTTTGTGCAGGACAACCATTCGCGTTCCACGCAGGGTGTACTGCGTGGCCTGCACTACCAGTTACAACAACCGCAGGGCAAACTGGTGCGGGTAGTCACTGGCTGTGTATTCGACGTGGCGGTGGATATCCGCCGGGGTTCACCGACCTTCGGTCAGTGGGTGGGTGCGGAGCTGTCTGCTGACAACCAGCATCAGCTCTACGTCCCTCCGGGGTTTGCACACGGTTTCTGTGTCTTGAGTGAGACAGCGGATTTTCTTTATAAATGCACGGTTTATTACGCACCACAGGACGAACACGGCATTATGTGGAATGACCCAACTATCGGTATCCGCTGGCCGGGCAGCGATTTCATTATTTCAGAAAAAGATACCGCCAACGGTCTGTTGGAAACGATGACAGACGTATTACCGACGTACCCGGGGATATTATGAAAATTCTGGTGACCGGTGCCCGGGGGCAACTGGGGCGGGAAGCAGTGCTGGCGTTTACCGCCCAGGGGCACGACGTCACCGGTATCGACCAGGCGGAGCTGAATCTGGCTGGATCCAGTGACGTAGCCGATGCCATTGCTGCTTACAAGGCCGACTGGATCATCAACTGTGCCGCCTATACCCAGGTCGATCGCGCCGAAGAGGAAGCAGAGCTGGCCTTTGCCGTGAACCGTGACGCCGCCAGAGCGGTTGCGCAGGGCGCGCGGCAAAGCCATAGCCGCTTGTTGCATGTCTCCACGGACTTCATCTTCGGTGGTAAACAGGCTACCCCTTACCGGGAAGACGACAAGGGTGATGCCTTGAGTGTCTACGGGCAGTCCAAGTGGGAAGGGGAGCAGGCAGTCATGGCGGCTTTGCCGCAGGCGCTGATTCTGCGCACCGCCTGGGTCTACGGCGCGCACGGTAACAACTTTGCCAAAACCATGCTGCGTCTGATGGCGGAAAGAGACGAAATAAAGGTCGTGGACGACCAGATCGGCACACCCACCTGGACAGCTGACATTGTCAGAGCCATGCAGGCGCTGATGGAAAGCAATGCCGATGGTACCTACCATTTTACCAATGAAGGTGTGGCTTCGTGGTACGACCTGGCCGATGAAATCCTGTCGGCTGCACCGGCACTCGGGTACCCGGTGAAAGTGCAGCGAATACTTCCTATCCCCGGCAGCCAGTGGCCCTGTGCAGCGCAACGTCCGGCCTATTCTGTTTTAGGCAAAGAGAAAATACGCCAGCTGCTGACCTATAACATTCCGCACTGGCGCCAGAGTCTGCACAGCATGTTGAAGGGCAGTGCACCATGAGAACGCTGCTGGTAACGGGTGGGGCCGGTTTTATCGGTGCCAACTTTATCCACTACTGGCTAAAACACCATGCCCATGACCGCATTATCAACCTGGACGCCCTGACCTACGCCGGCAACCTGGAGAACCTGGCAGGCCTGGAGGGCAATGATAATTACCGCTTCGTCCACGGAAGCATCGACAACGGCGAGCTGGTCAAGCAGCTGTTCGAGGACGAGGCTGTCGATACGCTGGTCAATTTTGCCGCAGAATCCCACGTCGACCGTTCCATTACCGGCCCCGAAGCATTCATACAGACCAATATTCACGGCACCTATACACTGCTTGAAGCAGCCCGGTCTGTCTGGCAGGGTGAGCAGGACGCTTGCCGCTTTCTGCATGTGTCCACTGATGAAGTCTACGGTTCGCTGGGTCCGGACGATGCACCGTTTACAGAACAAACACCCTATGCACCTAACAGCCCCTACTCGGCGTCCAAGGCCGCTTCCGACCACCTGGTGCGCGCCTGGTTTCATACCTATGGCTTCCCGGCGTTAACCACCCATTGCTCCAACAATTACGGACCCTGGCAGTTCCCCGAAAAGCTGATCCCGCTGGTCGTTATGAATGCACTGGAAGGGAAACCTCTGCCGGTCTACGGCGATGGTAAAAATATTCGTGACTGGTTGTACGTCGAAGACCACTGCCGGGGCATCGACGCCGTTCTGAGCCGGGGAACTCCTGGTGAAACCTACAATATTGGCGGCTGTAATGAATGGACAAATATCGATATTGTCAAACGTGTCTGCCGGACACTGGACGAATTGCGCCCCGGTGACAGCCCCCGGGAAACGCTGATTACCTATGTGAAGGACCGTCCTGGTCATGACAGGCGTTATGCCATTGATTCGG
>CAJXFW010000240.1 GCA_913053655.1 uncultured Thiogranum sp. | reverse complement strand
AACCAGCGATCCAGTTGCTCACTGCAACGCCCGGCGTGCGACAGAAACGGCGCATGCCCCGCTCCTTCAATCAACATGCAAGGAATAGCGGGAAAGCTGTTGCGTACCGCCGACGGTACCAGCGTATCCCGTTCGCCCAGCAACCAGTAGACGGGGGCAACAGGGTTTATCAACACACGGCGCATATCGGATTCCTGGAGAAAGCGGAGACCACAGCGTAGTGAATCTATATTCGCTTGCGGCCTGCTCTTTAGTTCTTCACGAAGTTTTCGCAGCGTGTCACCGCTGTGGCCGGCACTTCTAACTTGCAGGGAAAGAAAACGGATCAGCGTTCGATTGATATCCGATTTCAGTTGCCGGGCGAATTGATCGAATACCTTCACATCCACAGCCGGTTTCCAGTCCGGTGCTGCCACAAAACAAGGGGTACTTGCCAACAGCACAAGACCACGTATCGCTTTCCGCTGACTGGCAAGCGCCGCCATCGACACAAGACCGCCCAGCGACCAGCCCAGCCACCAGGCGTTAGCGGGCACAACCTCCTGTACCGCTGACGCCCAGGAGTCGAGCGTATCCTGCCCTTCATAATCACTATTACCATGCCCGGGAAGATCGACCACCCATACCCGAAACCGGCTGGACAACGCTCCGGCCCAGTCAGCCCAGATACCACCATGCATGCCCCAGCCGTGCAGTAAAACGAGATCGGGTCCATCGCCATAGACATCAACGTGCAGCACGGACATCTCCTTCGAGGCAAGTGGCAAGGGTGTCCAGCAAACGGTCGATATGCGCCGGTTCATGCGCTGCAGAAAGCGTAATGCGCAAACGTGCAGTGTCTTTGGGGACAGTCGGCGGGCGAATTGCCGTGACCAGCAGACCGTGCGCGCGCAGCCGGTCACTCAATCTCAGTGCGGCACCTGAGTCACCAATCAACAAAGGCTGGATCGGAGTCTGAGATTCCATAAGCGGTAATCCCAGCTCGCTCGCACCGTTACGAAAACGTTGCACAAGATCGCCCAGCTTGTCACGCAAGTGATCGCCCTCGCTAACCAGCCGCAATGCCGTCCGGGTGGCCCAGGCGATCGCCGGTGGAGGTGCTGTGGTATATATGAAGGTACGCGCTTGCTGGATCAGCGTTTCGATCAGGTCTTCACTACCCGCCACGAAGGCGCCAAAGGTGCCGATACCCTTGCCCAGGGTAGCCATTAACAGTGCATTATCGGGTACCTCTGAAAGTTGATCCAGGAACCAGCCCCTGCCGTCTTCACCCAACACACCGAGACCGTGCGCATCATCGACCAGCAACCAGGCAGCGTTATCCGTTGCCAGCCGCGCCAGCCTTGCGACCGGTGCACAGTCACCGTCCATGCTGAAAACCGCGTCACTGGCGATCAACCGCACACCCTGTGTGACAGCTGACATTTTTTCGTGCAGCTTCACCGTGTCATTGTGGGGATAACGTATCAGCCGGGCATGACTCAAGGTAGCCGCATCGATCAGGGAGGCGTGATTCAGACGATCCTCGAATACACTGTCACCCCGTCCCGCAAGCGCGGTCACAACACCAAGGTTGGCCATGTAGCCGGTCGAAAAAAGCAATGCCCTGGGCCGACCCGTAAACTCGGCGAGATCTTCTTCCAGCGCCTGGTGAGCATAACTGTGTCCACTCACCAGATGGGCGGCGCCACTACCGACACCAAATCGCTCAGCCCCTTCCTTCATGGCTTCGATCAGGCTCGGGTGATTGGCGAGGCCCAGGTAATCGTTACTGCAAAAGGACAGATATTCCTGTCCGTCGATCTGTACCCGGACACCCTGTGCGCCGTCCAGCGTCTGTCGGGTGCGGTACAGCTGTTGCTGTTTGCGCTCAGCGAGTTCGGCAGAAAGATTCTGCATGGTGCTTCAGCCCGGTCGCAGCCCGAGACGTTCGAACAATTTCCTGTCCTGGTCCGCTTCCGGATTAGGCGTGGTCAGCAGCTTTTCGCCATAGAAAATGGAGTTGGCGCCGGCGAGAAAACATAGCGCCTGCAACTCGTCGCTCATTTGCTCGCGACCCGCGGACAAACGCACATGCGACTGCGGCATCAGAATACGCGCGACCGCCAGGGTACGCACAAACTCGAAAGGGTCGAGATCCTGCTGACCGGCCAGTGGTGTTCCTTCGACCCGCACCAGCATATTCACCGGCACACTTTCCGGATGCGGCTCCTGGCAGGCGAGCTGCTGCATGAGTGAAACACGATCAGCGCGTGCCTCACCCATACCCACAATCCCGCCACAACACACATGCATTCCCGCATCACGCACATGCCGGATAGTATCCAGACGATCCTCGTAGGTGCGGGTACTGATGATATCGCCGTAGAACTCCGGCGAGGTGTCCAGATTGTGGTTGTAGTAATCGAGACCTGCATCCCTTAACTGCCCGGCCTGTTGCTCATCCAGCATACCGAGCGTCATACAGGTTTCGAGACCTTCTGCACGCACGCGCTCCACCATCTCCAGCACGCGCTCAAAATTTTTCCCACGCGGATTGCGCCATGCCGCACCCATACAAAAACGGCTGGCTCCCGCCGCTTTGGCTGCCCTGGCCGCATCAACCACGGCATCAACATCCATCAGCTTTTCTGCCTCAACGGCTGCTTCATGGTGAACGCTTTGCGGGCAGTAACCACAATCTTCCGGACAACCACCCGTCTTGATACTCAACAGGGTACTGATCTGGACTTCATTGGGGTCAAAGTGCTCGCGGTGCACCTGCTGGGCACGAAACAGAAGATCGTTAAA
>CAJXFW010000239.1 GCA_913053655.1 uncultured Thiogranum sp. | reverse complement strand
CACTGGCCATCGGCCTGCGGCGCGACGAGCTGTACGCCAGGGGCTGTGAATGCCCGCCTTATGAAAAACCGGGCTGACAGAAGAGCTGTTTACCGTTCATTACGGATAAATGGCGCGTATCATATCTCAGCGCTATGCTTGGTTTGACAGTCACCCTCTGAAGCAGGTGAACACAGTGTTCTGGATACTTTCCGCAATTGCAGTCGCATGGGCGTTGGCCTATATCCGGGCTTCGCTGGCCGTCGCTACATTAGTTGCGGCCGCCTTCCTCATTCTATGCTTTTTAATCACCCCGTCCTCCTCTCTGGCGATCATCTTTATTTCGTTGATTTTTATTCTTATAGCACTCCCCCTGAACCTCCCTGCCCTGCGGCAACGCTGGATAAGTGCTCCGGTTCTGCGCATTTTTAGAAAAATCATGCCCAGCGTGTCCCAGACCGAACGTGAAGCACTGGAAGCAGGTACTGTCTGGTGGGATGGCGAATTATTCAGCGGCAAACCGCACTGGAAAAAGTTGCTCAGCCTTGCACCGGCTACACTTTCAGAAGAGGAACAGGCCTTTCTTGACGGCCCCGTGGAAGAATTGTGTCAGATGCTGGACGACTGGAAAATCACCCACGATATTCTTGATCTGCCCGAAGACGTTTGGCAGTTTCTTAAAGACCAGCGTTTCTTCAGCATGATTATTCCCAAACATTACGGTGGTCTGGGTTTTTCAACCCTGGCACATTCGGCAGTGGTGGTAAAAATAGCCAGCCGGAGTGGCAGTGCCGCCGGCACCGTCATGGTCCCCAATTCCCTCGGGCCCGCGGAGCTGTTACTTCACTATGGAACCGAAGATCAGAAAGATTATTACCTGCCGCGACTCGCTAGTGGAAAAGAAATCCCCTGCTTCGCACTCACCGCACCGGAGGCAGGTAGCGATGCGGCGGCAATGCCTGATCGTGGAATCCTGTGCAAAGGTGAGTTCCAGGGCGAGAACGATGTGCTTGGTATCCGGCTTGACTGGGAAAAGCGCTACACCACGCTCGCGCCGATTGCCACGGTACTGGGACTGGCGTTCAAGCTGTATGACCCCGAGCATCTGCTGGGCGACAAGGAAGACATCGGTATTACCCTGGCCTTGATTCCAGTAGATACGCCCGGCATCAGCATCGGTCGACGGCATATTCCGCTAAACATGATGTTTCAAAACGGACCACACTCCGGGAAGGATGTTTTTATCCCCGTGGACTGGATCATCGGCGGCCCCCCGTGTGCGGGTAAGGGTTGGCGTATGTTGATGGAGCGGCTGGCAGTCGGGCGTTCTGTTTCCCTGCCCGCATCCAGTACAGCGATTGCCAAATTAAGCTGTCGCTTCACCGGTGCGTATGCGCGTGTCCGCACCCAGTTCCAGTTGCCTATCGGTTACTTCGAAGGTGTGGATGAGGCGCTCGCCCGCATCGCGGGCTATACCTATATGATGGATGCTGCACGGATTGTAACCGTCAATGCAGTGGATGCCGGTGAGCAACCCTCGGTAGTGTCCGCTATCGTTAAATATCATTCGACCGAGAACATCAGAAAGGTCGTCAACGATGCCATGGATGTGCTGGCCGGCGCCGGAATATCGCTGGGACCACGCAATATGCTGGGACCGTGTTATCAGTCAGTTCCCGTTGGAATTACAGTTGAAGGCGCCAATATTCTGACCCGCAGCCTCATCATTTTCGGTCAGGGCGCTGTTCGCAGCCATCCCTATGTGTATAAAGAGATGCAGGCTGTATCGGACACGGATTCCAGGCGGGCCCTGAGGAACTTTGATAAAGCACTATTCGGTCATATTGGACTGGTTATTGGCAACCTCGCCAGAACCCTGTTTATGGGGCTGACGGGTGGGCACTTTATCCCATCACCTGTTTCCGGTGCAGCAAGTGCTTATTATCAGCGCCTGGAACGGATGTCATCTGCCTTTTCGTTGACCGCAGATGTAACCATGTTGTCACTGGGAGGCGCACTCAAACGAAAAGAAAAACTCTCGGGCCGTTTGGCTGACGTTTTCAGCCATTTGTATCTGGCATCGTGTGTATTGAAACACTACGAAGACCAGGGACGCCTTGAATCAGATACCCCGTTGATGCGATGGGCATGCGAACAGTCCCTGTATGAAATACAACAGGCTTTTAATTCGCTGTTGCAAAACTTCCCCAACCGGCCGCTTGCCTGGTTGCTGCGCCTGCTTATCTTCCCTGGCGGACAGGCTTTTAAAGCGCCCAACGATAAACTGGGCCATAAAATTGCGAGTCTGATCATGGAACCCTCAGCCGCAAGAGACCGTCTTACCCATGGCATTTTTCAGTCTGACAGCGTGCAGGATCCGCTCGGCCGCGTTGAAGATGCCCTTTCAAAAGTCATCGCCGCTGAACCGATACGAAAGCGCATTCACACAGCGATCAGGGAAAAACAGCTGCCGACAGATGGTCCGGATGAGGAATTCATTGATCAGGCGGTCAAAGAAAACATCATCAGTAACGAAGAGGCAGAGCTTGTCCGGACAGCAGTGGCGGCGCGCCGGGAAGTCATCAAGGTAGACGACTTCCCGCCCGATTTGAGTTCCGGGGAACCTGTGAATAATTCTGTGTAACTGCACGGCTGCAAAGTACTGGTTACAGGCGACCGGAGCGGGTAACCCCACAAGGAAAGGCTGATGCGGATAAACCTCAAAATTCCCATTGCAGTGCCCCTTTTAGCATGGCTGCGTTATTATCCAGCTATCCGTTATAAGCCGGCAAGCTTCCAGTAATCATTCAATCGGGGCAGACGATG
>CAJXFW010000238.1 GCA_913053655.1 uncultured Thiogranum sp. | reverse complement strand
TTCGGTGGTGCAACCGTTATGCAGATGGCCTACGCAGGGCTGGATATCGATTTTGTTGCCAGTTTTCACGGCTCTCTACCGGTCGCCGAAGACAAGGATCTTCGGGCTATCAAGGCAAGGTTTCTGATTGCCCACGGGAATGCAGATCCGTTTGTACCGACTGCACAGGTGCAGGCGTTTCGTGATGCGCTTGAGAAGTCAGGCGCAGAATGGACGATGATGGAGTTCGGTGGTGTAAAGCACAGCTTTACCAATCCGTCAGCGGCGGATTATGGACTCGATGCATTGGTTTATAATGAAGAGGCCGACAGGCAATCCTGGTACATGTTGCTGTGGATGCTGGAGGATACATTTAAATAACCAATTGACCCCCACCTGTAGGAGCGGTCTCCTGACCGCGACAGCATGCTGTAACCATCGCGCCGAAGGGCGGCGCTCCTACAGGTTTATGTTAAATCCGGAGTTTTTAATGGCAAAAGAACGCGCTTTTGTTCCGCTTGGTATCGCTGTGCTTACGGTGTCTGATACGCGCACAGATGAAAACGATACGTCAGGGAAAACGTTGTCCGAGCGTCTTGTCGAGGCCGGTCATCGGCTGGCGGAAAAAGCGATTGTGAGAGACGATATCTATGCCATCCGGGCGATTGTGTCGCGCTGGATCGCGGATCCCGAAGTGCAGGTTGTCATTACCACCGGGGGTACCGGCGTGACCGGGCGTGATGGTACGCCGGAAGCTGTCAAGGCATTACTGGACAAGGAGCTGGAAGGTTTCGGGGAGATTTTCCGCGCCATCTCTTACCAGGAGATACAGACATCCACTATTCAGTCCAGGGCGCTGTGCGGCGTTGCCAATGCCACCTTTATCTTCTGTGTGCCGGGGTCCAGCGGCGCCTGTCGCACGGCGTGGGACAAGCTCATCCGGCAGCAGCTCGATCACCGCACGCAGCCCTGTAATATCGTAGAGCTGATGCCGCGCCTGAATGAAGTATAATAGCCCCGGGTATAAAACCTGTAGGAGCGCCGCCCTTCGGCGCGACAGGTTCTGTCACCAACTGAATGAAATGTAGGGCGGTCACAATGCATTCATATATCAGGGTTAAAGTTCCTGTTGCCAGCTATCGCGCCGAAGGGCGGCGCTCCTACAGGTGGTTAACAATACCCTTTGTAGGAGCGGCCTCCTGGCCGCGATGGTTTTTTATATAGTTAAGAGGACATGGCGTGCTTACATCATGGAAGGACAGTATTCGCGAGCAAAGGGCGTCGGTATTCGAGCTGTTGCTGAATCCGGTGCGTCAGCTGGCGGGCAAGTGCCAGCAAGCCTGGCCGGACCGGGAAGCGCTCAGCACAGCCCTGCTGGCGGATTTTGACAGCATACCGTACTGCACCTATCTGTACGTGGTGGATACCCGTGGCATCCAGCTTTCGGATAACGTCGGCCGTGACGGCCGCATACCGGAACGCTTCGGGCGTGACCGTTCGTCGCGACCCTACATAAAGGAAGCCGGTCCGGACCGGGATTTCGTCCTGTCAGAGGCCTATATCAGTCTCTCCGCACACCGTCCCTCGATCACCGCGCTGCAGACCCTGTACCGGGATGGCGAGCCTGTCGGTTATCTCGGTGTTGACCTCGATCTGCGTGACCTGCCCATGTCCGGTGATCTGTATACCGAACCCGGTAAGTGGCACCAGATCAAGGGTGATCCGGCCATTCGCGGTACGGTATTTCAGCAGACGCGGGTGGAAAGCGTGCTGGACCGGAATATCGATCAGGCTATGTCGATTCTCGAAGAGCTGATTGTAGAGCGGGGGATGTTTCAGGGCGCGCTGCATTTTTCCAGTAGCCGGGCGACGATCTGGGTGGTCGATGATCCGTATCGTTACCGTATTCTGCAAAGTGATGCGTTGTCGGACCCCGATATCTGTCTGGCTTATCCGCGCCGTCCATACCCCGCCGATGCCGAGATACCGGCGGACCGTATAAGTGCGGTATTAAAGGGGTTGAAATCGCTTCGCTTTGCCGACGACACGATTTACCTGCGGCTGGCCTCGATCAATATTTTCAACGGCCTGATCAGCCTGACCTTTTCCTGCGATGGCTCGCACTACATGCCGTACTCGGAATTTCTGGAAAAGGATACCGCGTTCTGGTTCGGTGGTGGCGGGAAGTAAAACTGGACGGGTGTGCTCCTGACGGGAGCTGGACCTGGCCCGGGTGAGCGGACCAGATCCGTTTCCGGCGAACTTATTTTGCAGCTGCGTCGGCAGGCTTGCTGGCGTTCTCGAACTCCGTGCTATCAAGTGTGCCATCCTTGTTGGCGTCGGCGCCGTCGAACATGACCTCGACCGATGAGAATGAGCTGGCTTCCTGCTTGGAAATCGTACCATTCTGGTCAGCGTCGATCTGGGCGAAAGAAGCCTGTGTGGTATCAATCGTGGCGTCTGCCGGTGCTTCAGCGTGGGCGAACGGAGCCGCCAGGGTAACAACTGCTGCTATCAGTAATTTTTTCATATTTATTAACTCCTCATTATTTGGTTAAACCCGGCGTACCTGAAGCAATGCGCGTGCCACTTCGGGGTATTTGCTGTTAAGTAAATATAAAACATGGTTATACAAGAGATTATTAAAAATCTTTTTAGATTGTTACAAGACCATGACTGTCACCGGAACACGACAGATGGGAGCATATTTTTGCTAAGTCACTAAGAATAATAAGCGATTGGTGTAGCGAGTTGACGACAAAATAAAGTCGGGACTGTCGGGGAACAGAGACAATATTTTCCACTGTCCAGTGGGCTTGTACATTTCGCTCACTGAACTA
>CAJXFW010000237.1 GCA_913053655.1 uncultured Thiogranum sp. | reverse complement strand
CGCTTGCCAAGGAAGAGGCGGAGGGCGCCAATCGCGCCAAGAGCCAGTTTCTTTCCAGCATGAGCCACGAACTGCGCACACCTCTGAATGCCATTCTGGGGTTTGCGCAATTGCTGGAGATCGAGGCGTTAACGGTGGAACAACGGGAAAGCGTCGCGGAAATCAGCAAGGCAGGACACCACTTGCTGGAACTGATCAACGAGGTGCTCGACCTTGCAAAAATCGAGGCGGGACGCATTGATCTGTCCATAGAGGCAGTCGAAATCCCGGTGCTGTTTCAGGAATGCCGGTCATTGATTATGCCGTTTCTGACCAAATACCGGATTTCTATGCACTGCCAACTGGAATCGTGCGAGCACCTGACGGTGCGTGCCGATTTCACCCGTCTGAAACAGGTATTGCTCAACCTGCTCACCAATGCCTGCAAGTACAATCAGCCGGGCGGAACGGTGACCATTGAAGGCACGATGGTAAAAGATGGCTGGGTCAGAATCGGTGTCCGGGATACAGGGCCCGGTATTCCCACCGACTTGCAGAAGGGGTTGTTCCAGCCCTTCAGCCGGTTGGGGGCGGAAAGCAGCGATATCGAGGGAACCGGCATCGGTCTGGTTATTACCCGGCAGCTCGTCGAGCTGATGGGTGGCCGGTTAGGGATGGATAGTCAGATGGGCGCGGGCAGCACCTTCTGGATTGAGTTACCGCTGGATGAATGTTCCAGTGATCCGAAAATACCGCCTTTGTGTGAGACCGCTTGTTCACAACCGAACGCAGATCGCCCGTACACAGTGCTTTATGTGGAAGACAACCCGGCCAACCTGCGCCTGGTCAGTTGCCTTCTGGGGCGGCGGCCGAATGTCCATTTGCTGACCGCGCACGAACCGTGGCTGGGCCTGAAGCTGGCGGAGACCCAGCAGCCTGATTTAGTCCTGCTGGATCTTAACCTGCCCGATATGGATGGTTACGAACTACTGGCCAGATTGCGTGAAAAACAGGCCGGCCACAGTACGCCCATACTTGCCATTAGTGCCAATGCCATGCCGGCTGATGTGCAGCGAGGACTCGACGCCGGTTTTAACGCCTATCTGACCAAGCCCCTGGACATCGATAATTTTTTCGGCGAGTTGGACAGATATCTGGCACCGCGAGACACATCTAAACCGGTAAACAGCGGTTGCGATGTGTGATCCCTTTATATCGTTAGAGGAAATAGTAACGTGAATTCGCACCTGGATTTCAATGAATCGGATTATTTTGCAGCCGAAATTCTGCTCGTGGACGACGAGGCGGCCAATGTACGTCTTATGCAAAAGATACTGACGGGCGCCGGTTACCAGAATGTGTCCGCCACGCGTGATCCACTCGAGGTGTCCGGTTTGTGCCGGGACAAGCTGTTTGACCTGCTGATACTGGATCTCAATATGCCTCGCATGGACGGCTTTCAGGTGATGAAAAGCCTTGACCAGCCCTTGTCCGGCCGGCGGCCCGCGATACTGGTATTGACCGCACAGGACAGCCGTGAAACCCGGATTCACGCGCTGGAGGCCGGTGCCCGCGATTTTGTCACCAAACCGTTCGACCGGATTGAGTTACTGGCGCGCGTGCGCAATCTGATTGAAGTTCAAATCGCCCAACGCTGCATGCAGACCTACAGCCATGACCTGGAAGAGAAGGTGCGCTTGCGTACCCGGGAGCTGCACCATACCCGTCTGCAGGTAGTGCGGCGCCTCGGCCGGGCGGCGGAATACCGCGATAACGAAACCGGCCTGCACATCATCCGCATGAGCAGTATTTCCGCCCTGTTGGGCAAGGCCGCGGGATTGAGCGAATACGAATCGGATCTTTTGCTGAACGCCAGCCCCATGCACGATATCGGTAAAATCGGCATTCCCGACCAGATTCTGCTCAAACCGGGAAAACTGGACGCCCGGGAGTGGGAAATCATGAAAACCCACGCCCGGATCGGTGCCGATATTCTTGCCGGAGAGGACTCGGAATTGATGACCATGGCCCACGATATCGCCCTCACCCATCACGAGAAATGGGATGGAAGCGGGTATCCACACGGCTTGAAGTGCGACGAGATCGTATTGCCGGGAAGAATCGTGGCGTTGGCGGATGTCTTTGACGCGCTGACTTCAGAACGGCCTTACAAGTGTGCCTGGCCGGTAGAGGAAGCGATGACTTATATCAGGGAGCAGAGCGGTAAACACTTCGATCCCGACCTGGTGAAAAACTTTCTCAATATATTGCCCGAGATCGTCCAGATAAGAGAAAAATTTGCCGAGCCTGATCCCGGTGCTGCGGTTGCCTGAATGACCAGGAAAAAATTTCCTTAAGCATAGGGGGTTCAGGACGCTAACAAAAAAGTGATGGAACTGATGAATATGTCGAATATGAGTATCTGTTCGACCGATGGAGTACAGAAAACCGAACACTGAAGAAATCGGTTGCACTGCCGAGAATAGCCAAACGTATTGCTCTGATGCGTGCAGCTTGAGTTTTCAGGCTTGAACTATGGATTAGTTAAAAGGATGGACCCGTGAACACACCACAATCAGATTCACAGACCACAGCGATGTGTCTGCCCTCGGAAATGACTATCCAGACCGTGGCTGAGCAGCTCAAGGGCATGACTGCCATGCTGGAAGACGGCGAAGAAATCGTACTCGACGCCGGAGATGTCAGCCGTGTCGACACTGCCTCGCTGCAACTCATTTACGTCATACAGAAAACACTGGCTGACAGCGGACACAGCATCCGCTGGCAGGCTGTGAGCAATGCATTCAGGGATTCGGCTGCGCTGACGGGGTTGACTGAGGCCCTGGCATTGCCCGCT
>CAJXFW010000236.1 GCA_913053655.1 uncultured Thiogranum sp. | reverse complement strand
GGCCTGCGCCGGAATGACGGGAATACGTACATTTAAGGCTTAACTTAGTGCCATTGGCGCCTGACCGTTATTTGATGGCAATGACAAGAGAAACGGCTTATGAGTGAAATGACACCTGAAGAGACCAGAACCCTCATCCATGAGGTGCTGGAGGTCTATCCCGAAGAGGTACGGAAGGACCGCGCGAAGCATCTGGCGGTCAATGATTGCAGCCTGGAACAGGCTGAGAAGTGCATCGTCTCGAACAAGAAGTCCCTGCCCGGGGTGATGACCGTCCGCGGCTGTGCCTATGCCGGTTCCAAGGGCGTGGTCTGGGGACCTGTCAAGGACGTTATCCATATTTCTCACGGCCCGGTGGGGTGCGGACAGTATTCCCGCGCCGGGCGCCGCAACTACTACAACGGAACCACCGGCGTGAATGCCTTCGGTACGATGAACTTTACTTCGGATTTCCAGGAAAAAGATATCGTCTTTGGCGGTGACAAGAAGCTGGGCAAGCTCATCGATGAGATCGAAGAACTGTTTCCCCTGAGCAAGGGCATTACCATCCAGTCTGAGTGTCC
The DNA here is from genome assembly GCA_913053655.1 of uncultured Thiogranum sp. GTDB lineage: Bacteria > Pseudomonadota > Gammaproteobacteria > DSM-19610 > DSM-19610 > Thiogranum. Next base: position 2,347 of record CAJXFW010000236.1, on the reverse strand, counting down.
CGTCGGCCTTATCGGTGACGATATCAGCGCAGTGGCCAAGGAGAAGAGCGAGCAATTAAACAAGATAGTAGTGCCCGTGCGCTGCGAGGGCTTTCGCGGGGTGTCACAGTCGCTGGGGCATCACATCGCCAACGATTCCATACGTGACTGTGTGCTGGGTGTCCGCGACGATGATAACAGCTTCGAGACGACACCTTATGATGTAGCCATTATCGGCGATTACAACATCGGCGGTGACGCCTGGGCCTCACGCACCCTGCTTGAGGAGATGGGGTTACGGGTAGTGGCCCAGTGGTCCGGCGACGGCACCCTGTCCGAGATCGAGCTTACCTCCAAGGTTAAACTCAATTTGCTGCACTGTTACCGGTCCATGAATTATATCTCCCGTTACATGGAAGAGACGTACGGTATTCCGTGGATGGAATACAACTTTTTCGGTCCCACCAGGATCGGGGAAAGTCTGCGCAAAATCGCTGCGTTTTTTGACGACGAGATCAAGCAGGGCGCCGAGCGCGTGATTGAAAAGTACAGGCTGGAATACGAGTCGGTGATCGAAAAATACCGCCCGCGCCTGGAAGGCAAGAGGGTGATGCTGTATGTGGGCGGCTTGCGCCCGCGTCACACCATCGGCGCCTATGAGGATCTGGGTATGAAGATCGTTGGCACCGGCTACGCGTTCGGTCACGACGACGACTACGAGCGTACCCTGAAGGAAGCGGGTGATGCCACTTTGCTGTATGACGACCTCACCGGTTATGAATTCGAGGAGTTCGTCAAGCGCATACGGCCGGATCTGATCGGCGCCGGGGTCAAGGAGAAGTACCTGTTCCAGAAAATGGGCATCCCGTTCCGCCAGATGCACTCCTGGGATTACTCGGGGCCCTATCACGGTTATGACGGCTTCGCCATCTTCGCCCGTGATATGGACATGACCCTGAACAATCCCTGCTGGTCGCAGCTCACAGCGCCCTGGCGGCGTGAGCAACCGCAAGACGTCGCTACCAAACCCTAACCCCATGCAACCGTAGTCCACACTATTGCGCTGCGGCAGGAAAGTTACCATGAGTCAGAATATCGATAACATCAAGCCCAGTTACCCCTTGTTCCAGGATGACGATTACCAGGAAACGCTCGCCGGAAAGCGGGCGCTGTTCGAAGAATGTCACCCGCAGGAGAAGATCGATGAGGTATTCAGGTGGACCACCACCGAGGAATATCGGGAACTGAATTTCAAGCGCGAGGCCCTCACTGTCAACCCGGCCAAAGCCTGCCAGCCGTTGGGTGCGGTGCTGTGCGCCCTCGGTTTCGAAAAGACCCTGCCTTATGTGCACGGCAGCCAGGGCTGCACCGCCTATTTCCGAACCTATTTCAACCGCCACTTCAAGGAACCCATTGCCTGTGTGTCCGACTCCATGACCGAGGACGCGGCGGTGTTCGGCGGCCAGAAGAACATGATCGCCGGGCTGGCAAATGCCAGGGCCCTGTACAAGCCGGACATGATCGCCGTATCCACCACCTGTATGGCGGAGGTGATCGGTGACGATCTCAACGCCTTCATCGGCAACACCAAGCAGGCGGGCCATATCCCCGAGGACTTTCCCACGCCGTTTGCGCATACGCCGAGCTTTGTCGGCAGCCACACCACCGGTTGGGACAGCATGCTGGAGGGGATTCTGCGCTACTTCACCCTGAACCACATGGAAGACAAAGAGGTGGGCAGTAACGGCAAACTCAACATTGTGCCGGGCTTCGAAACCTATCTCGGTAACTTCCGCGTCATCAAGCGCATGCTGGGTGAGATGGGCGTGGATCACAGTCTGCTCTCCGATCCCTCCGAGGTGCTGGATACCCCGGCCGACGGCGAGTACCGCATGTACGCCGGCGGCACCACGCAAGACGAAATCAAGGACGCGCCCAATGCCATCGATACCCTGTTATTGCAGCCCTGGCAGTCGGACAAGACCCGGAAATATGTCAAGAACACCTGGAACCACAAGGCGAGCGCAATCAATATCCCCATGGGTCTGGCGTGGACCGATGAATTCCTGATGCAGGTCTCGGCGCTTACCGGCAAGCCCATTCCGGCGTGCCTGGAAAAAGAGCGCGGCCGCCTGGTGGATATGATGACCGACTCGCATACCTGGTTGCACGGTAAAAAATATGCTCTGTGGGGCGACCCCGATTTTGTTATGGGCATGACCCGGTTCCTGCTGGAACTGGGGGCGGAGCCGACCCATGTACTTTGCAATAACGCCAGGAAGCGCTGGCGCAAGGCGATGGAGAAAATGCTGGAGGAATCACCCTATGGCCGGAACGCGAAGGTGTATGCCGGCAAGGACCTGTGGCA
>CAJXFW010000235.1 GCA_913053655.1 uncultured Thiogranum sp. | reverse complement strand
CACTTTAATGGGCGCCTTGAACATTTCCACGAATTCCAGCAGCCCCTGGTTGGACAGGCACAGGCCGCCCGAGTAGGCGTAGGCATCGGAATCGTCCTGCGAGTATTGTTCCAGCTTGCGGATGTCCACCTTGCCGACCAGCGAGGAAATATCCTGGTTGTTCTCGTCACCCGGCTCGGTTTTCGCAACGCCGATCTGTTGCAGCACCGACGGACGCAGTTTCACCACCTTGAACTTTGCAATGTCACCGTTGAATTCGTGCAGGCGCTTGATGGCCCAGGGCGACATAATGCCGCTCAGGTAGCGGCGCGGGATACCGTAGTCGTCATTCAGGATCGCGCCGTCTTCGCCCGGCGAAAACAGTCCCAGTGGTGACTCGTTGATGGGTGAACCCTGGATTGCGTAGAACGCACATTGCTCCATCAGGGATTTCAGCTTCTCGGCCAGCGAGGACTTGCCGCCGCCGACCGGGCCAAGCAGATACAGGATCTGTTTCTTTTCTTCCAGACCCTGCGCGGCGTGTCGGAAGTAGGAGACGATCTTTTCGATGGTCTCTTCCATGCCGTAGAAATCCTTGAAGGCCGGGTAGATCTTGATGACCTTGTTGGAAAACAGTCGGCTGAGTCGCGGGTCCTGGCGGGTATCCACCAGTTCCGGTTCGCCGATAGCCGTCAGCATGCGCTCGGCTGCTGTGGCGTAAGCAGTGGGGTCGTTCTTGCAGATGTCGAGGTATTCCTGGAGCGTGTACTCCTCTTCCTTCGATTCCGCGTATCGGTTCAGGTACTGATTGAATAGGGTCATGGCTCAGCCGCTCCAGTAAGGATCCGTCAGTAAAGTTGGGCCATCCACAACGTCTCGTCCTGCGTCCCGTTCTTGTTCTTGCTTGGCAAGACTTACATCTGGACGCCATCTTTGTACTAAATATTGCAAACGTTATGCCACATTAGAGCCGGGACTTAATATCCTTTGTTAACCAAGCAAAAATGCGCTTTCGCACTATTTTGGAGCCTGCTCCAATGCGCGTGGAACGTCAAATTATTGCCGAGCGGCTGCCCCTCCCGGGCACAGCAGCTGTGTTGTCGCGGCCAGGCGGCCGCTTTTGCAGCGAAAATCCGGGTTTGACCCGGCCCCTTCGATTCTTAAAAAAAAGGAATATAATTCTTCGAACAGGGCTCTATGAAAGCAGGCAGTACTACCAGTCTGGAAAGGTATGGATTCAGACAAACCCTTATGGAGGACACATGGCTGACGATAATCTCGCCTTTCTGAGCAGGCTTCCCCTGTTCCAGGAACTTTCCCTGGATGAAATATCCATCCTGGATCAGTATTTGGGCCTTCTGGAAATCGCAAAGGGCGACACCGTTTTCGATGAGGGCGAAAGCGGCGAGTTTGTCTGTTTTGTCGTCAACGGGGAACTGGAAGTCCTGAAAAAATCGCCTAACGGGGATTCGAGTGCGATAACGACGCTGGGTAAAGGGCAATCGATCGGTGAGATGGCGTTGATCGATGAACTGCCGCGTTCAGCAACGGTAAAAGCGCGCAGCCCGTCATCGCTGACAGTCCTGTCGCGTAAAGGCTTTGAAGAGCTGGCTGCCGAGTCTCCCGAGATAGCGATCAAGATTCTGAAGTATCTCGCCCGCAGCCTCAGTCTTAATCTGCGTAGAGCCTCTAACAGGTTGTCCGATAACCTTGATGCGGATCAACCGGCAAGATGAAGGCAGGTGTACTGGGTCTGTTTTTACTCACCGGCTGCAGCACCCTGAGCGTGTGGAGCGACTACGATACCCACTATGATTTCTCGACCCTTAAAACGTATGCGTGGCTCGCGGGTGAACCACCCAGCAACGATGTCCGCATCAACAACAGCCTGATCATCAATCGGGTTGTGAACGCGGTGAACAGCAACCTGGAATCCAAAGGCTATAAGCTGGTGGACAAGGATAAAGCAGACTTCTATGTGAACTGGTTTGGCGGCATCGAAAACAAGATTCGGCAGGAAACCATCAATTCCTACTATGGGCATCTGGGGTATGGTTTCGGGGAATGGGGGCATGGAGGCTACTCGCCCGGCTACATCCGAACCTACAGTTACGAATACCAGGAAGGTACACTGATCATCGATATTGCGGACAGCAAAAGTAAACAGTTGATCTGGCGTGGCACAGGCCAGGAATATCTGGAAACGAAAGAAACACCCGAGAAAATCACGGCGGATATCAACCAGACCGTGAGCGGGATCCTGAGCAGCTTCCCTCCCGGAAATCGGCCTCTTTAAGGCGCCAGGCGCTCAATAACCCACTGTGAGTTCCCGTCCTTGCGATACATAAAACGATCGTGCAAGCGGCTGTCCCTTGCCTGCCAGAATTCAATCGTCTCCGGTGCTACGCGATACCCCCCCCAGAAAGACGGCAGCGGCACCTCGCCCTCCAGAAACCTGTGTTTCATCTCGTCGAATGCAGCGTCAAGAATAGCGCGCGATTTGACCACCTGACTTTGATGCGACGCCCAGGCACCAATCTGGCTGCCACGTGCCCGGGTAGCAAAATACCGCATCGACTCGGCCGTGGATATCTTTGCTGCGCTGCCGGTCACTTTCACCTGCCGCCCCAACGCATACCAGGGAAATAGCAGACTCACCCTGCTGTTAGCCGCAATCTGTTCCGCTTTACGGCTGGAGTAATTGGTGAAAAAAATGAAACCTTTTTCATCGAACAACTTTAACAACACGATACGCTGCCAGGGCTGGCCCTGTGCATCCACCGTTGCCAGCGACATTGCACCCGGTTCAGCACTACCGGTCTCGATTGTTTGCGCATACCACTGTTCGAATTGAATAACAGGATCAGAACACAAATCGGTACTGACCAGTCCTTTCGCCATCAGCTCGCGGCGTAATGTCTCGCTGTTCATATAAAAAATACGGCCTCAAAAACACTCCGAT
>CAJXFW010000234.1 GCA_913053655.1 uncultured Thiogranum sp. | reverse complement strand
GAATGACCGGTGTCAACGCATTGCGGTAGAGCGGATGATCTTCGATTAAAAGGATATTGACTGTGCTTCTCATTGCTATTTTCCCGTTAATTCAACCAGCGACTACATAGAATGGCCCGGCTTTCTCACCTTTTGAGTACCCGTATACGGTTTAACGTACCATAGCTTGTACGTCTTCAACATGATATTGCCTTGCCCGGAGGGAGCCACACAGCCGCGCCATTGCTGCGACTCACTTGCCGCCGGCCGGTTGTCAGAAATACTGACAGACCGGGGAACACCGCCAGGGCGTTTATCTCATATACAAACGTTTATTAATTAATATGTTACTACGTATATCTAATTCTGAATCTTACAAAATTACACGCATACTTTGACGACTTTTAAAAAACCATCTTCCGTGCTGTCATTATGCTAGCATCTTTATTGAGATCACTATTTCAACAGGTTCCAGCAAATGGGCACACTGACCATCCGCAGCCTCCCTGAAGACGTCATCCAGGGGGTCAAGACCTCTGCTGAGCTACATAACCGCTCAATGGAACAAGAGATACGGGAACTGTTGCAACGGCGTTACGGCCCCCGATCCGAAGTCTTGCTAAGAATACGTAACCGTTGGGCAGAATTGCCTCGCACTGAGGCAAACGAAGTCGAACAATGGCGACAGAAAGGAAGACGCTGAATGGTTGTCGATACAATGGTTTTCGCTTACGCATTGCTAGGTGTGGAGAAATTTTGTCAAGATGCCACCGCAATCCTGGAACGGGCGAATACCATCAGTGTGCCGGACTCTTTCAGGGCGGAGATGGCAAACGTGCTTTGGCAATGGATAAAACATCGCAAGGTCTCGATTGAAACCGCACTCCAGGTCATGGATGACACAGAAAGTTTGATCAGCCGAACTCTATCCGGGGAAAACCTGTGGGAACGTGCATTAGTGTTGTCCGTAAACTCAAATCACCCAGCCTATGACACCTACTTTATCGCTGCCGCAGAAATGGAAAATAGCCAGGTTGTCAGTTTCGACAAGAAACTGAAAACAATCTTCCCTGACAAAGTATTAACCGCTGCTGAATTTCTGTCTTCTGATGTATAGGTAGGATAAAAACCCTATCTGTATAACTCAAGTTTCGAGCAGGCTATAAAACTCTATCCTCGTTCAGGTTACAATGCCCGCATGTTATTCACCTTGACCGATGTGGCGGCACACATTTCCCCGGAACGTTTCGATAAAGGGTGGCGGTTATTCACTGACGGCCGGATAGACGCTCCGAATATTCAGCGCGGCGGCGAGCTGATCACCGCGACGATTCCACGCCCCGGCAGCCGTCCGTTCAGGGTCTATGTGCGCACGGACAAGGCAGTGGATGCGATCACCATCAAAGGCGAGTGCAGTTGTGCCAAAAAGAAAGATTGCGAGCACGTCGCCGCGGTGTTGCTGCAAGCGCTGCATGACAAACAGGCGCTGCCTGTGGACGAGCCATCCACGACACCCGCTTTCCTGCCCGAAAAAATCCGTGGAAAACGCAACTTGCCGAACCCCCGTCAGGCCCTGGTATATATCTTGCAGCCCGACGAAACGGGTTTGCTGGTAGAGACTTTCGCCGCCCGCCGCCTGAAAAACGGCCGTTATTCCGTGGGGAGTTATTTTGACCCTGACCGGGTGACGCACCGCACCCCGGCACGCTTTCTGGAGCCGGTCGACCTGGAGCTGCTCGGCGCCCTGAATCGGCTGCCGCGCGCCTCCCTCGCTGGTATCCCCGTGCTCGACGATCCGCAATCGTCACACCTGCTGGAGCTCATGCTCGCCAGCGGACGTTGTTTTCTGGAGGATGCGGAATGGGGTTCCCTCCTCGAACAGGATGCCACGCGGTCACTGGAACTGTGCTGGGTGGTGGATGGTTTCGGTAATCAATGCTGTCAATGGACACTGACCCCCACCAGCGGCCAGGCTCAACTGATACTGCTGTCACGTCCCTGGTATCTGGACACCGAACAAGGCCAATGCGGCGTCGCAGAATCCAGGCTGCCACCCGCATTGGCCACTGAACTGCTCAACCTGCCGCCGGTGGCGGCCGACCGGGTCAGTGCGCTGCAAACCGATTTGCAACAGCGTTATCCCGACGCCGATATCCCGCCACTGCAACAGCTCGAAATCGTTACCGCAGCGCGTGCCAAACCTGTGCCTTGTCTGCGTTTGACCTCACGTGAGCTGGAAGGGTGGGAAGACTGGGAGGAAAACCACGACTTCGCCTGTCTCAGTTTCGATTACGGGGGTATCTCCCTGACGCGCCACGATCCAGCCACGCACTTCGAGGCTGGGCGCGTCATCCAGATACCACGCAACAAAAAAGCCGAACAGGCTGCCGTCAAACACTTACGCAAGCTGGGTTTCGAGGCTGACGGGGCGTTGCGCCGTGATGCCGGTGACGACTGTTTTCTCCCTGCATCCGATTCAATCGGTGACGATATCGATGCGTGGCTGGATTTCCAGGCGGACGCTGTCCCCGCCTTGCGCGCCCGGGGCTGGCGTATTGAATATGACCGCTTCCGACACCAGCTGATCGAAGCCTCGCACTGGTATTGTGATGTCGACCGGCTGGATCGACAGGACTGGTTCAGCATCGGCCTTGGCGTGGAGGTCGATGGCAAGCATATCGATCTGCTGCCCGACCTGGTGGCGTTTTTACAAACCTTTCCTCGCCACCTGCTACGCGCAGATACACTCGCCACCGAAAACTTTATTCTCCCCCTGGATGACGAACAGAACGGCGAACGCCTGCTGCGCCTGCCCGCAAAACGCATCCTGCCGCTGCTGGAAACCTTGTTGGAAATGCTTGACAGTAGCGCACTGAATGATGATGACCGGCGTCTGCATCTCAATCGCGTGCAACTGGCGCACCTGACCGCACTGGATGGAAATGAAGACGGCCTGCGCCTGCACTGGCAGGGCGACGACGACACGCAGCAACTGGCCCAACGCTTGCG
>CAJXFW010000233.1 GCA_913053655.1 uncultured Thiogranum sp. | reverse complement strand
AAAAACCTGCTGGCCTCTGACGACCCGTTTATTTACCGGCTGACCTTGCAGCCGGGCTGGGGCCTGATCAGCAACAACGTGCTGCATGACCGCAGTGGCTTCAATGACGACCCGAACCGTACCCGCCTGTTGTATCGATTACGCTACTTTGACCGTGTCACCATGGGTCACCATTATTAGTGTTCACCAATCGCCTGGTTTTCCGGAAACTGTTTAGCTGGGCAGCGGATGCCAGGACACGGTTGTCCGGAGGACCGCCGCAGAACCTGGATCCTGCGGTTATTAGTGACAGCTTTATCTTTTCCAGATCACGTCACGCCATGAGCCATGCGTCGACCATAGCAGCGTCCGGTGGCAGACTGGTAGCGGCGTGGTTTGGCGGGTCGCTGGAATCCCGGCCGGATGTTGGCATCATGGTTTCCCTGAACAATGGTAGTGGCTGGTCTACACCAGTGGAAGTGGCCAATGGCACGCAGCCGGATGGTGTTCGCTATGCGTGCTGGAACCCGGTACTGTTTCAACCGGCCTCAGGCCCCCTGCTACTATTCTACAAGGTTGGAAGGAATCCCAGAACCTGGTGGGGTATGTGTACAGAATCCACCGACCATGGCCGGACCTGGAAAACACCTGAACGTCTTGCGGATGACATACTCGGCCCCATCAAGAACAAACCTGTGCAACTGGCGAATGGTGAGTTACTGAGTCCGTCCAGCACCGAAAGCGGGGACTGGCGTGTTCATATAGAGCACAGCACCAACCTGGGAGATTCCTGGAAACGTGTTCTCCCCATCAATCACTCGGAAGACCTTGCCGCCATCCAGCCCAGCATACTCACTCATGCAGAAGGCGTATTACAGCTCGTGTGTCGCACCCGGCACAGGAAGATTGCCGAAAGCTGGTCCAGCGATGGCGGCAAGACGTGGAGCGAGTTGCAACTCACCTCCCTTAAAAACCCCAACTCAGGCATCGACGCGGTAAGTCTCGCCGACGGTCGCCAGCTACTGGTCTACAACCGGTCTTCACGCAGACGCACACCGCTGGTTGTCGCGCTCTCCCACGATGGCAAACGCTGGCGAGACAGTCTTGTGCTGGCGCATGGCTTTGGAGAATTCTCATACCCTGCCGTCATCCAGACGGATGACGGTCTTGTGCATATCACCTATAGCTGGAACCTGTCCCGGATTCGTCACGTTGTTATCGATCCGGAAAAACTTCGGTACCCTTAGCCTCAGGCAAGATACGCTTCCAGACATTCGAGGGAACCTTCCCAGCCACCTTGATGGGCGGTACGCATCTCTTCATCCGGCAAGCGTTCATGCGTCAGGATCAATTCAGTCCCGTCACCGGCTGCGTTAATCTCGATTGTTAGCAAGGTATCGCCGATGTCACCCCCGTTTTCGATCCAGGTAAAAGACATGACGATTCGGGACAGTGAAAGGATTTCAACAAATTCACCGGCACAGACTGAGTCCTGTGCGGAGTCGCCGCCGCAGTCAGTCTCTTCACCTGTAGGAATCATTCGAATCCGGTATTGGCCACCCGGTTTAAAATCATATTCTTCGACTTTACAACGATGTGAGTGCGGGCCAAACCATCGGCCTATTGCTTCCGGATCAGACCAGGCGGCGAACACCTGCTCCGGGCTGGCGGAATAGGTATGTTTAAGTTGCAGGGTTTCACTTGCGGGGCTTGCGGCGAGGGACATGTGTCTGCTCCTTTGGTGTGGTGACTTCCAGGTAACTGCCTAATGAATCGAGCTGTTGCTCCCAGAAGCGCTGGTAGGTTTCAATCCATGTTTTCGCTGTGTTTACGGGTTCTGGATTGACGGTAAAGCGATGAATTCTTCCCTCCTTGTGACGCAGGATCAGATTTGCTCTTTCGAGCACTTTCAGGTGTTTGGACACGGCAGGAAGCGACATACCAAAGGGCCTGGCCAATTCAGTCACCTGCGCCTCCCCCTCGGCCAGCCGTGCAAGAATCGCGCGCCGGGTTGGATCCGACAGGGCGGAAAAAGTCCGGTCCAGTTCATCTGTTTTATATTTAACCATATGGTTAAATATAGTCCTGGTGGAGGTTGCTGTCAAGCTACCAGGATCACGATTTCTGGTAGCTTGTTCTTCGGTGGACCAACAGACTGGTTCTGGATTATATTTTTCTAAACGACAGGGAACGACCCAATAACGACGTTCATCTAATCCTGTAGGAGCGCCGCCCTTCGGCGCGACTGGTTGTATTACCAACAATCGCGCCGAAGGACGGCGCTCCTACGGTGCTTCGACATGAACGACAGGAGTTGGCCGAACTTGGACTAACAGACTGGTTCCATTTCAGGGATTTTCTAAACAACATTCGTCTAATTGTGCAGGAGCGTCGTGACACTTGCTGGCGCCAACGCTTCCTCAATCAGGTCACAGACCTCCCTGACAGCGCCATGACCACCCGGACAACTGGTCTGGTAAACGGCGTGCCTGATCACATCAGGGTGCGCATTCCTGACTACAATTGGCAAACCGACGCAGCGCAGTGCGGGAAGATCGTTGATGTCGTTTCCCACGAATGCAACCTGAGACAGCGCGATGTTTAAATCCGTGGCGACATCCTCAAGCACCTTACGTTTATCCGTGACATCCTGTATGCAACGAATCTTCAACTTGGCGGCCCTGGCCGTTACCACCGGGTTGACCTCTGTAGAAATTATGATGGCTTCAATCCCGAGACGTGCAAGTTTCTGCAAACCAATGCCGTCTCCACGAAAGCAGCGTACTGCCTCTGTGCCATCCTGAAGCACATACACCATGTCATCGGTGAACACCCCGTCAAAATCAAATGCGACGAGGCGAATACCGCGAACACACTCTTTCATGGCGTTCTTCAACCCGTTTTCCTGGCAAACAAGCGCTGCGCCTGTCCCTTTAGCCTGCGGGCGGTATCCATCGCGACCCGATCTATCAGGCTCTGCATATAGGCTGAAGAATATTCCGGCTCAATAAC
>CAJXFW010000232.1 GCA_913053655.1 uncultured Thiogranum sp. | reverse complement strand
TGCAGTGCATCGAGCCGCTGTTCAACCCATTGCAGGCGCTGCGGATCGAGTTCAAGTCTGTCCTGATAGGCTCTGAGTTGGTTGACCCCTTCCTCCAATTGAATCTGCGCTGTGTTGATCAGTTCACTGGCTTCCTTGAGTGTCGGGTCGATCCGGGCCAGCTGTTCGAGGTCAGCAAGCGCATGACTGATATCGGACTGTACCGAGTGTTCATCGTCGTAGAGTCGTTTGATGTGTCGGTCACAGGTCTCCAGCAATTGCCCGGCATTGGACAGGCGTTTGTGCTCCTCGTGCAATTGCGTGACTTCACCTTCCAGGGGCGCAAGTGCGTCGAGTTCCTGTAACTGAAAGCGCAGAAATTCCAGACGTGAATCGCGGTCCTGGCCGGTTCCAATGATGGCTTCGATGTCTGCGCCGGTCTGCTTCCAGTCACGGTGGATGTTGGTAAGCTCGGTCAGTAATTTGTTATGACCGCCGTGGTTGTCGAGCAACTGGCGTTGCAGTTCACGTTTCATCAGTGACTGGTGTTCGTGCTGACCGTGAATATCGACCAGGCGTTCGCCGAACTCGCGCAATAACTGGGCCGGAACCGGCGAGCCATTGATATAGCCGCGTGAACGGCCTTCGCTCATGACTACACGGCGCAGCTGGCACTCGCCATCCAGATCCAGCGACTGTTCGCTCAGCCAGCTGCGTGCGCTTTCTATAGCGGAAATATCAAAACTGGCGCTGATGTCGGCACGTTCGGCACCGTGCCGGACTGACCCGGCGTCGGCCCGGTCACCCAGCAGCAGACCCAGTGCGTCCAGCAGGATGGATTTACCAGCACCGGTTTCGCCGGTTAGCGCGGTTGTGCCCGGGTTTAATTCGATTTCAAGTTCGTCGATGATGGCAAAGTCGCGAATGTGTAGTGACAGCAGCATCAGGGTTGTTCCGCCCAGCGCAGTTTCTTGCGCATAATTTCAAAGTGATCGTGTTGTTGCGGATGGATCAACCGCAGGTCGTGGTTATTGCGCCTGATATGTACGCGGTCACCGGCCACCAACTCGAAGTTAACCTGACCGTCGCAGGTGATCTGGGCCTTGGTCGTATCGGCACCTTGCAGCACGATCTCGATCTCGACCTGGTCACTGACCACGATGGGGCGGTTGCTCAGCGTGTGCGGGCAGATCGGCACCAGTACCAGTGCTTCGAGGGCGGGATCAAGAATAGGACCGCCACCGGACAGGGCATAGGCGGTTGACCCCGTTGGTGTGGCAACAATCAGGCCGTCGGCGCGCAGCGAATTAAGGAAGCGCCGGTCTATCGAAGTATCGAGTTCGATCATACGGGAGATGTCCCATTTGTGAATCACGGCGTCGTTGAGTGCATCGCTTTCGCTGATGGTTTTCCCGTCCCGGATGACCGATGCGTGTATCAGGGAGCGGCGTTCTTCCTCGTACCGGCCGGCCAGAATTTCATCCAGCCTTTCCCGCATTTCACCGGGAGACACGTCAGCCAGAAAACCGAGGCGGCCCAGGTTGACACCCAGCACCGGGACATCGGCTGCGGCCAGGCTGCGCGCTGCATTGAGCAGGGTGCCGTCGCCACCCAGTACGATCGCCAGGTCACATTCGCCGGCCAGTTCTGCGCGCTTCATGACCGCTTCGGTGGGCTGCGCGAAGTGTTCCGCAGCGCTGGCGTCCAGTATCACCTTGAGTCCACGCTGCCCCAGATCGGCAGCCAGGGTGACGAGCGTATCGGCAACCCCCGGGTCTCCGGTTTTGCCTATCAGTCCGATGGTGTCGAAAGCGCTTCCCATGATCGGGCATGCTATCGGTTCCGGAGCGTTGCGCCAACTGTCTATTTCCGGGCACGTTTCAGGCGTAACCGGCGATCCCTGTTAGCACTCAGGGATGAGGAGTGCTAAAATTCCGGCATTATTAATGCCTGCCCGATCCGAGACCTCTGTGCCTGAACTGTCTGAACGCGCCCAGTTCCTCCTGAAAGTGCTCACCGAGCGTTATATACGCGATGGTCAGCCTGTGGGTTCGCGTACCCTGGCGCGGGAAGCCGGTCTCAAGCTGAGCCCTGCCACCATTCGCAACGTGATTTCCGATCTAGAGGAACTCGGGCTGGTCAGGTCGCCGCATACCTCGGCGGGACGAGTGCCTACCGTGCTGGGCTATCGGATGTTTGTCGACACACTGTTATCGGTACAACCGCTGGAGCATTCCCTGCTTGACGAACTCGAGCTGAATCTCGGTGCGGACACGGATGCGCGGGAACTGGTCGAGATTGCGTCCACGCTGTTATCCGATGTGACACGTCTGGCCGGTGTTGTGACGATTCCCCAGCGTGAGCACGCGTCCCTGCAACGTGTCGAGTTCCTGCCTCTTTCGGAACAGAAAGTGCTGGCGATCCTGGTCATCAGTGATACGGAAGTTCAGAACTGTATTCTGACCATGGATCGAAGCTACAGTACGTCCGAATTGCAGCAGTACTCGAATTTCCTCAACGAGCAGTTTGCCGGCAAGGAGCTTCAAGCAGTGCGCGCTGTCCTGCTCTCCGAATTGCGTGAGACCCGCGAAAACCTGAATCGCATGATGGCTACCGCGATGGATATGGCGGACCGGGTGCTGGGCGAGGCAGAGCAGGGCAGTGATTATGTGCTGGCGGGACAGGCCAACCTGATGGAGTTTAACGAGATGTGCAATGCCACGACGCTGCGGCATCTTTTCGAGGCCTTCAATGAGAAGCGGCAGATTCTGAGCCTGCTCGACCAGTGTGTGGAAAGTGAAGGTGTGCAGATATTTATCGGTGAAGAGTCCGGTTACGAAATGCTGGATGAGTGCAGCCTCGTAACGGCGCCGTACGCAGTGGATGGACAGGTATTGGGTGTGCTGGGTGTGATAGGACCGACGCGTATGGCCTATGAGCGGGTTATTCCTATTGTGGATGCGACAGCGCGAATCCTCAGTGCGGCCTTGAATCCTCGCGATTAGGCCGCATATT
>CAJXFW010000231.1 GCA_913053655.1 uncultured Thiogranum sp. | reverse complement strand
ATCTCAAAGAGAAAGGCAGAAGCGAGAAACTGACTGACTGGCAATTCAGGCAAATGGTCGATGCCCTGCGTATTCTGTTTATAGGCGTTGTTTCGTCCGCGTGGGCCAATAATTTCGATTGGGCCGGTTGGAAGGCGGGGGCACGGGAGCTACCTGCCGATCATGCAACCATCGCGAGACGCGCTATAACAGGAAATCAGTCTCAGACATTGAGCGATAATGCTGCCAGCGATAAGGCTGTTAATCAGTTCAGGCTTCGCTTTCCCGAGTTGTACAGCCGCTTCATTGCCGTTATACGCGGGCGGCAATACTCCATTCGCACGGAGAAGACGTACCTTTTCTGGGCGGCCCGGTTTGTTCTGCACGGTCGATTTACCACTGTAGATGAAATGCAGACTGACAGGATTACACCGTACCTGGAATACCTTGCTGTCGACCGTAATGTTGCGCCCAATACGCAGCGTGTCGCCCTCAATGCCCTGGTTTTTTTCTACAGACATATCCTGAAACTGGAAGTGGAGGGTAAACTGAATTTCAAGCGCGCCACTAAACCGCGTCGACTCCCTGTGGTTTTATCCGTCGATGAGATTAACCGCTTGCTCGGCGGTATAAGCAATTCACTGTACCGTTTAATGGCCAGTTTGCTGTACGGCAGTGGTCTTCGGCTGATGGAATGCATCCGTTTGCGTATATGCGATCTGGATTTTGATTATAAGCAGATTGTTGTACGTGACGGAAAGGGCAAAAAGGATCGCGTGGTGCCCATGCCTGAAAGTCTGATTGTGTCGCTGAAAGAACAGCTGGAAAAAGTTCGCAGCCTGCATGACGAAGACCTGGAGGCGGGGTATGGTGAGGTGCATCTGCCTTACGCACTTGCGCGCAAGTACCCGTCGGCGGCTAAGGAGTTTCGCTGGCAATATGCCTTTCCTTCGGTGAGAATTTCGATTGATCCGAGAACAAAAAAGGCCATGCGGCATCATATCCATGAAAATAATTTGCAGAAATGGGTAAAGAAATCGTCTGACAAATCGGGCTTGCCGAAGAAGGTCAACTGCCATGCGCTGCGACATTCGTTCGCCACGCATCTACTGCAGGCAGGTTACGATATAAGAACAGTACAGGAGCTGCTAGGTCACGCAGATGTTTCAACCACGATGATCTATACACATGTGCTCAATCGCGGCGGGCGTGGTGTGCGCAGCCCACTGGACGAGCGAAACCCGGGTTGATTCGATTAATCCTCGGTCAGCCCGAAAACACCACCGACAGAAAGCTGGCCCAGGCCACGACTACCAGAACAATCACGATGACCATTGGAAAACCCTGAAAACTGAACATTGCAATTCCTCGATACAGCGATGGCACAGACCTGCATGCCACCTGAATATTAGCAATATCTTATCTTAATCGTCGTCGTCCTTCAATTCCGGTCGGTGCGGAATGCGCGGGTCGTCGTCGTCCATCAGGATACGGTGGGCGGGGCCTTCGAGGTCTTCGAACTGTCCGCTGCGGATCGCCCACAGGAATACCCAGATCGCGATACCCATGATGATCATGCTGATAGGTATCAATAAAAACAGTATATTCATATCAATCCGGTGGCAGCTTGCGCAGGCGCAGGGCGTTGATGACGACGACCAGTGAACTGGTGGACATACCGATAGCCGCCATCCAGGGTGCGATCCAGCCGGCGGCGGCCAGCGGCACAGCCACCAGATTATAAACCAATGCCCAGGCCAGGTTCTGACGAATAACCGCCAGGGTCCGGCGGCTGGTACGGATAGCGGTCACCAGGTGCGGGAGCTGTTCGGACAGCAGCACCATGTCGGCGCTGGCGTGTGCCAGCTGGGTTCCGCTGCCCATGGCCAGTGACACCTGGGCACCGGCCAGTACCGGTGCGTCGTTGACGCCGTCGCCGACCATAGCCACCACGGCACCCTGCTCCTGCAAGGTGCGAATACGGGCAAGTTTGTCCTCGGGACGACAACGCGACTGGAACTGATCAATATCCAGCGCGTCTGCTACCGACTGTACCGTGGCGTGCTCGTCGCCGCTGAGCAGTTCTACCGCTACACCCAGTTTCCCAAGCCGCTGTACGGTCTCGGCAGCATTGGCACGCAGCCGGTCGGCAAAGGTGAAGTGTGCCAGCAGTCCCTGTTCGTTGCCCAGCAGTACGCCGGCCGGCCCTTCGGTTCCGGTTTGCCCCGATATATCCCCGCCCTGGAGTTCCAGCACAAACTCGGGGATACCGATGCGGTAACGCTGTCCGTCTATACGACCTTCGATACCCAGACCCACCCGTGCGGTCACATCCTCGGCACTCAGACCGGTATCGCTTTCCTGACAAAGTGCCCTGGCAATCGGGTGTTCGGAAGGTTGTTCGAGTGCTGCGGCGAGCTGCAGGCAATCTTCCCGGCTGAGTGTACCCCGCAGCTCAACCTGCTCCAGTCGCAAACGGCCTTCCGTCAGGGTGCCGGTTTTGTCGAATATCACGTGACTGGCGTGGGCCAGTGTTTCCAGTGCATGACCGCGGGTGGTCAGCACACCGAGGCGCGTAAGCGCGCCGGTGGCTGCCGTTACCGCAGCAGGTGTCGCCAGCGACAATGCACAGGGGCAGGTGACTACCAGCACGGACAATGTCACCGCGAACGCGTGTACCGGATCGTGTAACCACCACCAGCCGGCGACCACGGCAGCAACCACCAGCAATGCGCCGACAAACCCGCCGGCGACCCGGTCTGCGGTACGCGCCACGCCGGGTTTTTCCGTCTGCGCGCGGTCCAGCAGACGTACAATGGCGGACAACACCGTATCCTCGCCCACCTGCTCGATCTGCATGACCAGCGGGCTCTCGTTATTCACCGTGCCACCGACCAGCAGGTCGCCTTGTTTACGCACCAGCGGCAGGCTTTCCCCAGTCAGCAGTGATTCATCCACCGAACTGCGCCCGTCCACGACACGACCGTCGGCGGGCACGCTCTCGCCCGGACGTATCAGCACCCGGTCACCGCTGGTGAG
>CAJXFW010000230.1 GCA_913053655.1 uncultured Thiogranum sp. | reverse complement strand
CCTGCGGCGCTGTCGATTGTGCAGTTGCTGGCCGGCTGGCGGGAGCAGCTGGCACAGCAGCGGGACTTGCCGCGCAACTGGATTTTCAAGGATGATGCGCTGGTCGATATTGCGCGCCTGGCGCCGCAACAGCCGGATGAACTGACTAAGATTCGCAGTCTGCCGCCCAAAAGTATCACGCGCCATGGACAGCAGATTATCAACCTGGTCCAGGAAGGAGCGCAGCGTGAGCCTGATCCCTTGCCGGACTGGAAAAAGCGCACCAAACCGAGCGCACAGGAAGAAGCGTTGGCGGATCTCCTGCATGCTCAGCTTCGCCTGCTGGCGGACAGGCACAAGATCAACAGTACCGTGCTGGCCAGCCGCAAGGATCTGGTCGCCCTGGTTCAGGGTGACCGGGATGTGACGGTATTGCACGGCTGGCGGTGCGAAATGGCCGGCGCAGAACTGCTTGCAATGCGCGACGGTCAACGGCTAATCTCCGTCCGCAACGGGCAAGTCGAGATAGAGAAGGTGGCTGATAACCCGCCCGCTACAGAAAAATAAACAACTGTAGGAGCGGCGCCCTTCGCCGCGATTGGTTGGTAACAGAACCGGTCGCGGCGAAGGGCGCCGCTCCTACAGGTGAATTTTGTGGTTTGGAAGATATGGGAGAAAGTGTGTGGCATCGGAAATTGATGAGTTAACTGTCCAGTATGAAGAGGACGGTCTGGTTACCGTAAAGGAACTGGACAAAAAAGTCCTGACCAAGGGCGCCTGGTCGACGATTATCTATCGCTACCAGGACTGGGACCGGAAGAAAGAGGAATACGGCAAGGACAAGTATACGATTCGTCGTTACCAGAAACGCAATGGCCAGTATATGCAGAAGTCCAAGTTTAATATTTCCAGCCAGGACCAGGCGCGTTCCATCATCGAAGCGCTGGAAGACTGGATTAAAGACTAAGGAAGCTCTGATTAATACGTCATGCCGGCGAAGGCCGGCATCCAGGTCATTGAGAACACTGGATCCCGGCCTTCACCGGGATGACGATAAAGGAATTAATCAGAGGTTCCCTGGTTAACGCCGGATGCCGTAGCCGATGTGCAGCAGGTATATCGCGTAGCTGTACAGGGCAACAATAAAACCGATAATAATGGCGTAGGACAAACCGATGCTGAGGTCTGAAACGCCGAGGAATCCGTAGCGGAAGGTGTTCACCATATACAGGATGGGATTGACCCGCGATACGTTCTGCCAGAACTCGGGCAGCATGTTGATGCTATAGAACACTCCGCCAAGATAGGTGAGGGGTGTCAGCACAAAGGTCGGGACAATGGATATATCGTCAAAGCTCGTTGCGAAGATGCCATTAAGTAGCCCCGCCAGCGCAAACAGCGTCGAGGTGAGAATGACTGTGCTGATTATGACGCCCAGGCTGTAAAAACCCAGGTCAGTGAAAAACAGGGATACCCCTGTTACCGCGATACCCACCGTCAGGCCACGGGCGACTCCGCCCGCAATGAAGCCAAGCACAATCAGGTAATTTGGCAACGGTGATACCAGCATCTCCTCAATGTGGTGGTGAAACTTGGTGCCATAGAACGAAGACACCACATTGGCGTAGGAATTGGTAATGACGGCCATCATGATAAGCCCGGGCACGATGTAGTCCATGTACTTGAAGCCGTCCATATCCCCGATCTGCGAACCGATCAGGTTACCGAAAATCACGAAATACAGAGAAATGGTGATGACAGGCGGAATGATGGTTTGTAGCCAGATGCGCGAGAAGCGCAGTACTTCCTTGATGACAATGGTTTTGAAGGCAATGTATTGTTCCATGAATGTCATTGCGCATTCCCGGTCTTGTTATTGGCTTCCACTATGCGGACAAAAAGCTGTTCGAGACGGTTTGTTTTGTTACGCATACTCAGAACTTCGATGCCATGGCTGGACAGCTCGGTAAACAGGGAGTTGATACTGCAATCCCTGCTGATATCCGCCTCCAGCGTGGTTTCGTCCACGAGCCGCAGGCAATCCTGCCGGAGCCGGGGAATTTCGCTGAGCGGGGTCTTCACGTCCAGAACGAAGGTTTCGGTATGCAGTTCGCTCAGTAGCTGTTTCATGCTGGTGTTTGCCACCAGTTCACCTTCGTCAATAATGCCGATGGTGCGGCACAGGTTCTCGGCCTCTTCCAGGTAATGGGTGGTAAGAATGATGGTCGTGCCGCTCTGGTTGAGCTCGCGCAGAAATTGCCACATGGAACGCCGGACTTCGATATCCACACCGGCAGTGGGTTCATCGAGGATCAGCAGGCGTGGACGGTGCACCAGTGCGCGGGCGATCATCAGACGGCGCTTCATCCCGCCGGACAGGTCTCTGGCCTGCTCGCGCCGCTTTTCCCATAGCCCGAGTTGCCTCAGGTACTGTTCTGCGCGCTTAAAGGCTGTGTGGCGGTCTATACCGAAATAGCCCGCCTGGTTGACCAGGATCTCCTCAACCGGCTCGAATACATTGAAGTTGAATTCCTGCGGTACCAGCCCGATCAGTTGCTTGGCGCCCGAAAAATCCCGGTCTACGTCCTTGCCGAAGATGTGTACCTTGCCCGAGCTTTTGGTGATCAGCGAACAGATGATGCCGATAATGGTGGATTTCCCTGCGCCGTTGGGACCCAGCAGGGCATAGAACTCACCTTCTTCAACCTCCAGGCTGATCCCCTTCAGGGCCTGAAAACCGTTCGCGTAGGTTTTCGTCAAGTTTTGTATGGATAATGCAATTGCCATGGGTGAGCAGACACGATCGACAGGAAAGCGCGAAAGTCTAACACAGCATTTTTAGCTCAAAGCTAAACCAGCATCATGAGCAGAACAACAAAACCGGCGACCAGTGCAACAGGTACCAGAACGCTCATCCATTCTGCACGACTGGCGCTCCGGCGTTCACTCAACGCCTTCTTGATGCCGGGTCGGAACCAGAGCAGGACCAGAACAATCAGGGCTCCCAGAAGCAGCTTTTCCCACAGGGCCGTCGATTCCATAG
>CAJXFW010000229.1 GCA_913053655.1 uncultured Thiogranum sp. | reverse complement strand
TTGAGCAAACCCAGCTCAATACCTTCATACTTCAGGGCAAATGTCAGGTGTCCAACCAGGCTATCGCCAGGCTTATGCCTTGGCGTAAAAATGCGCCATCGTCCTTTGTCGTATCTCTTATGCTTGGTTCCAATGGCACACAGAAAATCAGGCGCAGGCACGGGCAGGCCATGACCTTCGATCAGCGCTGAATAACCTGCAAGCGTTGCTCCTTCTTCCAGCGCCGAAAAAGCGTGAAAAATGGTTACGGATCGTGAATTTTGGTTATATTCTGACATTTCCATGAATTCTAATTAATTTATGCCCAAGGCATCATTTCATGAAAAACGATTATTGTCCATGAAGTTTGTTTATAAACGGGGTATTTCATGAATAACAATTGTCGCAGCGAAGGCAAGGCGAGGCGTCCCTCCTGAATATTCGAACCATAAAGGCTGCAACAACCATTTATGCCGTTTGTCGCGTGTATCGGTGATGGAGGCCACCTACCTGAGGCAGTGCAATGACCTTCCCCATACTGCATGACTCTAGCTCGCGTGGCTCTGGTGCGAGTCTTTGTCGAGAGACAGATGAGTACGGCCGCTACCGCTCTTTTAAAATCAAGCACTTGTGGGGGCGCCCGTTGCACACATGGCACCACAATGCAGGACAATGCATCACTGATCCCGTCAAAAGTCACGCACGGTATTTAATGACGGGTGTATCAATATCAACTCGATATGGATCACGGTAATGGCCTCCACCAGCCGATCTTCCGCCATACCCGCAGGTGTTTGGTCCAAGTGTTGGAATTGACCGGAAAGTGGGGCAAAAGAACGAGAATTTTCAAAGAGCAGCGAAATCCAGCATTATCTCGCAGTGATAGCGGGGCGAACGGCTGATTAATAACCATGGACTTGTGGAGAAACGGCTTTTATTCTTCCTATACTTGCGGCTGCAATGGCTGAGTCATAACAGGCGATATCCGCCGTGCTCATGCCTAGCCGGCGTGCTACATTCCGCCAGCCCTGTAGCGCCGTTGATACTTCGCCGATGATCGCTTCAGCCTGGTCATCTTTTAGTGCGAAGGTTGGCGCTGCCCGGCGTGCCAGGCCAAGATCAGCTTCGGGGCCTTCTTCCGAAATCCAGGTTGTCAATTCCCGTTCCTTTTCCGCAAGTGGCACAGGATTAAGGTCATAGGCGGGAGATAGCCGCCATGTGCCTTGCTTATCGTACAGAAATCCGTGCATCGGCAACTGTCAGTCCGGCCTGGCGCGCCAGGGTCATTGCCAACACTTCTCCGTGCGGTATGCTGCGATCATCATCAGGTTTTGGAAACTTCGCGATCGCCAGTGAGCCATCCTTGTCCTGCACGGCTGACTTGGGGCGCGCACCACCGAGCGGAGAGCCTTCATTCAGCAACAGCTTTAGTTCTTCCGCTGTTTCGGTATTTTTTTGCACGGCATCAGCCGCATTGATCAGTGCCGGCAGCTGGATAAGCGGTGGTACGCGGTACGGCCCGATGTCGTGTTCGAAAGTCTCTTCGCCCTGGCGCTTGTAACGTAGTGCGCCAATACGTGCCCGGTCTGTGATTGCAAGCAGATAGTCAATCTCAGACAGGGTACGTTCTTCACCGGCTTTTCGAAAGGCTCGCTTGATGAGCAGCTGACCCCAGCGATCAGGCGCGGTGTCGCGCAACGCGCCGGGCAGCGATGTCCTCACCCAGTTTGATGAGGGCTTGGCGAGCAGCACGAGGTAGTGCTCTTGTCGCTTGTAATTTCACAATATGTCTTATGTTGTAGTCATTATAACAGTATATGTTCAGTATATAGGACATTTAGAGCAATGAAGCCAGGATTATCTACATTGCTCAGGCGTGAAGGTGCGTCCTGGCGAGTAGGTTCTATACTTGTGCGACATGCACCATGGAACACTTGGCGCCAAGTGTCAGGCCACCCGCTTGATCACCAGTTCCAACCGAATCTCGTCATAGGGCACAAAAAGACCGTCCACGGACTCCTCCACCAGACCGAAGCCCCTCAGTTGTTTCACATCCCGCTGAAGGTTTCCGGCATCCACATCGAGTGTCCGGGCAAGTTCACGCAGTCTGATCGGGCCGATCCGCTGAAGCTCCTGCAGGATGTGTATACGCTTGGGTGTCAGCACCTTGTGTAACAGATCAAGATCGGGAAATGACAGGAATTCGCCCTGACGCTTTCCCCTCGCGGCCGACAGAAAGCGTTTGTTAGCCGTTTTCCGGTCAGCGACTTCAATCGTCAAAATTTTCATCACAGCACACCTCTCAGTGCATCTACCTGTTCCCAGAAGTCATCGAGCAGTTTTTCCAGTGACTCGAATTTGTAGGTCAACTCTTCATCGCCAAAGTGGTAATGGTCACCCTTGCCCGGTTCGTTATCGAAGCGCAGCAGGCACCGGCTATCCACCACATAGGCCAGCCGGTACTTGAACGCATGCTCGCTTCCCTGGAGACGATTCGGTACACGCCAGACAACCACTTCGGCAAAAGCGTCCTCACTGAGCACGAGACGTTGCCTGAGGAGTAGCACTGCCTTCATGTTGTCAATTATTACAACATCGCCGAGTGTTGTCAATGACTACAACATGTTGGTCGGTAACTGCTGGTCTTTACCTCGGCCGGAATGCCTGATTCTGGTCGGTTACTGACCGTTCGGGGTCGTAACGATTATTTTAATCAGCGCCCTGGCTTGTGATGCAGCCAACACCTGGGCCACCACGCTGTGTGAGCGGGGTGACCGGCTGGCGCTTGCCGACCATGGTGGATACCGGGGCATCAGGTTGTGACTGGGCCAACACTGGCACCGACTGCGGCTACAACGTACAAACCGGCAGTGCGGCGACCACGGTCTACAGCGGCACCCAGAGCTACACCATTAAGTCCGCCTACGATGGTTTCTCCGCCATGGCTGTTCGGCAGTGGTTTGATCGGCTTGCTGGGTTTGGCGAGGCGCAAGCGCTGACATTTGGCACTTGGGTTATTGGATTTATTCGCGCCACCGATCCACCTGTAGGAGCGACCTTGGTCGCGAACG
>CAJXFW010000228.1 GCA_913053655.1 uncultured Thiogranum sp. | reverse complement strand
CGCAAGAAATAACAGAACAACACAGCAGTACGCATTCAGACAGGGCCTTCGGGGTCCTGTTTTTTTTCGTATTGAAATTTGTTACAGGCCGTTCTATAGTTTCGGTCAACGTTACCGCTAGAAAACACATGACCTGTTACCGCGACAATAAGATCTTCTCCCTGGCCCGGGCTTCCCGCGGCCTGTCGCTGCCTGCACGACTGCTGCCGCTGCGCGGCTGATATCTGCCTGGCGAGGCTATACGCACAGGAAATCCCCAATTTATCTTCAGTTTGATGCGCTCAAGGCGTGCCCTTTGGTATGCTGTAAGCGCGATACGCGGCGCTGGCCGCATGGAGCAGAACAATGAGTAGTGATCGTTTGATCATCTTCGATACCACCTTGCGCGACGGCGAGCAGAGCCCGGGCGCGTCCATGAACAAGGACGAGAAGGTACGTATCGCCCGGTCGCTGGAACGCATGAAAGTGGACGTGATCGAGGCCGGTTTCCCGGTTGCCAGTCCCGGTGATTTTGAATCGGTGCAGGCTGTTGCGCAGGCCGTGAGCGAATCCACAGTGTGCGGACTGGCGCGCGCGCTGGACCTTGATATTGACCGGGCCGGCGAGGCGCTGAAGGGCGCGGCTTCAGCGCGCATACATACTTTCATCGCCACCTCGCCGATCCATATGAAAATGAAGTTGCGCATGGAACCCGACCAGGTGCTGGAACAGGCGGTCAGGGCGGTGGCACGCGCACGCAAATATACCGATGACGTGGAGTTTTCACCCGAAGACGCCGGCCGTTCGGAGCTGGATTTTCTTTGCCAGGTGCTCGAAGCGGTGATCGATGCCGGTGCCACCACGGTCAATATCCCGGATACGGTGGGATACAACCTGCCACATCAGTTCGGTGAATTGATGCGACAGTTGATCGAACGCGTGCCGAATGCTGACAAGGCGGTGTTTTCCGTGCATTGTCATAACGACCTGGGTCTTGCGGTCGCCAACTCCCTGTCCGCCGTTTTGAACGGTGCACGCCAGGTGGAATGCACTATTAATGGTCTGGGCGAACGTGCCGGGAATGCGTCGCTTGAGGAAGTGGTTATGTCGGTGCGTACCCGGCGCGATATTTTCAGCTGTGAAACGCGCCTGGACACGACCCAGATCGTGCCTGTCTCACGCCTGGTAGCAGGCATCACCGGTTTTCCGGTGCAGCCGAATAAAGCCATTGTCGGTGCCAATGCCTTTGCCCACGAATCCGGGATTCACCAGGACGGTGTACTGAAGAGCCGTGAGACCTACGAAATCATGCGTGCCCAGGACGTCGGCTGGTCGGACAACCGTATCGTGCTGGGTAAACATTCCGGGCGTAATGCCTTGCGCTCGCGCCTGGAAGAATTAGGCATCAGTTTTGAATCGGAGGAAGCCCTCAACGAGGCCTTTTCACGTTTCAAGATTCTTGCCGACAAGAAACACGAGATCTTCGATGAAGACCTTCAGGCGCTGGTGACCGAAGCCAGTCTCGACGCCGTCAACGAGCAGTTCAAGCTGGTGTCGCTCAAGGTCTGTTCGGAAACGGGCGAGACACCGAACGCCGCTATTACGCTGAATATCGATGGTGTAGAACATAGCGCCAGTGCGCAGGGCAGTGGTCCTGTGGACGCGGCATTCAAGGCTATAGAGGCGATCGTCGACAGTGGTACCGGGTTACAGCTGTACTCTGTGAGTAATATTACCAGCGGTACGGATGCACAGGGGGAGGTGACGGTACGCCTGGAAAAGGCTGGGCATATCGTGAACGGGCAGGGCGCCGATACCGATATTGTGATTGCGTCGGCGCGTGCCTATCTGAATGCGCTGAACAAGATCATTCGGCCCGATGGGCGCGCACACCCGCAGCTTGGCGATGTATAGGTGGGTAGCGGGGCTATGAGCTGATGATGACTCGCGAACAACAGCTGCAATACCTTGAGGCAATGGGGGTCCAGGTCTGGACTGCTCGACATGCAGGCAGCGAGGCCGCTATCGAAGGGGAGCCCGTGACACCGGATCCTCCGGTAGCAGCGGCTTCCGTTGCAGAGATCCCCGCGCCTGTAGCCCCGGTTCCCGATGTGCTCGATGAAGCGGACAGTGCCGGCCTCGACTGGCCGGCACTTGAAGCCCGGGTCAGCGAATGCACCCTGTGCGAGTTGCACAACAGCCGTACCCGGACGGTGTTTGGTGTCGGAAATCGCAGCGCGGACTGGCTGGTGATCGGCGAGGCGCCGGGTCACGATGAAGATCAGCAGGGTGAGCCTTTCGTTGGGCGTGCCGGGCAGCTGTTGAACGCCATGCTGCGAGCCGCCGGTCTGCAACGCGAGCAGGTATTCATCGCCAATATTCTCAAGTGCCGTCCGCCCAACAATCGTGATCCCAAACCGGATGAGGTGGCCTGCTGTGAGCCTTACCTGCTACGTCAGATTGAGCTGATTCGTCCCCGGCTGATCCTGGCAGTGGGCCGCATTGCCGCGCAGAACCTGCTGAATACCCAAACGCCTATCGGTAAATTGCGTGGTGAAGTACATCAGTTTCGGGATACCGGGATACCGCTAATCGCGACCTATCACCCGGCCTATCTATTGCGTTCGCCAACGGAGAAACGCAAGTCCTGGCAGGATCTTCAACTGGCACTCAGAACGCTGCGGGAGCAGGGAACGTGAGTGCCATACTGGCTGACCGGGGTACAGCCATCCGGCCGCTGACCCTGACGGATCTCGATGCAGTGATGGAGATCGAGGTTCGGGCCTATGATTTTCCGTGGACACAGGGCATCTTCCGCGACTGTTTGCGAGTGGGTTACTGTTGCTGGGTTTGCGAAAACGACGAGAGTATTCAGGGCTACGGTGTAATGAGCGCAGCCGCTGGTGAGTCACATATTCTGAACCTGACCGTGCGTCCCGAGTCGCAGCGGCAGGGTATAGGCAGCAGGTTGTTGAAGCACTTCCAGCAACTGGCACGCCGGCATGGCGCGGAGACCCTTATGCTGGAAGTGCGCCCAACAAATCGTAACGCCATTAATCTGTATGAAAAACTGGGCTT
>CAJXFW010000227.1 GCA_913053655.1 uncultured Thiogranum sp. | reverse complement strand
ACTCATAATGCGGGGGTCGGCGGTTCAAATCCGCCCCTTGCTACCAGTTACCTACTGATTATTATAGAATATTTTACGATTAACCAAAAGCTAATGCACGCCATAAAATACCGTGGCAGCACATTGGCAGCATTAGATTTTGGTGTGTTTTTTGTCGAGGCAGGGAGGCATGCCCATGCCCATACTCACTC
The DNA here is from genome assembly GCA_913053655.1 of uncultured Thiogranum sp. Taxonomy (GTDB): domain Bacteria; phylum Pseudomonadota; class Gammaproteobacteria; order DSM-19610; family DSM-19610; genus Thiogranum. The sequence goes on along the minus strand of CAJXFW010000227.1, from coordinate 2,889 downwards.
TCCGCCCCGGTGAAAAACTCATCATCGAAAATCCCGTCGAGGCTTCTGATAGAAGCCGCCGTGCTCGGTGTAAACGGTTATCAAGTTAGTATCCGTACAGATGCGTCGGAAGATGTGACGATACTGCGTGAAGAGTTGTTGGAGTCTGGTACGGTCTGAGCACGTAGGGCTTGGAGTCGACCCAAACTTGAAGTTCAGCATTTTTAATTGAATGTCGGGAATGTGCCTATAAAGAGACCTTCGATTCTCGCTGAGAAGCTGACGCTATTGGACACACTTCGGTGTATGTTTCGCCTCCTAAACTAGCCTGATCAGCAGAGCTTGAACGGATGGTCTTGATACTCTTTCACGCAACCGTAAGTCAAGCCGCGCATTATCCGGAGATGATCCCGGTCTCACTCGCTGTCTTCTGCGTCCCGGAATGGCGATTTTTAGTGGAATATTTATGCATCAGGCGGCACAATCTTTCGCTTCGAATTTGAGATCAGGGTAAGATGAGAATGATGTTATCGCCTAACAAAATTATAAGTGGCGTCCATGTCTAAAGGTACTGGTTATCCACACCTTGCTAACGCGCCAATTACAGAAGCGCTGATCGATATTCAGGTTCGCTACCATGAATTGCCGACAAACGATGTTCTGCGTTCAGTGGCACAAGCAATGAAAGATGCGTTTCCTTTGTTAGAGGAGCGGCAACAGACCACTATCAGTATAAGTATGGTTCCGGAAGCAGAAACCAATATGGTGCATCAACCTTACGGCTTTCTATTGCACTCCGCGGACAAACATTACGCAGCCCAGATATTGCAGGACCGGTTTTCTTTGAGTCGATTAACGCCCTACATTGACTGGGCGGACCTTCGCGATCAGGCAAAGCAATTTTGGCAAATTTACCGTGATATAGCTGCACCCAAGCGAGTCGTACGACTTGCTGTTCGTTATATCAATAAATTATTGCTTCCATCCCCAATCGAAGATTTTAGCGTTTTTTTTACTAAACCCATTGAAATTCCGGAGAGTTTGCCGCAAGGTCTCGCTAGCTACATGACGAGAATGGCACTTCCAGAGCCGGAAACCGGGTCGGTTGCATTGATTCAACAAGTTTTGGAGGGTGTTACGCTAGAAAATGAGGTATCTATAATTTTCGACATAGATACTTTCAAGCAAGTTGATCTGGCTGCCGATAACGATGAAGAAATTTGGTCGGACCTTGAGAATTTGCGAGATTACAAAAATCGTGTATTCTTCAAGAGCTTAACAAACAGAGCAATCGAGCTATTTCAATGACCTCACTTGTCCAGTGCGACTTCTGTCCCAGCCCTTATTTTGGGTTTCCTGTCACCTCACCAGGTGTAAGCGACGAGTCAAATAAACTTCGCGAGCAAGATAGGGTGACTCAGATACACGAGTTATCCAGAGCACTTGAAAATCCCTTTTCAAGGATCCAGGATGCTCAAGCCAAATTAGCCGAAATATATCGAAACTGCTGCCAAGCGAATTGGGACGGGCGAGATGCTGCTCCGATTCCTTACGCTGCAATTATTGAAACCGAACATTTAATTGTGCAGATACCAGAAAAATACCCAATGCCGGATATTATTCCAGAAAGAACTGGGGAAGTGGGTTTCGAATGGTACATAGATCCGTATCATGTTTTGCTGTTGAGCGCCGCGGGCGACGGTTATGTCTATTATGCGGGCCTATATGGTTTTAAGGACGCAGATCATGGAAGTAAGCCGCTTACTGGAAAACTTAACAAGAAGATTCTCTCGCTATTGGACCAACTTTACGAAACTGCTCAGTCTGAGGCGTAGTTCGCATTCGCGGTTCGCTCATCGACCTTCCGGCGACGAACTGATCACGCTATTTGCGACACATAACTCTGATTTCCGAAATGACGGAACGGCTCGTCATAATCCCTTCATGCCTTCTAACAAATACGGAAACACCTCATGTTTTCGAATATCTGATTTGTCAGCATCAGCTGTTTGGGACATCGCTCAAAAACATGTTCTCGGCGAGAAAATAAAAAAGATCTACGGTAGGTTCGATTTTCTTGCCGAGGGAATATTTAGGCATAAGCTGGATTTTGTTCCTGACAATAGCCCTCCTCGTCACGCCAACATCGTTAATTGGCCACATGAGAAACAAGCTCAAAAGAGTCACGCACAAGAAATTGCTGCAGAATCCATCTTCCATTGCGAAGTCATTTGTAAGGGATATGTAGCCCAGGTCGCTTACGAAAAGAAAAAGAATTGTCTTAAAGGTGTAATAGACTCTTCTGGCAAGCATATTATTTTTACATCGAAGGAAGTTAATAAATTATTAGAGGCGATGGAAACTGCTTTGGAATGAACACATGGAGTTAGTTCTAAGGACCTGTGGGATCCGTATAGTAACTATGTGAACTGCAATACTCGCTTCTTATGGCACTGTGGCCAGCTCATTGCAGCCCAGCGCACAGGCTCCGTTGGGTTCCTCGGCACTTTGCGCATCAATTAGGAGTAATTGAATGACCACTTAAAGTATGTAACCTGCCGTTCCTGGACGCCCGCGTAGGTCCGAAGGTGGCCGGTTCGAGGCATGGTCTGGATGGGCCATTCGAAAAAAGACCTGCGCGGATTCCCGGACGACGTTAAACAAATGATGGGACACGCTCTGGATCTGGCGCAATGCGGCGGAAAGCACCCTGACGCCAAGCCGCTGAAAGGATTCTCAGGTGCCGGCGTCCTGGCTGGAGATTGTAGAAGGCTTCGACGGAGATACGTACAGGACGGTTTATACAGTCAAGTTCAAGTACGCCGTATTGTTCTGCATGCGTTCCAGAAGAAATCTACCAAGGGCATCAAAACGCCCAGGCCCGATAAAGATTTGATCGAGAGCCGACTA
>CAJXFW010000226.1 GCA_913053655.1 uncultured Thiogranum sp. | reverse complement strand
TGCTTCCGGAACTTCGCTGTTAATTTCCATTGGCAGGTTCCAGCAGTTCCCCGCGCCCGGGCGAACGATCACCCAGAGTACGTTCAGTTTTAGATTCAAATCGGCAAAAACCACGATATGGGAATAGCGCTCCAGGACCTGTTCGATTTTGTGAATGGTCTCATGCACCAAATGCTGGGGTCGGGTGCGCAGCTTGGGGATAATCATCATAAAGTCCGTCAGGGGTTTACCGTGCTCATCTTCGCGTGGCAGGCGTTTATACAGCGGTTCCGCCGGACCCATTTCGAGTGTGCGAGGTAGATGGTGCCGGTTTTCTTTTTCTGCTGGGATCATGATGCCTTCCATTTATCGTGGCGTTTCACGGGTCGCCCGCTGTCGGCCGGGCGCCACTTCCTTATCGCGCTATCGGCGTTAATTTTAAAAGATGAAGCGCACAGCTCTTGCGGGTTACCCGGAATGACAGTTGCCTTCGAAAAAATGGAGTTAAAATAGGCAGATACACTACCATTGGTATGGTAAACTTCAGCGATGACAATGCGTTACCGGGTTATGGAATTACTGGCAGACGGCCGTTTTTATTCCGGTGAATGGCTGGGCCAGCAATTGGGAATCAGCCGGGCAGCTGTCTGGAAGCACATACACGCACTTTCCGGTTTTGGGCTCGACGTGCACGCGGTTCGCGGACAGGGTTACCGGCTGGCCAACCCTTTTCAGCCGTTGCGAAAGGAGCTGATTCGAGCATCGTTGACGGCAGAGGCAGCTGCTCAGTTGCACAGTCTTGAGATATTCCAGGAACTGGGTTCCACCAGTGACCACCTGAAGTGTACGCAGTCGGCGAATGACAGCGTCGGTGTGCGAGCCTGTCTGGCTGAATGGCAGAGTTCCGGGCGTGGCAGGCGGGGACGGCACTGGGTTTCGCCGTACGGCACCAACCTGTATCTTTCTCTCTCCGTGCCAATGAGCGAGTCCGGTATTCAGTCAGGCGGTCTTAGCCTGGTGGTGGCTATCGCTATTGTGAGGTCCTTGCAAAGTTGTGGTGTGGAAGGGCTTGGATTGAAATGGCCCAACGATATTTTCTATCAGGAGCGCAAACTCGCTGGTATATTGCTGGAGCTTTCCGGCGAAGGTGGCGGTTGTTACCGGGTCATAATCGGCGTCGGTATCAATTTAAAGATGCCCGATGTCGCTGCGCGCAAGATCGACCAACCCTGGATTGATTTGTCGCAGTGCGGTGTCCGTATCGAACGCAATCACCTGGCAGGCCGGGTTCTGTCGGAGCTGGTGGAGGTAGTTGATACCTTTAACAAAAAAGGACTGGATGTGTTTAGAAAGGAATGGCAAAGGTTTGACCTGATTGCAGGTCGAAAGGTCAAACTGCATATCGACAATGCGGAGGCGATTACCGGTGTTGCCCGCGGTATTGACGCAAAGGGTGCGCTACTGGTCGAAAACAATGGCATTACCCGGCCTTACCATGCCGGTGAGGTCAGTGTCAGGCTGGACTCATGATACTTCTGGTTGATATTGGTAACGCCCGCATCAAATGGGCTTTACAGGATGCAGATACCTGGATGGTCGGCGAGCCGTTGCTGCGTTTGCACAGGGCATTCAAGGACATCGCGAGGCCGGCCTGGAAAGAGCTTGATGCCCCCGAGCGTATCGTTGTTTCCAATGTCGCAGGCGAGGATTATAGAAAGTCCGTGCAGACCTGGATCAGACGGCGCTGGAAAGTCACCCCTGAATTTCTGCCGGTAACAGAGCGGCAGTGTGGCGTCAGCAATGCCTATTCAGTGCCGCAGCGTCTGGGCGCCGATCGCTGGGCGAGCCTGCTGGCCGTACATGCGTACTACAAGGGTCCGGCCGTAGTGATTGACTGTGGCACCGCGATTACCATTGATGCAATTTCGGCGGATGGTACCCATCTTGGCGGCCTTATTGTTCCGGGAATGGAGTTGATGGTAAACGCGTTAACGGTTCATGCGCCCGGCATTCAGATTGAGGATACGGATAGGCAGGACATCTCTCTGTTGGGACGCAGCACGGAAGCGGCGGTATCCGGGGGTGTTCTGTATACGGCAATCGCGCTGGTCGAACGCGTGTTCATGGATTTGAAAGGGGAGCTGGGAGCCAGGACAAATCTGTTGCTCACCGGTGGAGATGCGACCCGTATCCTGCCATTGCTGGGCAGCCGACCGGAGTACGTTCCTGACCTGGTTCTAAAGGGACTAGCTGTCTATGCAGAGGAGGCAGCAGAGTGCGTTACCTAGTCTATATACTGGTGCTTTTCAATCTGGCGTATTTTGCCTGGCATCAATATTCACCGACAGATAAACCTCATCATCTACAACCGGTTCCCCTGGCGCCCGGGATTGAGCCATTGGTGCTTCTTTCCGAACGACAGAGTTCGGGATCCTCTGCGGCAGCTGGAAAGGTTGATGAAGTACAGCAACCTGCTGAAACCACCGCAACTGAAACAGTACCTGTAATTGAGTACACTGCGCCAGCCCGGGTAGAAGAAGTACCGGACACGAATACCCGTCGCGAACCCGAACGCGTGTGCCAGACAATTGGCCCCTTGCTGGACAAGAACGATGCCGCGTCGATTTCGGCGCAATTGTATCAGCAGGGCTACCAGCCTGCCGTGCGTGGCGGGGAAGTACGCGAACCTTCGGGTTATTGGGTCTACATGGCGGCGATGCCGGTCGGCGAAGCTCGGGCAATAGTCAGCGACCTGGATGCGAACGGCATGAAGGACTACTTCATCGGCAAGCGGAACCATATCTCGCTGGGCATATTCTCCAGCAAGCGTAAAGCCCAGGTACGCCAGAAACGCATAAAAACACTGGGTTACGACGCAGTGCTGGATCAGCGTTACCGGACCCGCACCGTATTCTGGCTGGATATAGAGGAAAAGCAGCAACCGTTGCAGGGCTCAGCGTTCTGGGACAGGATCCAGGCACAGTATGCGGACATCCGGGTGCAGCGTGTCAGCTGCGAGTAGAAGATTGCGGTAAAACAGCGGCTCGCATACAATACCCGCTCTGCGCCTAAGCAGGATCGCCGGTGTAGCTCAGTTGGTAGAGCGCCTCACTTGTAATGAGGATGTCGTGGGTTCAACTCCTGTCACCGGCTCCATTTCCCTG
>CAJXFW010000225.1 GCA_913053655.1 uncultured Thiogranum sp. | reverse complement strand
GCCAGCGCATTCAGGCTGTTGCCCAGGTCCTTGTAGAACCCGTCGTACTTGTCCACCTCGATGCGCTTGTCGAACTGACCGATATTGGCGGCATCGACAATCATGTTGATATCGTCCACCGCCAGGCGCAGCTGTTTCACCGTGGTATTGGAATCGTCCTTCAACTGGCCGAACACGCCTTCATAGTGATTCTCGATGGTCTGGCTCAAATCACCGGAAGCGATCGCTTTCAGCATCCGTACCACTTCATTGAGACCGGTTTCACTGGTTTCCATCAAACTGTTGAGGCCCTGGCATACTTCAAGCATGCTGCCATCGATATCATCAAGGTCTATCCTGATACTGAAATCCCCTGCCTGTGCAGCCTTAACGACTTCCGCTATCTGTTGAACAGCCAAATCGTTGTTTGCCTGCGCCTGTGTTTCCTTTGCATTTGCTGCCATGATCCTGTCTCCCGTTCACTCGTAAGGAACAATTAAATAACCTGCCTGTGTAAAATCCGCGCTTTGGCTCAGGAATTCTCCACCGCGCGATCGATATCACCCAACTCGCCACTGTTCAAGAGGTGGTCGATATCGAGTCCAATGATCATTTTGTCCTGCACGGTCGCTATACCCCGTACATAGTCGACATCGATACCCGCACCAAAGTCAGGTGGCGGTTTCAAATCCGCCTCATCGATGTTATAAACGTCGGAGACAGCGTCCACGACGATGCCCATGACGCGTTCCCGGCCACTTTTCGTCTCCACACGGAGCACGATAACCACCGTCGTCGGCCCATATTCCTTGGCCTCTATCTCGAAACGCCGGCGCAAATCGATAATCGGAACGATTGTGCCCCGCAAGTTAATGACACCACGGATATAGTCCGGTGTATTTGGAATAGTCGTTACCGAATCCCAGCCTTTTATTTCCTGAACACGGAGAATGTCCACGCCGTATTCCTCACCCGCAAGAATAAAGGTCAGGTATTGACTGGAGCCTTCCGCGGCCGCGCCAATTTCAGACGAACTTTCCAATGTTTCTGCTACATTCATATCAACAGCTCCTGTCTGTGCATATTCATCAATTTCCACCTACCACCTGTGGCCGGGGCTTTCCCATTTGCGACAGGCGGATCAGGCCGGCAACATCCAGAATCATCGCAACGGTGCCATTGCCGAGGATTGTAGCGCCGGACACACCTTCGACCGGATGGAAATTGGTCTCCAGGCTTTTGATCACAACCTGTTGCTGGCCGAGCAGGTCATCCACGAACACACCGGCTTTTCTTCCATCACTCTCGATAATCACCAGTAAGCCGCCTTCCAGTTCTTTGCTGTCAGAGCAAACGCCAAACAGTTCATACAGCCGAATGATGGGTATGTAATCTTCACGGAAGCGATACACTTCAGCCTTGCCACTGATATCGCCCATTTGCGGGCCACATATCTGTAGCGACTCGATAATCGACAGCAGGGGAACGACAAAGGTCTGGTCACTCACTCGTACCAGTTGGCCCTCGACGATGGCCAGGGTCAGCGGCAAGCGGATAATGATTGTTGTACCCTTGCCTGTCTCGGACCGGGTTTCAATACTGCCGCCAAGGTCCGCAATATTGCGCCTGACCACGTCCATGCCGACACCGCGCCCGGAAACATCGCTGACACTTTCTGCCGTGGAAAAACCGGGCCGGTAAACCAAATCAAAAATCTGCTTGTCGGAAACATGCTCCTGGTCGGATATCAGACCGTTATCGCGCGCCTTGGCCAGTATCCTGTCACGGTCCAGACCACGGCCATCGTCGCTGATCTCGATCACCACATTACCGCCTTGATGATAGGCGTTTAAATGGATGGTGCCGGTTTCCGGCTTACCCGCAGCGATGCGTTCGTCGGGATTTTCGATGCCATGATCCAGTGAGTTACGCACCAGGTGTACCAGAGGATCACCGATTTTTTCCATTACCGTCTTGTCCAGCTCCGTGCTCTCGCCGGACATTTTCAGTTCAATTTTTTTCCCAAGCTTGTTGCTCAGATCGTGAACCAGTCGCGGAAAACGGTTGAAGGCGAAGCTGATCGGCAACATGCGGATGCGCATGACGCTTTCCTGTAATTCGCGGGTGTTGCGCTCCAGATCCGACAAGCCGTCGCGCAGCTTTTCCAGCTGGATATCGTGCCCGCTTTCCACATCGCCAAACTGTCCCAACATGGACTGGGTAATAACAAGTTCTCCCACCATATTGATCAGCTCATCAATTTTCTCGATATTGACACGAATCGAACTGTCGCCGGATCGGCGTTCACCTTTGCGTCGCTCCGCCTGCTCAGGCGCAGCTTTGAGCGATGGCTTTGCGTCCGGGTCTACGGATGCGCCTGCACCAGGCTGATCCGTTGGCTCCGCGACGCTGTCGAGCGGCTGGATATCAAGTTCACAGTCGCCATCCACCCACTCGAAGATTTCATCGATCTGCGCGCGTGTTACCTCACCTTTCAGTGTCAACTGCCAGGACAGATAGCACTCCTCGGGATCGAAGTCGGTGAGTGTCGGCAATCGTGCGCTGTCAACTTCTGCCTGTAATTCACCGAGTGTCGCCAGTTCCCTGAACATGCGTACCGGATCATTGCCGGTCTTCAGCAGGTGTGGCATAGGCAGAAAATGGATTTCCCAGCCGGCTTCCACCGGGGCCGTGGTCTGTGTCTCCGGCGCATCCGCACCACTGTCCGATCCGAGCATTTCCTCCAGCCGGGCCTGTACGGCAGTGACATGGTCAGCGTCGAACTCGGCACTGTCGCGGGCGGCTTCCAGCATGCCGCGCAGCACGTCACCGGATTCCAGCAGTAGTTCGATGGCATCTGCGGTTATGGTGCGTCGCCCGTCGCGCATCTCGTCAAGCAGCGTCTCCATCACGTGGGTGAAGCCGGCAACCGCCGTAAAGCCGAAGGTGCCGCTGCCACCCTTGATCGAGTGCGCGGCGCGGAATATCTGGTTAATGAGATCGGGGTCATCCACTTCCTGGCCCAGCGCCAGCAGTGCCGATTCCATGGTCTCCAGCCCCTCGAAACTTTCTTCGAAAAAGGCTTGATGAAATTGCGTGATATCGATACTCATAGCGGCCTCCCCGAAGCGGGCAATGCCAGGGCCTCAGTCAACCCCGTCAGCGCAGCCGAATCCCTGAAT
>CAJXFW010000224.1 GCA_913053655.1 uncultured Thiogranum sp. | reverse complement strand
TCGGTGCCTTCCTTGAACACCACCGTGATGACCGACAGACCGGTCTTGGAAATCGAGCGGACTTCCTCCACGTCCGGCAGCGCGTACATCACCGCCTCGATAGGGAAGGTGATCAACTGTTCGACTTCCTCCGCAGCCAGACCGCGCGCTTCGGTGTTGATCTGGACCTGTACGTTGGTGACGTCAGGGAAGGCATCCATGTTGAGGTTCGGTAGAATCAGTACGCCGCCCACCATAGTGGCCAGCAGTGCCAGTACTACCAGTAAACGATTTTCCACACCCAGGTCGATGAGTTTATTTAACATGATTTATTTCCTGCAGAGAAATTCCGATTAAGTCCTTTATCGTCATCCCGGCGCAGGCCGGGATCCAGTGGTTCAGTGCCCTGGATGCCGGCCTGCGCCGGCATGACGAATTAATAGGAGTTTCCCTAGTGGTTGTGGACTTCAAAACCGCCCTTGGCGATTTCGGACTGGATAAAGAACGCGCCCTTGCTGACGATGCGCTCGCCGTCTTTCAGACCGTCGATGACCATCTGCCTACCGACCGTGCGCAGTACCTCGATTTCCTTCGGTTCGTAGCGCCCGGGTGCTTCTTCGATGAATACCTGCCAGTCGCCATCCGGGCTGCGCAGTACTGCCGCTACCGGCACCGCGATACCGGGTTTGCGTTGTGCACTCTGGATTTCGACATTGACGAATTGACCGGGGTGCAGCTGGTCGTCAGGGTTGGCAACCTGCACACGTACTGACAGGGTACGTGTGCGTTCGTCCAGCGTGTGCCGAGCCTGGATTACTTCGCCATCCAGCCAGCGGTTGTGGACCCTGATCCGCGCTGTAGCACCGACGCGAATGTTGCCGGCATCTTTCGGTGTCAGACGTGTATCCACCCAGAGCGCGGTCTCGTCGGTGATAACAAACAGTTCACGCCCGGGTTCCGCCAGCTCGCCGACAATAAAGTCATCGTGAATCACGGTGCCCTGCTGGGGACTGAGCAGCACCAGTTCGCCGGTGGCACGGGAGGAATCACGCTGTTTCAGCAGCGATTGAATCTGCGCATCGGTCATGCCGTAGGCTCGCAGTTTGGCGTAGGCTTGCTGACGCGCGACCTGGGCTTCGATATAGCGACGTTCCGAGACCACCTTGCGGCCCAGTTTTTTCACCCGCTGCCACTCGCGGTCGCTGACCAGCAGCTCGCCCTGCGCCTGTGCGACCGCGACACTGGACAGGGTGACCAGCGCCTGGCCGCTTGTCACCGTGTCGCCCAGCCGGGCGTGACGCTGCACGATCTGGGCCTCGATACGCGGGGTCACCTTAGCGGTGCGGTAGGCGTTCAGGGCGACTTCACCGGGTGCGACAATGATATCGGCGATATCGCTGTGCTGTACGACCAGGGTTTCGATACCGGCTGTACGGATTTGTACCTCGCTCAGCTTTGCGGCGCCTTCCTCCTCGTGACCCCCCTCACTGTGGCCGCTTTCATCATGACCACTTTCGTCGTGGTCGCTGTCGGCCGCCAGCAGGGTGTTAGCCGAAGTCAGGGCAAACAGTAAAACAAACAGGTGTGAATAACGCATGATTCTGATACTCCGTAAATTCATTCGGGGCGCTGTATTACAGGCCCAGCCAGTTTTCGGTGGTGCCGGATGCTTCCAGCCAGGCGATCCAGGCGCTCCAGGCGGAGCCTTGCAGCGCGACGGCCGAGGCCTGTGTATTAAGGGTCTGCTGGAGTTGTACCAGGTAATCCGTGGTGCTGATCTCCCCGGTCTCCCACAGACGTTTGAGCAGCTCGACGCGGTCTTTAAGGCTGGATTGCCCGGTCTGCTCCCAGTAGTCCAGTGCCGTACGCGTCAGGCGATAGCGTTGTGCTGCGGCCTGCAAGGCGCCGCTGGCACGTCGGCGAATGTTGTAATAAGTCTGTTCGGCGCGCGTCGCATCGGCACTGGCTGCGTCCAGTTCGGCGCGAAAAGTGTTGCGCACAAACAGTGGAATCGAAACGGTTAAGCCCACCAGGCCATCGTCATCTTCCTTGCCACCACGTACACCGATGGTGGGGTCCGGGCGGCGGTCGCGCCGGGCGATAGCAACCGTTGCCCTGGCCGCCGCCGCCTCAGCCTGTGAGCGGCGCAGAGCCGGATGCTGCTGTAACAGTTCGTCGGCATTAAATGACGCAACACCGTCCGGTAGTGTCGGCAAGGCCGGCCAGCCCGATGCCGGTATCTGCACAAGTGCCGCAAGACGGGCTTCAGTTGCAGCGGCATCGGCTGTAATCGCTGCCGCCTGCATGCGGGCTTCGGACGCGGCCAGCTGTGCGAGGTCGACATCTGTCTGGCCGACGTCACCCGCGGCATAACGCCGTTGTGCAAGGTGCAGAAAATCATCCAGCAGTTGTACCCGGTGTCGGGCAAGACGGGCGGCTTCGCTGTTTGTGACTACGCCGCTCAACTCTGTCAGCAACTCGCCAAGCATCTGCTGCCGGGTTGCAGCGAGTGCCGCCTGTGCCGCTCGCAACGAATCCTTGCCGGCGGTATCGCGTGCACGGCGTTTACCGGCCCAGTCGAGGGTTTGTACCAGGCCAACTGTTTTGGTGATGTCGGTTGCGTCCTCATAGTCAATCTCGACTGCGGGGTTATACAGTGGCTGACCGGTTGCGCGCGCTTCCGCCTCGGCACGTTCCAGATCAGCGCGCGCCGCCTGCGCCGCAGGGTGTTCCTGTAGAAAAGATTGAACCAGCTGCTTTAGTGCGGGAGAAACTCCCGCAGCCTGAGCGCTGACGCTTAGGCCTGACAACAGGCAGGCAAACGACAGGCGTTGCCATACAGTTAAATTTTGCATTGAAGTGAATCCTGTATCATCAAACAATAAACAGCACCACGCCGTGCGTAGTACCGGGTATCAGGGAAGCTCTGGTCACTTCGTCATGCTGGCGTATGCCGGCATTCAGGGTCTTGAGAACTCTGGATCCCGGTATTCGCCGGGATGACGAAAAGCAAAATATTCAGAGGTTCCCCGGATAAGGGACTCAGGAAATTGGAGGTTGGAAGGGTGGGACCGGCTCGCGTGAATCGGGGGTCTGTTTATAAGCGCAAAAAACAGCTGAGTCGGTTTCAGGTTCGAGAACAGCAGAGGTGGGAATCAGTGCCACAACGTGTGCGCTGGAATGGCCACAATGATCATCGCAGC
>CAJXFW010000223.1 GCA_913053655.1 uncultured Thiogranum sp. | reverse complement strand
GTAATGACGCGGTGGTGTGCGCCAGGACAGGGGGCTTAACATCGCAATCTTCATACAATCTTCATAAAAGAACCCGCGCGCCAGGAAATGTTACAGTAACATGATTAGCAGGGAACGCTGCCAGGGTAAACGGGGTCGCACAATAAATAGTCTAAACTATTGAGAGTTCAACTATACTCCGCTGTGGCCTGCCATGGCCGGTTTATTGCTCCTGGAAAACCAGACACCGAGGGCCTGTAACGCGTGGATGTGATGAAGATGGAAACCAGACCTGCCCCCCTCACGTCACTTGCACGACGCAAGTCGATTGTGATGAATGCGAAAATCAGTCGTGTCATTACCCGGCTGTATCTGCCGTCCGGTGAGGAGCGCACCCGCAACGTTATCAAACGGGTGTTGAGCCTGGACGAGATCGAGGTGTGTACGATACTGGAAGCCCTGTTGCAGGATTTCTCCCACCGTCACCGCAACTTCAGGGCGAGCCTGGAGCGGAATTTTGAGCAGGTAGCCCGCTTTGTAGCAGATGTTGATCAGCTATCGAAGCAACGGCAGCTGCTGATCGGCGCGTACTTTACCGCGGAATACTCAGTGGAAGCGGCGGCATTGTTCAATCCCTCTATTGTTCAGGTTCCGAACCAGGAGGCGGACTCCGAAGACTCCTGCCGGTTTATTATGAGCTTCCGTGCCACCGGCGAAGGCCACATTTCCTCCATCGAGTTTCGTAGCGGGATTATCGATAGCAACAACGATATCTACTTCGATGCCCTGAGCGACTACGTAGAAACTCCGGAAATTCATCCTAACCCGGGTTACGACCGACACCTGTTCCGGCTGAAACTCCAGGAGATGGGGGCAAGCAATGCGATAACACATCAGCTCCTCAACCGACTGCAGGACAACTTCACCTTCAACGATCTGCAAGGAAAGATCGCCGAGCTCCAGAACAACGGCCAGTTCCCGCCACAGGAAAAGGTGGCTGCCATCGACATGGCGATGTGGCTGGCGCAATCCAATTACCAGATCCTGTTCCGAAAGGATTATCCGATTTCCGAGCGGGTGATATTTCCCGTGTCGGAGTCCGAGCGCAAGGGGATCGAGGATGCCCGTTTTGTGCGTTTCGTCGACGATGACGATACGGTGAGCTACTACGCCACCTACACTGCGTACAATGGAGAGACCATCCTGCCGCAGCTCATCAAGACCTGCGACTTTCTCTCGTTCACGGTCATTACGCTGAATGGAGCGCAGGTGCAGGGCAAGGGGATGGCCCTGTTCCCGCGAAAGATCCGGGGTAAATACGTGATGCTGTCGCGTCAGGATGGCGAGAACAACGCCATCATGTTTTCGGACAATCTGCACTTCTGGCAGCAGGCCCAAATTCTGCAGGAACCTGAGTTTCCTTACGAATTTGTACAGATGGGGAACGGTGGCTCACCCATCGAGACGCCTGAAGGCTGGCTGGTCGTGACCCACGGGGTTGGCCCGCTGCGGACCTACAGCCTCGGTATCGAGTTACTGGACCTGGACGATCCAACTCACATTATCGGCCGCATTGATGAACCGATCCTGGTACCGAATGCGCATGAGCGGGAGGGCTATGTCCCGAACGTGGTCTATAGTTGTGGGGCACTCATCCACCAGGGTGAGTTGATCATCCCGTACGCCTCGGGTGACCAGCGCTGCAGCATAGCAACGCTGCCGGTAGCAGGGCTGATGGCCAGGCTGACGGTACGCTAAGACACTTTCTGAACATCAGGCCCGGCAGACGCTTCCCCCGGGCTAACCCGGTCCAGGCCACGGTGGTTATAGACGGCGAGCAGTGCCATGAGCCAGCAAAGTGTGGACTCTGCGCCCTGATTTTCATTCGCACCCTGCGCTTCCAGCCCGTCCCGGCAACCCCCGGTCGCGTGGTCGCAGAGCGGGACCCGCAGGTCATTCTCCCCCTGGTACCAGTTGAGGCACCGGTAAGCACAAGCAATCCATTCCTCATCCCGCGTGCAGTTGAATGCTTCGATGCAAGCGTCCACCATGGCGGCCGCCTCGATGGGCTGCTGATCGAATTGCGCTTTTTCACCACCTTTGGGAAACCAGCCACGATTGCCGATGGCGGAGAAGTGGTGGCCTCTGGCATCGGTCTGAACCTGCTTCAACCAGTTGAGGGCGCGCAGGCCCATGTCCAGCATTTCGTGGTCGGGAAGCCACTGTCCGGACAGCAACAACGCTTGTGGTAACCGGGCGTTGTCGTAGGTCAGGATATCGTCACACCAGGGCCAGTCTTCGCTGGCTGAACTCCTGAAGCACTGCATCAGTCGTTCCGAGAGTATCTTGCGCAGCCGCTTCGCACGGCTGTCTCCACTATAGCGGCTCAGATACGCATGAATACCGATGATGGCGAAGGCAATCGAGCGCGGGTAAGTAAAATGCTCGACGGCATCCAGAGCACGCTGGAACAGATCGACCGCATAACCCCTCTGTCCCTTGTCCCGACCCAATGCTACCGTGACGCCCAGCCCCCATACGGCACGAGCGTGGGAGTCCTCGGATCCTGTTTCTTCGAGCCAACAGCGATCGTAGGACATGAAGTTGCGGAAGCGGCCGGTCCGGGCATTGAAGGCATGACCCAGAAAACCCAGATAAATGGAAGCAGGGCCGCTCAGTGCTGAATCCAGGGGCTGGAGATCCTGTAGTGTGACAACGACGATCAATGCGCGGGCGTTATCGTCTACACAATAGCCGTGTGTCCGGTCTGGAATCGTGTATTTGGCGTGTTGCAGCATGCCGGTGTCATCGGTCATGCGGCGTAAATATTCCAGCTTGATCTCCGGTAGCCGTTGCTGGCGTAATCCGAGGGGTTCCAGTCGGTGTTCGGGTACGTTAGCCCGCAATCGCCGGCGTTTTACGTCTGCAAAAATGTCGAGATAGCGGCGACCCACAGTGCTCCAGATCATTTTGCGGCCATAGTTATAGGCCCTCTCCTGGATGGCACGGCACTCATCAGGATGATCCAGGAGGTCAATGATTTCCCGCGCCAGAGCAACCTGATCCCGAAATGGAACCAGCCTGCCCCGATCCTCGGCGAGTAATTCCCGGGCGTGCCAGTAGGGTGTGGATACCACGGCTTTGCCCATCCCCAGCGCATAGGCGAGCGTCCCGGAAATAATCTGCGCCTCATTTTGATAGGGCGTGACATAAATATCCGCCGCGCCGATAAACTCCAGCAAGTCTTCGTCGGCGACAAAACGGTCATGAAAAACGATGT
>CAJXFW010000222.1 GCA_913053655.1 uncultured Thiogranum sp. | reverse complement strand
ATTTTCTGACAGATAGTTGACTATTGATAACCTCAAATGGCTGTTTTATCTGACATTATAATGAAGCGTATCCGGGGTCATGGTCGTGGCACCTGGGTGTTCAGTGCGAAAGACTTCCTGGATCTCGGTAATCGGGCCGCCGTGGACCAGTCCTTGTCGCGTCTGCACCGGGATAGCACGCTGCGGCGTGTGGGTCGCGGGTTGTATGACTGGCCGCAGTTCAGCCAGGTGCTGGACCGCCCTGCCCCAATGGATCTCGATGCCGCCGTGGCGGCCATCGCCCGGCGGGACAACCTTCGGATTATGCCCGATGGCCTCGCGGCAGCGCACCGACTCGGGCTTACGAATGCCGTACCCGCCAAGGTGCTCTACTGGACGGATGGCAGTAGCCGCACCATCCCGGTGGGTGACCGCACGATCCACCTCAAGCATGTCCGGCCAGGCCTGATACGCTGGGCCGACCATACCGCTGCCGCTGTGGTGAGTGCCCTGATGTGGCTTGGCCCCTCGCTGGCCACGGACAGCCGACTGCTGGATCGCTTGCGTCAACAACTACCCCTGTCGGTGAAACAGGATCTGGCGGACGGGATATCCACACTACCCACCTGGGCGGCACCGATCGCTCGCGCACTCACTGCACAACCCCGGCCGGCTTCATGAATCCGGCCTACGACCCCTTTCTGGCGCTACCGGATCAGGAACGCCGTGATATTTTCAATACAGCCGCCGAGCGCCTGGATACGTTACCGACGCACTCAAGGAATCCGCCAGCCGGTATATCTGCACGGATTTGGCCGCTTGTCTCACCGAACTTTTCGACCGGTGCACGATCGGGCGATTGTCGAGGATGAAGAAGACACGGACCGTTCGACCCTGCTCGTTCAATACCCCAGTCTCTACCCGTCAGAATCGGATGCCTATGTCGCACCCAGAGTCAAAATAGAGGGTGGCGCACGATCGGTACTGGATCCACATGCGGTTCAGACCGTGACACCCTATATATTCAGGAGGAACTGGGAGAAATGGCGCTGGCCATTGATGGGATACTGACGCTGGCGCCGGAACGCACATTGCTCGAAAAAGCGCTCATTCTTCACGGCTGGCATTGCGGCTATCGTGACCTACTGATCCCGTCAAAAGTCCCGCACGGTATTTACCGTGCAGGATGATCGTCCTCTATGTAAGCAAAGCCGGTCAGCATTACCGGCGGCTGGTCAGAAAACTCTGCCTTGCGCCTCGGGTTGCTATGGGGGAGACACTACCGAAAAGACAAGTCCGTGCAACATGTAAAACTAATACCTGCTCGACAGAATACACTAAACATGCTACAACTGAATAGACTAATAGAAGCACATCGCGATAAACGAACAGGAATACAAGTACCATGGCAACGCCTTCAGAAAAACTGGCTGAATCTCTGGAAGCGCTCCACGCGCTTCAGGAGCAAGGCGTTATAGCCATACGTTCTGGTGACCTGACGCGCACCCACCGGGAGCGCCTGTGTCAGAATGGCTTCCTGCAAGAAGTGATCAAGGGCTGGTATATCCCTGCCCGCCCGGACGAGACTGCCGGAGAAAGCACTGCCTGGTACGCATCCTTCTGGCGGTTTTGCGCAGCCTATCTCCAGCATCGTTTTGAAAAAAACTGGTGCCTGTCACCGGAACAATCCCTGTCCCTGCATGCCGAGAACTGGACTGTGCCGCGCCAATTGCTGGTCCGTTCATCCAAAGCACAGAACAACATCACGGCGCTACCACACGATACGTCGCTGCTCGATACCCGTGCCATAATACCGGAAGACAAAGATATCAAGGAGAAAGACGGGCTGCGCCTGTTCTCACTCCCGGTGGCCTTGATTGTCTGTGCGCCGGGATACTTTAGGCAAAACCCTACCGACATGCGCGCCGCGCTGTCGATGGTGCGCGATGCCTCCGAAGTGCTGGACCGGCTACTGGAAGGTGGGCACAGCACAATCGCCGGACGACTGGCTGGCGCGTTCCGCAATATTGGCCGTGACCAGATCGCGGATGACATTATGCAGACCATGCGCACAGCCGGGTACGATGTTCGAGAGAACGATCCGTTCGAGACACCGATTTCATTTGCCCTTCCCGCACGGGAACAATCCCCATACGTCAATCGTATCCGTTTAATGTGGCAGGAAATGCGAGAACCGATTATTGAACGGTTTCCGGCAGCACCCGGACTGCCAAAAGATACCAAGGCATATCTCAAGCGCGTCGAGGATATTTATGTCACCGACGCCTATCATTCATTATCAATTGAAGGCTATCAGGTAAGCCGGGAACTGATCGAGCGCGTACGAAGTGGCAACTGGAATCCGGACCAGGATGATAGTGACCGGGAACATCGCAGTGCCTTGGCTGCGCGCGGTTACTGGCAGGCCTATCAGGCCGTTCGTGAAAGCATCGGCAAAACCC
Source organism: uncultured Thiogranum sp. (assembly GCA_913053655.1). Classification (GTDB taxonomy): domain Bacteria; phylum Pseudomonadota; class Gammaproteobacteria; order DSM-19610; family DSM-19610; genus Thiogranum. The sequence continues at coordinate 836 of CAJXFW010000222.1, read as the reverse complement.
TGCAGGAGAATAATCCTGGCAGTGTCGCTGATAACGATCACCGCAACTGGTATCGAGAAATGTTTGCACCAGGGGTGACGGCAGGATTGCTACGCCCTGCCGATCTAGCCGGTTACCGTAATGGGCCGGTTTATATTCGCAGCTCTATGCATGCTCCGCCAAACCGCGAGGCGGTTCGTGATGCAATGCCCGCTTTTTTTGATTTGCTGCGTGAAGAAACCGAGCCTTCCGTTCGCGTTGTGCTCGGACATTTTATCTTCGTGTATATCCACCCCTATATGGACGGCAATGGCCGTACTGCGCGGTTTCTAATGAATGTAATGCTGGCCGGTGGCGGCTATCCCTGGACTGTAGTGCCATTAGAAGAGCGGGTTACCTATATGGCAGCTTTGGAAGAAGCAAGTGTTGGCCAGCATATTGCCCCCTTTGCTGATTTTCTAGCAGGATTGGTTGATGCAGGACTAAAGGGAAAGGCCCCTCCTAAACTCCCATCTTCAAAATCATATTCGTAATATTTACCTGAAATTTTTCGCCAGTGACGTGTGACTTATGGTCATATTTGAATGACGACGCGTCCAGAAATTTTTGAACCTCTGACCGTCGGGTTTATCCCCAGCAAAATCACACTGACACGAGCGACTCAATCGATCCTACCCTCTCCGAGCGCCTGGAGCGCATCACCCTGGGCAAGAATATTACGCACCAGGAGCAGACACTTGTTCATGTACCAAAGATTTCTGACCGACTCCCAACACATCGCTTCGTCGATGTGCGGCAATGCGCGCTCCCATCCGCCAAAGCCCGCATGCTCCACCACCGCATCCCGCAGATTCTGC
>CAJXFW010000221.1 GCA_913053655.1 uncultured Thiogranum sp. | reverse complement strand
CGTTATAGCCCTTGGTGAAACGCAAACCGAGATTGAACAAGGGATTTTGCACCGGAAGCCGTGAACTGGTGATACCCACGAAGCCGACTTTTATGCCATTGGCCTCACGGATGACCCAGGACTGGAACACCCTGTTTGAGATATCCAGGTTCGGCTTGCGCGCGGCACCCACCGCTTTCTCTTTAAACCAGTAAACATTGTTGGCTATCGCGGGGTAATTGGCGGCGATGACATTGCAGTCAGCCGCACCGGCTTTGCCGGTACACGCGGGTATGGTTGAACTCAACGTGGTCTGGTTGTTTTTCGACATCGGGATCGTGCCTTTCAATCCATCGACATAGCGGCTGCGGGTTACCCGCGTGCCGTAGGCAAAGTCCCAGTTACCCATGACGGCAGCATCGATACCGAAGGCGTTAAACACCGGCATAATGGCGTTACCCAGGGTAAACAGCACTTCGGCGCCCCCGTGGACAGAATCGCCGACCATAAAGGTCAGCGTGTTTTCCACGCCGACGCGTTCGCGGATTTCCTTGATTCCGGTCGCCATTCTGGCCACACCACCGGCATTTTCACGATTGCCGGCAATATCAAAGTTCTCGTCATGCGGCACCATGTGGCCATGCACGTCGCTGACGTGGATGATAGTAATTTCATTCTTTTTGCCGGAAGCCCCGGCCTGAGGCGCTAGTGCAAATGACGCCATGGTCAGGCTCAACAACCCGACGGCGTATGGGCGCAGCATTTTCCGGCTTTTGCGCAGTATGTTAGACATCCTCTGATCTCCTTGGTAAGTCGCGGTAAGATGTTCCCCCCGTTTTTATTGACGGAGCGTAACGCAGAAGAGTCTAAGGGATGGGTCGGGAAACAATAACTGGTATACACCCTAGCTAGGGCTTGCCCTATAGTATTTGGCGACCCCTAGTCCAGCCCCGCTACCAGGGCCAGCCTGACAAGTTCGGTAGGAGATGTCGCATTCATCTTCGCCATGAGGTGTGCACGATGAATTTCCACCGTCTTGATGCTGATGCCGAGCTCGGATGCGATGACCTTGTTCTGTTTGGAACGAAGCACAAATGTCATCACTTCGTGTTCACGCGGGGTTAACCGGTTTATGCGAAACCAGACATCGTCCACCTTTGCCTGGTTTTTACGCTTGTCCCTGTCGTATGCGATCGCACTCTGGATGCGCTCCAGCATCAAGGCGTCGTTGTAGGGTTTTTCAACAAAATCGTAAGCGCCGGCCTTCATTGCCCTGACCGCCATGGCAACATCCGCGTGACCGGTTACAATAATGACAGGCGTGGTTGCCCCGGTTTTCTTCAGGCGCGCGCACAATTCCATGCCGTTAATATCCGGCATACGCACATCGAGCACCACACACCCGGGCTTCCTCTGGTCAAATTGATCGAGGAAGTCGTGCCCACATTCAAATTCGTGTACTGACAGGTGTGCAGACTCTGCGAGCCACTTCAACGACTCTCTGGCAAGGCGATCATCATCAATAATACTGACAGTAGGATCCATGATTAACTCATTCGAATAAAACTCACTTAATAGTGACGAAATTGAAGGGCGTTCTATTCCGGGAATAAAAAAGCGCTACCCCGTATCAAACGGGAGTAGCGCCAAAGTGTGGTAAACGTTAGTTACAAGCTCGTCAGACTCTGTTTTTCTTTGAAAGTCGGCTGAACCTCGCTACAGGTGTGGTAACAGCTGCACTGTCGCAGTCCTGATATTCACGGTCCTCCCTTTTGCCCCGGCCTTTGCTGCTGTCAGTCGTCGTCATCGTCGGTTTCGGTCAGCTGGATGATGAGGCCGTTGGGATTGGCCGGCACGTCCAGATTATACTTGAAGCTCAAGGTTTCCATATCGATAACCGACACTACGGAGTCGTTCTTGCAGGTCACGAAGGCGGTCTTGCCGTCCGGTGAGAAGCGTACATTGTGAGGTCCCAGGCCCGTCGGAATCTCCGCAACCTCAGTATGAGGCGGGATGCCCAGGCTGACATCACCTTGCACATCAATAACCGATACGAAGTCTGTACTCTGGTTGGGCACCACACTATACCTGCCATTCGGGGTGAAATCCGGCGTGTTGGCGCCGGGACCGGCGTCGATGAACTTCACGACTTCGTCGATCCCGGCATCGATGACTGCCACCTGGCCGGAGCTGCGGTTACCCACGTAGACCCAACGACCATCCGCTGTGATGCGAGGATTATGGCTGCCGGGTTTTGCAAAGCCGTTGCGAATGTCGATTTGTTTGATGACCGTGTCCGGATGTTCACCATTCAGCTGTATCACCGCCACTGACCCTTCCACGTTGACGACGTATAGCTTCGACCCGTCGGGCGTGATACGGAGACCATTGGGTTTTACCTTGTTCGGCGCGTTGCCGAACAAACCGAAGCTGATTTCCTGCATCAATGGAAAACCATCCTCCTCACTGGTGGAGATCTTGTAAGCGGAATTCCACTTGTTATTGCCGAAGTAGACATACTTGCCATCGGGCGTCATGACCCCATCGTGGGTGCCGCTGCGGCGGTCGGCGATATCAGTCGGCACCTGTGCCACCTCGACCTGATGCTCAACGTCGATCACCGATACATAGCCACCGCCGTTCGCTACCTTACCGGTATTGCCGATGAAGGCAAAATGGCTGTCCCGGGTCCACTGCATGTGGGTGGGATCGTCACCCACCGGCAATACACCGCTGCCGACACTGGTGTCGACGGTTAAGGTATCTACATTGTAGAAAGTTACGGAATCGCCTTTGCGGTTATCCCCGATCACATGTTCCCCGTCAGGAGAGACCCACGGATGGTGGGACTTCTTCTGGGTGCTGTCGATAATGGCCAGGTTGTTGTATGGGGGCATACCACAAAATACCGACATAAAGCCATTATTTTCGTTGGCGTTGGCATTGTTCTCCGAAGATACCCAGATGCGGAAACCCGGACAGACCATGTCATCCGATGGGCTTCCGAGGGCGGCCTGGGCACCGCCCAGCAGACCTATTGCGCATAGTCCTGACAGAACCGTTTTCGTTGCATGTCTATTCGTATTCATCAAATTATCCCCTTTATGTAATCGTCTCATTGAGGTTATGATCTAAAGGAATCGGCCAGGGGAATGCCTTACTTCTCCCTGAACATGCTGCCTGCTATCCTCAGGCATTACCCTGGCCAAGCTGGTTTATATTGCTGCCGCGTTATAGGCTCGTTAAGCTCTAATCGTCGTTGTCGTCGCCGTTTCCATTGCCGACAAGCAGGCGTCCAAGCCAGGT
>CAJXFW010000220.1 GCA_913053655.1 uncultured Thiogranum sp. | reverse complement strand
AGTTCGGTAGGGGATGTCGCATTCATCTTGGCCATGAGGTTTGCACGGTGAAGCTCCACCGTCTTGATGCTGATACCGAGTTCGGATGCGATCACCTTGTTCCGTTTGGAACGAAGCACAAAGGTCATCACTTCGTGTTCACGCGGGGTTAACCGGTCAATGCGAAACCGGACATCATCCACCTTTACCTGGTTCTCGCGCCTGTCCCTGTCGTGGGCGATCGCACTCTGGATGCGCTCCAGCATCAATGCATCGTTATAGGGCTTTTCGACAAAATCGTAAGCGCCGGCTTTCATTGCTCTGACGGCCATGGCAACATCCGCGTGACCCGTTACAATAATAACAGGCGTGGTTGCTCCGGTTTCTTTCAGGCGCGCATACAGCTCCATGCCGTTAATATCCGGCATACGCACATCGAGCACCACACACCCGGGTTTCCTCTGGTCAAAATGCTCGAGGAAGTCGTGTCCACACTCAAATTCGCATACTGAAAGGTGCGCAGATTCTGCCAGCCATTTCAGCGACTCTCTGGCAAGACGGTCATCATCGATAATATTGACAGTAGGATCCATGGCTAACTCACCTGTAGTATCGGAAGTTCGAATAAAAACTCGGTACCACCACCGGAAAGGGGCCTGGCCGTGATTTTGCCCTGGTGGGATTCGATGATAGACCGGCTTATCGACAGACCTATCCCCATGCCGTCCGGCTTCGTGGTATAGAATGCGTCAAAAATCTTTGGTATCGCCTCTTCTGCAATACCTTCCCCGGTGTCTGTTGTACTCACCATCACTTTTGACTCTCTGGTACGCCGGGTTGTAATTGTGAGATTCCGGCTCCCGGGCTGCACCGAATCCATTGCGTCGATGCCATTACGAATGAAATTCAGCACTACCTGTTCAAGCTGGATCATGTCCCCCTCGACCGGAGGAAGATGATCGTCCAGATCAAGCCTGATCTCTACATCGTGGCGACGTGCTTCGTGCATCACCAATGTTGCAACATTCTTCACTGCGCGATTAAGATCCACTGCAGATTTTTTCGGATCCACTTTTTGCACAAACCCGCGAACGCGCCGGATGATGTCTGCGGCCATCGTTGCGCCTTCCACAGCACTCTCCATACCCCGGGTAAGTTTTTCTGTATTCGTGTTGCCTTCCCGCAGCATACGCAGGCACCCGCTGCAATAATTTATTGCGCCGGTCAGCGGCTGGTTGAGTTCGTGTGCCAGACTGGCTGCCATCTCACCAATGGTGCTCATGCGCGATACACGCGCGAACTCGGCCTGGTGGCGTTGCTGTGATTCGTGCGCAATCTGCAGTTCCACTTCATCGCCTATCCACTGCGCCATGACCTTGAGCAGCTCATGATCCCACTTGCTGAATACCTGGCCGCGGGCGCGGGTACCTGCAAATTCCAGGGTGCAGTGAATACGGCCATCGACCATGACAGCAGCACCGAGATAACTTTTCCATCCCTGCTGCCGGCATCCGCACTCAATCCCTGCATCAGCGTCAAGATCGGGTATATCCAGTGGTTCGCCCTTGTGCGCAAGCAGGCGGGACACACAGGTCTCGTTCAACGGTCCGGAGCGGCCGGGTACCAGCCCGGTATCACCTGAAATCCTGCAGATCCGTCGCCCACCTGCTTCGATACTCGCGAGCACCGCAACCGGCAAGTCAAAGTAGTCGCGGCCGGTATCCAGTAGTCGGGCAAGTTTTTCGTCGTGTGACAAATCCGGGGCGCTGGTGATCCTGACCAGTTCGCGCAGTGCTATGCGGCTGTTTTCCAGTGACCGGTTGGTTTTCTTCAGGTCCTCAGTGCGCTTAGCGACCTGATCTTCCAGCGTATCGCGATAGCGCGCGAGCGCTTCCTGTGATCGCTTTCGTTCGGAAATCTCATCGTGTAAAACGCATTGTGCATGTTTGAGCTTGCGGTTAGTGCGGGATATGTAGCCGTTCAGAATGATCAGGATCAGCAGCAACGTTGTGGCGGCTGCGACCCAGCCGGCATAGCGTCGCAGAACCGCCGTAAATGACGTCTGGCGCAATACCTCGTAGGGTCCGATTTTCAATGTCTTCATCAGCCTGTGTACCGGTGAATAATCAAGCGGTACCGTCCACCCGGCGGTACGCGAAGTGTGGGCCGCCGGGTGCTCAGCCGGCATTGACAGCAGTGCCTGCGCCACCCGGGTTGCCAGCTCCCGGGGTGTATGTTTCATGGTAGCGAACGGCCATTCGGGATAAAGCCGGGTGCTCAGGGGAAGTGAGCTGTCTTTCCCGTGCTGCGGATTCAGGATTCGGAACCTGTCCAGCTCTACCGTTCCGGCTTCGACCATGCGCATGAGGGTTTCCGCGCGAACCGTGGCTGCATCGACGCTGCCGTTTGCTACGGCACGGATAATCTTGTCCTGTGGAAACCCGGCAAACTGTAATTCGCTGAAGTCACTGAAAGGATCGATGCCGTTTTCGGTCAACTCACGCCAGGCCATCTGAAAACCGCCGAAGGCGACAGGGCTGACCGCCATAAAGGATTTTCCCTTCAGGTCTCGGAGTGACCTGATATCAGAATTATCTGCCTGCGTAACAATGACTGCACCGAAACGAACCCGCGCGCGTCCCCGTTCCCTGGTTTGCATGGTTGCGATGCGCGACGCACCAAATTGTGCCTCAAGGCTGACATAGTTGCCGGGGTTCGTCAGCGTGAACTGGATACGCCCCGATTTGATGGCATCCGCTATTTCGTCAAGGTTCACCGGAATGATCTCGAAACGGCGACCAACACTTTCGGAGAGATAGCGGGCGGTTGCCGACCAGCGTTCCAGCGCCTGTACCTTGCCCCGGTAGGCAAGGACACCGATACGGACCGTGTCCCCTTCTTCAGCAGCCAAATTTTTGGCGAACACAGGCCCGCACACGATTGTTAAAAATAAAATAAATAACAACAGTGAGTTGCGAAAATTTTTCACATCCCCTTCCATGAAATTTACGCCATGTCCCGGTGGGCAATACGAACCCGGCTAGCAGCAGCCTGGCGCAGACACACGCTGCAAGGCTCGCGTTTTGTAGTTTTGCGCCTTTGTTAACTTATGTTAACTATTCCTCACTCACTGGATGCAACTGAAGGGTGTTCTATTCCGGGGAAATCACTGTAAAGACAGCACAATCGGTCGGGTAGGGGGTATTTTTCAACCAGCTGATACGGTTATCCCGGGTCCGCCTCGCTGAGGTTTGTTAGCCTCGCCCGCAGCCTGTCCCCACGGGAGCGCGGTATCTGGTAGACCCAGCCGGCGAGTCGGGAGAGCGGCCCTGCAACATCGGT
>CAJXFW010000219.1 GCA_913053655.1 uncultured Thiogranum sp. | reverse complement strand
TGGTCGGGGCGAGAGGATTTGAACCTCCGACCACCTGCACCCCATGCAGGTGCGCTACCAGGCTGCGCTACGCCCCGAACAGCGAGACATCATACAGTATCGGGAAAACGGGGACTATGGACGGGGACAGATCAGCGTTTGAGAATTTGCAGCAGTTCTTCCAGCTCACCGCGCATTTGTCGAACGACCTGCTGGCGCTGGCTGACATCTTCTTTGGCTTCTTCACCCGACAGGCGCTGACGCGCACCACCGATGGTAAATCCCTGCTCGTACAACAGGCTGCGAATCTGACGGATCATGATCACGTCGTGGCGCTGGTAATAGCGTCGATTCCCGCGCCGCTTGACGGGTTTAAGCTGGGGAAATTCCTGCTCCCAGTAACGCAGCACGTGCGGTTTTACGCCGCACAGCTCGGAGACCTCACCGATGGTGAAGTAACGTTTACCAGGGATCGCGGGTAATTCGTTGTTATTGCTGGCTTCCAGCATAGGCCTCTACGCGTGCTTTTAGTTTCTGACCTGGACGGAATGTCACTACCCGTCGGGCGGAAATCGGAATTTCCTCACCCGTCTTGGGATTACGTCCCGGTCGTTGATTCTTGTCACGCAGATCGAAATTCCCGAACCCGGACAACTTAACCTGCTTGCCATCTTCCAGAGCCTGCCGGATCTTCTCGAAGAACATCTCGACCAGCTCCTTGGCCTCACGTTTGTTGAGCCCCAGGTCCTCAAACAACTTCTCTGCCATGTCGGCTTTTGTCAGCGCCATGGTTTCACTCTCTTAAGGTTGCAGCAAATTGTTTTTCCAGTTGACCGATAATTTCAGCTTTTACCGAGTCAACCTCGTCGTCAGTCAGTGTGCGTGAAGAATCCTGTAGAATCAAGCCTAAAGCGATGCTTTTTCGCCCCGATTCTATACCTTTGCCCTGATATACATCGAATACCAGCACATCCTTGAGCATCGGTCCGGCCTGCTGGTAAATCGTGTCGCATAAAGCGCTGGCCGGAATCTCCACATCCACTACTATAGCTAAGTCACGGCGGATTGTCGGAAATCTTGAGAGTTTTTCAAAACTTGGCAGCCGCCCTTTAAGCATTGCGTCCATATCAAGCTCAAACAGACAGGTTTTACTGGGAATTCCGTGTTTCCGGGCCAATCCGGGATGGATACACCCGATCCAGCCGATCTGTGCTCCGTCGACCAGAATGGCAGCGGTCTGCCCGGGGTGCAGCGCAGGATGCCTGCTCGCCTGAAACTCAGCCGATATACCGCCGGCATCCAGCAACGCTTCAACGTCGCCCTTGATATCAAAGAAATCAGCCGCCTGATCCCCAATACCCCATTGTTCCGGATACTGGCTACCGACAACGACCCCGGACAGAACTTTTATTTGTTTAATTTCATTATTCTGAATGAAATACTTAAGTCCAGACTCGAAGAATCTGATACGACTATGCTGGCGTGCAAGATTGTACTGGACTGCACCCAGAAGTCCTGCCCACAGACTGGTTCGCATCATGGACATCTCCGACGAAATCGGATTGCTCAGGGCCACGGCGCGGCTATCGGGTTCCACATCTTCCAGCATGGCAGCGTCCACAAAGCTATAGGTAATCGCTTCCTGGTAACCCCGGTCGACCAGTAATTCCTGCAATCGCTCAAGTGGCGTCACGGCTTCCGGCATGGGCCGTATAATCAGATCGCCGTGGTTGTTGGCGGTCGGCAATTTGTTATAGCCGTACACGCGGCCGACTTCCTCGATGAGATCCGCCTCGATCTCCAGGTCAAAACGATAACCCGGAGGTGTCGCTTTCCAGCCTGCCTTGTTCGCCACAACGGCTACGCCCAGACGCGAAAGTATGTCCTCGACCTGTGCGTCCGTCGGAACGAATCCCAGCAATCTTTTAATGCGCGCCCGACGCAGTTGTATAGCCGACTTGGCGGGCAGGTGCGGCTTTGACGCAACCTCGATAACCGGACCTGCCTGACCACCCAGCAATTCCACCAGCAGTGCTGTCGCCCGTTCCATGGCGCGCAACTGCAACCCGGGATCCACGCCACGCTCAAAGCGGTAGGATGAGTCTGTGCTTAAACCATAGTGTCTGGCACGTCCGGCAATTTTTTCGGGTGTAAAAAAAGCCACCTCCAGAAACAACTTGTCCGTCGTTTCCGAAATCCCTGAATTAATACCCCCCATCACACCTGCTAACGCCAGCGCGTTATCCTGATCGCAGATCAGCAAGCTTTGCTCATCCAGATCAATGCTGCGGTCGTCCAGCAAAGTCAGTTTTTCACCCTGTCGGGCGTAGCGCACCACGATGCCACCGGACAGTCTGTCGAGGTCGAAGGCATGCATCGGCTGACCAAGTTCCAGCAACACGTAGTTGGTCACATCCACCACCGGGCCGAGGCTGCGGATACCCCCGCGGCGCAGCTTTTCCTGCATCCACAGCGGCGTCTCTGCACCGGGATTAATGCCACGAATAACGCGGCCCAGATAACGCGGACACGCTTCCGGCGCCTGCACATCAATCGGGATCCGGTCATCGCAGGCAGCGGCAACCGGTTCGAACACCGGTGGTGTCAGATCTGTACCGGTCAGCGTACCGACTTCACGTGCTACACCTTCCATCCCCAGGCAGTCACCGCGATTCGGAGTCAGGTCAACATCGATGGAAACATCATCAAGGGCGAGATAGTCGCGCAGATCACATCCCACAGGCGCATCACCCGGCAGTTCCATGAGCCCCTGGTGTTCATCACTCAAACCCAGTTCACGCGCAGAACACAGCATGCCGTACGATGACACGCCACGCAGTTTGGCCTTTTTGATTTTCAGTTCGCCCGGCATGCGTCCACCGACGGTGGCCAGCGGCGCTTTCATTCCAGCGTGGACGTTGGGCGCACCGCAAACAATCTGAAGCGGCTCGTCTTCGCCGGCCGAAACCTGGCAGACGCGCAATTTATCGGCGTCGGGATGCGGCTCGACAGAAAGCACCTCGGCAACGACGACCCCGCTGAACTCAGCGGCGACAGGCTCAACAGCATCCACTTCCAGACCCGCCATGGTCAGCTGCTCCGCCAGCTGCTGCGTGTCCAGCGCTGGGTTTACCCATTCTCTCAACCAGGCTTCACTGAATTTCATAATCCGGACGCCTTCATCTGAATTGCCGCAGGAACTGCAAGTCATTTTCAAAGAACAGGCGGAGATCGTTTACACCGTACTTGAGCATGGCCAGGCGTTCGACGCCCATGCCAAATGCCAGGCCGGTGTATTGTTCGTTATCAACACCGACGTGTTCGAATACGTTGGGGTGCACCATGCCGCAACCCAGCACTTCCAGCCAGCC
>CAJXFW010000218.1 GCA_913053655.1 uncultured Thiogranum sp. | reverse complement strand
CCGCTGCGGGGGACACCACCGGGCACAGCTGGGATGAAGGAACGCTGGCGGAGTATAACAACCCGCTACCACGCTGGTGGCTATGGTTGTTTTATATCACCATGATCTTCGGCGCCGTGTACCTGGTGCTCTACCCGGGACTCGGAACCTGGCGCGGGCTCCTCAACTACACTGACCAGAATGCTTACGAAAAGGAGATGCAGGCCGCAGAGGACACCTACGGGCCGCTGTTCGCAAAGTATGCCAGTACCCCTATTGCCCAGCTGGCCGGCAACCCCGGCGCTCTCAAGGTCGGTCAGCGCCTGTTCGTTAACTACTGCGCCAGCTGCCACGGCTCTGATGCCGGCGGCGGCCCCGGTTTTCCCAATCTGGGTGATAACAGCTGGCTGTACGGAGGCGAACCCGACACCATCGAGCTGAGTATTCTTGACGGCCGTAACGGCGTCATGCCGGCCTGGGGGGCGGTGCTCGGTGACAAGGGGGTGGATGAAGTGACCGCCTACGTGATCAGCCTGAGCGGGCGTGATGCCGATGCCGGAAAAGCGGCGGCCGGAAAAGCGCTTTTTGCGACCTATTGCGCTGCGTGCCATGGTGCGGAGGGTACCGGCAATACTGCGCTGGGTGCACCGAATCTGACCGACAGCAGCTGGTTGTACGGTGGCTCCCCGGGCGTTATCCGGCAAACCATCAGTAATGGCCGCAATGGGCATATGCCGGCACACCGGAATTTCCTGGGTGAAGACAAGGCGCACCTGCTGGCAACCTATATCTATAGCTTGTCCAACTAGTACGCCTCCCGTATGAAGGATGACCAGGCAGGTACGTTGCCACCTCCTCCGGCGGAAAACCCGCCGACCCCCGCCGGGGAGGAGGTGTATGCCAGCCACCAAAAAGTCTATCCGCGCGAGGTGCACGGGATATTCGCCAACCTGCGGATGCTGGGTGTCACCACACTCCTGAGCCTGTTTTACGGTGTGGCCTGGCTACCCTGGGGCGGACGCCAGGCGGTACTGCTGGATCTGCCGGCGCGTAAATTTTACATTTTCGGCCTGACGTTCTGGCCGCAGGATCTGTTCTATTTCGCCTGGTTGCTGATCATCGCCGCGCTCGCGCTGTTTTATGTCACCTCGCTGGCCGGACGGCTGTGGTGCGGTTACGCCTGCCCGCAAACGGTGTGGACCGAGATTTTCCTGTGGATCGAACGCAAGGTGGAAGGCACCCGCAACCAGCAGATCAAACGCGATAAATCGAACATGACGCCGGCCAAGCTGCGCGTCAAGGCGACCAAACACGCTATCTGGATTATTTTCTCGCTGTACACCGGCTTTACCTTTGTTGGCTATTTCACACCGATCCGTGAACTGGCGACCGAGATGATCAACTTCAACCTCAGCCCCTGGGAAACCTTCTGGGTATTCTTTTACGGCTTTGCGACCTATGGCAATGCCGGCTGGATGCGCGAACAGGTGTGTATCTATATGTGCCCCTATGCGCGCTTTCAGAGTGCCATGTTCGACCGCGATACCCTGGTTATCGCCTATGACAATGAGCGTGGTGATCCGCGCGGTTCGCGCAAGAAGAATACCAATCCCGGGCAGGCGGGACTGGGTGACTGTGTCGACTGCACCCTGTGCGTACAGGTCTGTCCGACCGGCATCGACATCCGTGACGGACTGCAGTACCAATGCATCGGTTGCGCTGCCTGCGTCGATGTCTGTGATCAGGTCATGGACAAAATGGGCTACCAGGCCGGCCTGATCCGCTACACTACCGAACGTGCGATGACCGGCCTGCGCACCCGTATCATCAGGCCACGTACCATTATGTATACCGTATTACTGGTGGTGCTGAGCGCAGGGCTGTTATATGCGATCAGCCAGCGCCTGCCTTTGGGACTGGATGTTATCCGTGACCGTAACAGTCTGTATCGGGAAACCTCGCAGGGACTTATTGAGAACGTTTACACGCTCAAGGTGATCAATATGGATGAACGGGCACACCGCTATAAACTGGAAGTTTCCGGAGCAGAACCCGGACTGACAGGGCTGGAGCTGGTCATGCGTAAACCCTATGTTGAAGTCCCGGCAGGTGAAGTTGTCGGCCTGCCGGTGTCCGTGCGCGTTGACCCCATTGAGCTGAAGCGGGCGTCAAATCAGATTAAATTCACCCTGACCGCCGCAGATAACCGCAAACTTTCACTCACCCGGGATGCCCGTTTCCTGGGTCCGGTAATGTCGAGGTAGCCGCATGTACGAACAACCTTCCACTCCCGAAACACTCGCCTGGTATCGCCAGGGCTGGCCCTGGTTCCTGATCGCGCTGCCTGCCAGTGCCGTTATCGGCGGCATAGCCACCCTTATCCTCGCACTGCAAAGCCCCCATGCGCTGGTGGTAGATGATTACTATAAGGAAGGGCTGGCCATCAACCAGCAATTGCATCGCCAGCATGCGGCCGCGCTATTGGGGCTGACCGGCTTGTTACGCGGCGACGGAAAAATGCTCAGCCTGAGCATGGACAGCCACGCACCGCTCACAACCGACAGCATAACCCTGCGCATTGTCCATGCGACACGCGCCGAGCTTGATCAGGAGATCACCCTGCAACGCCAACCCGACGGACGATATACAGCAAAACTGCCTGCGTTGCGGAACGGTAAGTGGTACCTGTTTCTGCAACCTTCTGACCGGTCATGGGAAATTCGTTCCGGGCTGACAATTAACGGACCCTTCCAGGCCTACCTGAGACCCAATAGCTGACAGGAGCGTCCCTATGAGCACCGACGACCTGACAGAGCAGCAAGGAAATACCGGCATACCGGTTGTCCAGCGTATCGCTTCCATTCTCTGGCCATCCTTTATCATGTCCGGAATTGCCACCGGTCTGTTCTTTACTGTCTTCGATCCACTGGAACTGACCCTGCTGACCGGGCACGCGGATATCAGTCGTATGGCCGTTTACAGCAGCGGCTTCTTTACGTTCTGGTTGCTTACGTCCAGCACCTCCGCCCTGACCTGCTATTTCCGGCGACCCTGCGATCATGTGAAAGAACACCGCTAGGCCGGAAAACTAACAGGGCGAAACCTGCAACCAGAACGTAACCGGGCCATCATTTACCAGCCCGACCTGCATGTCCGCTCCAAACCGTCCGCACCCAACCGGATCATGTCGATCCCGGGACCGCTCGACAAAATAATCGAACCAGGCCTGGGTGACGCGTTGCAGCAGGGCGATCATGCCAACTGCTCGGCAAACCCGTCAGTCGCTCGCACCAGGGCATCCACCATCGCCGGATCAGCCAGAGAATGTCCGATACCCGGCACAATGTTGAGCCTGGATTCCGGCCATGCCTGGTGCAGGGCGTAAGCCTGATCCACCGGGCACACCACATCGTAACGCCCATGCACGA
>CAJXFW010000217.1 GCA_913053655.1 uncultured Thiogranum sp. | reverse complement strand
CGTGTTCGAATACGTTGGGGTGCACCATGCCGCAACCCAGCACTTCCAGCCAGCCACTGTGACTGCACACCCGGCAGCCTTTTCCCGAACAGATGACACACTCGATATCGACTTCGGCAGAAGGTTCGGTAAAAGGGAAATAGGATGGCCGGAAACGCACGCCCAGATCATCACGCTCGAAAAAGTGTTTCAGGAACTCTTCCAGCATGCCTTTCAGGTCAGCGAAACTGACATTCTCATCCACCAGCAGACCTTCGACCTGGTGAAACATGGGTGTGTGGGTGAGATCAGAATCACAACGGTAAACACGCCCGGGGGCGATAATACGGAAGGGCGGTTTCTGCGTTTCCATGACCCGGATCTGCACCGGCGATGTATGCGTGCGCAGCACGTGGTGCGCATCGATGTAGAAGGTATCGTGCATGGCACGCGCCGGGTGATGCTCGGGAATATTCAGCGCTTCGAAGTTATGGTAATCGTCCTCGATCTCCGGCCCTTCGACGGACTCAAAACCCATGCTGGAAAACAGCTGCCTGATGCGCTGCAAGGTACGCGTGACGGGATGGATACCGCCACTGTGCTGACCGCGTCCGGGAAGGGTTACATCGATTTTCTCAGCCGTCAGCCGCTGTTCCAGTTCGGCATTCTGCAAACGCTGTTTGCGCGCTTCTATCGATTCCTGGACCTGTTTTTTGGCGACGTTGATAGCCTGTCCGGCCGCGGGACGTTGCTCCGCAGGCAGCTTGCCGAGCTGTTTCAGCTGCTGCGTCAGAACGCCCTTTTTCCCCAGAAAATGGACGCGGATTTCGTCCAGTGCCTTCAGGTCCGCAGCTTTATCGACAGCCTCTCTGGCTTGTTGTTCTAGAGCGGCTAACGCCTCCACCGATAGTCTCCTGGATTAATTACTCGTCATCGCGAGCACCCAATACCACTAAGTCAAGCCCAAATACCCCCGTCATCCCGGCGCAGGCCGGGATCCAGGCTGTTTAATCAGGCCGTATAGATTCCGGCATTCGCCGGAATGACGGGGGGACCAATTTCTTGTCCCCGATTTACCTGGTCAGGCTGTCAGACTGGCTTTGGCCTGTTCCGCGAGTGCGCTGAACGCGACCTTGTCGAATACCGCCAGGTCAGCGAGTACCTTGCGATCGATTTCGATTTCGGCCTTGCTCAGCCCATTAATGAAACGGCTGTAAGACAGGCCGTTTTCACGTGCCGCAGCGTTAATGCGCGCAATCCACAGGGCGCGAAACTGGCGTTTACGCTGGCGGCGGTCACGGTAGGCATACTGCCCCGCTTTGATTACGGCCTGTTTGGCGACACGGTAGACCTTGCGGCGCGCACCGTAATAACCCTTGGCCTGTTCCAGAACTTTCTTATGGCGGGCGTGAGCCTGCACTCCACGTTTTACTCTTGGCATGACTTAATCCTCACTCCACTCAAAGGTATGGCAGCATGCGCCGCACGGCACGATGATCGGCGTCGTTAATCTGCTCGGGCATGCCGAGCTGACGTTTGCGCTTGCTGCTCTTTTTGGTGAGGATGTGGCGACGGTGCGACTGACCGCGCTTAAAGCCACCACTGGCGGAACGGCGGAACCGCTTGGCGGCACCGCGATTGGTTTTCATCTTTGGCATAGTATCTCTCCCGCTTAATATAATGGGGTGGGGACAGATTTAAAATCTGTCCCCCTGTGTCCCCTGAAAAATCGCCACCTAGGTGCGGTGAGTACCCGGGACGACTCTGGTTTTAATTGGGGTCAGAGTAGAATGGCGCTAAGTTAAGCCTTAAATGTACGTATTCCCGTCATTCCGGCGCAGGCCGGAATCCATGAGGCCTGATTAAACAGCCTGGATCCCGGCCTGCGCCGGGATGACGGGTGCTATTTTGGCTTAACTTAGTGCCATTCGGGTCTGTCCCCAAATAACCTACTTCTTTTTCGGTGCCAGTACCATAATCATCTGCCGGCCTTCCATCTTCGGGAACTGCTCTACAGACCCGAGCTCTTCGAGGTCTCCCTCGACGCGCTTTAATAAATCACGGCCCAGTTCCTGGTGCGCCATTTCACGTCCTCTGAAACGCAGCGTGACCTTGACCTTGTCGCCTTCGGTAAGGAACCGTGTCAGGTTTTTCAGCTTGACGTTGTAGTCCCCGATATCCGTACCCGGGCGGAACTTGATTTCCTTGACCTGTATCTGCTTCTGCTTTTTGCGCGAAGCCTGGCGTTTTTTCTGTTCCTCAAACCTGAACTTGCCGTAGTCCATCACTTTGCATACGGGTGGCTCGGCCTGAGGTGAAATTTCAACCAGATCGAGGCTGGCCTCGTCGGCGACTTTCTGGGCTTCCTCCAGTGTGATAACGCCGAGCTGTTCGCCCTCTGCGCCCACTACGCGCACTTCCGTAGCGTCGATGTTATGGTTGAGTCGGTGTTTCAGTCTGTTTGCTGCAGCGATATTCAGGTCTCCAAAATAGTACGGCCGCGGCTCGCGATTTCTGCGTTCAGCCCTTCTGACAAGGCTTGCAAGGACAGGCTACCCAGATCCTTGCCGCTGCGCGTGCGCACGGCCACGGTGTCCGATTCCACCTCCCGATCGCCGACTACCAGCAAATACGGGATGCGTTGAATTGTGTGCTCGCGGATTTTAAAGCCGATCTTCTCGTTTCTCAAGTCCGAATTGACCCTCAGCCCCTGATTTTTCAAGGCTTCCTCAACTTTTTTCACATAATCGGCCTGATTGTCGGTGATATTGAGCACCACCACCTGAATCGGCGCCAGCCAGAGCGGCAGGGCGCCGGCGTAATGTTCGATCAAAATACCGATAAAACGCTCGAGTGAGCCCAGGATGGCGCGGTGCAACATCACCGGAACGTGCTTGCTGCCATCTTCGGCAATGTAGGTCGCGCCCAGCCGATCCGGCATGGAGAAATCCAGCTGGATAGTCCCCAGCTGCCAGACGCGCTCCAGACAGTCTTTCAGCGAAAACTCTATTTTCGGACCATAAAAAGCGCCCTCGCCCGGCTGCAGCGCCCAGTCGAGCTTCTTGAGATTCAAGGCTTCTTCCAGGGATTTCTCCGCCTTGTCCCACAGGTGGTCGGCACCCACGCGTTTTTCCGGACGGGTGGAGAGTTTGATAATCACATCGTTAAACCCGAAGTCGCCGTACACTTCAAACAGCAGATCGATGAAATCAGACACCTCATCGAGAATCTGTGCCTCGGTACAGAAAATATGCGCATCGTCCTGCACGAAGGCGCGTACGCGCATCAAACCATGCAGGGTGCCGGACGGCTCGTTACGGTGACAGGAGCCGAATTCGGCCAGCCGCAGTGGCAGGTCACGGTAACTCTTCAGCCCCTGGTTATAGATCTGAATGTGCGCCGGACAGTTCATCGGTTTAATGGCAAAGG
>CAJXFW010000216.1 GCA_913053655.1 uncultured Thiogranum sp. | reverse complement strand
ATAATTATGACGATGACGAAAATGATGGTGCAAAATTTGTCTTCGCGTACAACCGTGGAAAGTTTGAATAAGTTGTTCTCGGAGTTTGGTGATGTCATATCGGTCAACCTCGCGACGGACATAATGACAGGGCGCTGTGGCGGGGTCGGTTTTGTGCAGCTGGACGAACAGGACACCGGCGCTGCCCTCAATGCGCTGAACGGACGGCGTCTTGGCGATCGCGTTCTTAGTGTGACCTTCGAGAAAAAAAGGAATGGCTAGCAATGGTCGATAAAGCCGATACTCAACAAGGGGTCAGATGTCTCTGCCAAACGCCGTCAAGCTTCTGAACGACTCCATCATCCACTACCGGGGTGAACCGGTGGGGACTTCGGCCGCCTGCGACCCCAACCCGGTGGCAGCCAACTACACTGAGTGCTTCGTCCGGGACTTCGTACCTTCGGCGCTGGTATTCCTGATGCGCGGGGAGACTGCCATTGTGCGCAATTTCCTCACCACGGTGATGCAGTTGCGCGGGCAGCAGCAGGTGCTGGAAGGCCACAGCCGTTCCCGCGGTCTGATGCCCGCCAGCTTCAAGGTCGTCACCGGCGATGGCGAGGAGAGACTGGAAGCGGATTTCGGCGACAGGGCCATCGGACGGGTGATTCCGGTGGACTCCGCCATGTGGTGGATGTTGTTGCTGCGCGCTTATGTGGTGACCACCGGCGACTGGGGTTACGTGCGCACTGAAGAGGTCCAGACCTGTATGCGCGAGATCCTGGATCTGTATCTGCGCGAGAGCTTTGGATCCGCTCCCACACTGCTGGTCCCGGACGGCTCGTTCATGATCGACCGGCGCATGGGGGTCCACGGTAATCCGCTGGAAATTCAGGCGCTGTTCTACGGCATGCTGTTAAGCGCGCGCCAGCTGCTCAGTTGCAGCGGTTCGGAATCAGCCGTGTTGGAGAATCTGGACATCCGCATCCACAGCCTGCGCCGCTATGTGCGTCGGCACTACTGGGTAGACCGGGAACGGCTCAACGAGATCCACCGCTTCAAGGCGGAGGAGTCCGGCGTTGATGCCACCAATGTGCTGAACGTCTACCCGGAAAGCATCCCGGACTGGATGGACGGCTGGCTGGATATGCATTCAGGTTACCTGGTGGGTAACCAGGGTCCGGGACGGGTGGATTTCCGGTTCTTTACCCAGGGCAATCTGCTGGCGATCCTGTTTGATATGGCTACCCCGGAGGAGACCGCGGCGATCATGAACCTGTTCGAGCTGCACTGGGACGAGCTCATGGGCGAAATGCCTTTGAAGATCGTCTATCCCGCCCTGGCGGGCAAGGAGTGGATGATGCACACCGGGAGTGATCCCAAAAACGTGGCATGGTCCTACCACAACGGCGGCAACTGGCCGGTGTTGATCTGGTCCTTCGTGGGTGCCGCAGTACGCTGCGGACGCACCGATCTGGCCGAACGCGCCCTGGCACGCCTGACCGAGCGCGTCGAGGCGGACCAATGGCCGGAATATTATGACGGCAAGCGTGGCGGTCTCATCGGGCGCCGCGCCAACTATTTCCAGGTCTGGTCAGCCACCGGCTTGATTGTGGCGCGGGAGATTCTTGAAAATCCGGAAAGCCGCACCCTGTTCGACCGATGCACCCGGGTTGACCTGGAGGCCCTGTACTGTCCGGTCGTTCTCTAGAAAAGGGGACGGTCAGCCTGTTTCTGACGCGTAGGGTTATGAAGCACCCACTATGAACCCCGATTTTCGGTGAATAAATGGGGTCTGAATAAATGGGGTCAGACTCCATTTATTTTCCGGGGGGGATTACCCTACGTTGGCGAGTGTTGAGAGGTTGGCGGGGCGGGGGTGGAGGTGGCGTGGTTTGTCGCGGTCAGGGGACCGCTCCTACAGGTGGGTGACCGGGTCAGCGCAGCCGTTTGACGGCAGGTGGTCGCCACCCACCATGCTCCCTCGCCGCGGAAGGTTTTCGGGCGGATTTGGTGGCGCAGTGCTTGATTACACAGACATTCAATGTCATAATTGGGAAAAATAACCCAATAACTCGACAGCTACCTGGTTTCAGCCGATGAAAGATCTGAGAATTAAAAATGAAAGGCGTAGTTTCAAGCCAGCACCCCGCTTCCCCTTTGTGGATAGTAACGGAGACGTTATTCGTTTCGATCGCCGCAAGGTGCCGGACCGGCGCCTGAACAGTATTTCTCTGGAAGTGGTGCCGATGGAAATAATTACTGCAGAAGGTGACGCCACGGGTCAGTGATGATAAGCCGTGGGCACGACTTTACCGGCAATCATACCCCGTTACGTGCGCGGTCGAAGTTTACGACATTCTCTGGTCTGGTTGTCTGCTGATCCGCATCCGGATTCAGCCAGTTTAGTATGGGCTCGAATTCTTTTCGTTCCTTTGCGACATCTTTTTCATCCATTTCAAAAATACCTGTTCCCTGTTCCGCTGCCAGAATGTACTGGTCGGAGTCGGAAATCTTTGTCAGGAAAGGCAGGCTTAATACCTGTAAAAAGCGTTCCAAGGGTTCGTAAATCGGCATGGTTTTGCGTACCCGGTTGGCGACCACCGCTACCTTCGTTTTCTGTTTTCGGATTCCGCCCTTGAGTAACAGATCCTTGATGAAACAGGCAGTGGCATGAATGTCGATAGCAGAAGGGGCGACGGGAATAATAATGTAATCGGTTTTTTTGACCATCTCCTGCAACAACACGCCGTCCACGCCGGCGGGTGCATCGATAATCAGTTTTTCGGTATCCCCCGGAACATACATTTGCAGGCTGCGCATCAGGGTCCCCTTCTGGGCGGCAGCGTCGGCGGCGTGGATAGTGTTGGCACCTTTGGAACGTATTTTCAGCCAATGCAAGCTTGATCCCTGCGGATCATAATCCATGATCGCGGTTTTTTTGTTCGTGCCGGCAAAATAACTTGCTATGGTGGTTGCCAGCGTCGTTTTGCCGCTACCGCCTTTTGAATTGATAATCAGTATTGTCTGCATGGCTGGTCTTTCTTGTTGCCCGGGGTGAGCGGATTGCCCGGTTACTATCCGTTTTAACGGACAAAGACTGCGAATGTTTAGGGTTGCACGGGAGAGGTGTGACACAGTTCGCAATTGGAATCGCAAATTTGCGGTCACCTGCAGGAGCGGCCCCCTCGGCCGCGACAGGGTTTGACTCCTCTCCCTTCAGGATACCACTGCTGCAAGAATGCCGGGTGCGAAGAGATACCACATGCCTGCCAGGATGCCGTATTTTACAATGGTACCGACAATGCCGCCGGGGCTCTGTTCACCTTCCTTGAGTGTAGTGATGACGGGTGGCTGTTTTGCCCGCTTGCTCAGAGCCAGCACTGCCAGCAGCATAAGTAAACCACCCAGCACCAGTACCCCCGTTGGGCCCAGCAGCTCCA
>CAJXFW010000215.1 GCA_913053655.1 uncultured Thiogranum sp. | reverse complement strand
GCGGTGGCGGGTGAGTTCAGTGATCTCAGTGAAAACGCTATCAGGCCCATGATTGAAACGCTTAATCATACCGTCCAGCAGATGGCCAGCGAAATTGATTCAGGTTTGCCAGTGATAATGGAAGGCATGCAGGAGCTGGTGGTCAAACTGGATCAAAGTGCTACCCATCTGTCCGGTATACTGAATGCGGAAACCGAAGTACAGATTCGGCGTACGCTGGACAATGTCGAGGGGACTGCTACAGATTTACGTGCCCTGTCTGCGGGGCTGGTGGATGTACAGCAGGAAGCACAGGCCCTGATCCGGAAACTGGACAGCCTGGTCACGGAGAGCCGGCCGGATTTGCAACAGGCGGTGGTGGGTCTGCGCCGTCTGCTGGAGCAGGTCTCCCGCTACAGCGACGGTATTCTGCAGAACCTGGACAGTACCACTCGCAACATGAGCGAATTCAGCCACCAGATCCGCGAAAACCCCGGGCGTTTGATTGGCGGTTCCGTGCCACGGGATACGGGGGTGAGACGTGACTAGGCGGTTCAGCGCTTGTCTGGCACTGGTGTTCATTCTGGCTGGCTGCGGTAGTACGGGCCCGGTACCGGAAGATCGTTTCTACCAGTTGCAAACAAATGTTTCTGTTGCATCGGTATTACCGCAACCCGTGCTGCACGGCGGGCTGCGTGTGGACCCTATAGTGGCTGACCCGCTGCGCGGCGGGCGTGCGGTGCTGTATCGGGATATGCGTAAACCGCTGGAGCTGCAACGTTACCATTACGAGTTCTGGGTCGATCAACCCCCAAGAATGATCCACCAGGTACTGCTGCACTACCTGCGCAGCAGTGGGGTAGCCGACAGTGTCCAGGATGATTCTCGCCGTGTGAAAACAGACTACCGTCTATCCACGCGACTATTACGTTTCGAGCGGGTCGTGAGAGACGGTGCGCCGAAAGTCGAGCTCGAACTGGAGGTCTCCCTGTATTCGGAACGTTCCGGTTCCCTGCTGTGGACAGGTACGTATCTCCAGCAACAGGAGAGCAACGGCAAGGATATGCACGCCAGTGCTCGGGCCATGCAGGACGCACTCGAAGCAGTGCTGGAATCCCTGCTCGCCGATTTGAGCGCATTCAAGGCTGAAACCCGATAGCCCCGGTCCCGTTGTAGGGCTACACTTAAAGTTATGGTAGCTCGCGCAGAAAGCACAACGCCTTCGGATGGACAGGCACCGGACCTGGATGCCTGGCTATCTGTGGTCGGTAAGGGTCGTAGCGAGTCGGAGCAGAAAGTCATCCAGGCGGCTCTGGAGCTGGCGCAAAAAGCACACAAGGAACAGGTGCGGGCTTCCGGCGAACCCTACCTGGTGCACTGTCTGGCAGTCGCCGAGACCGTCCATCATCTGCACCTCGATCATGAAGCGGTGGCCGCTTCAGTCCTACACGATGTCGTCGAAGACACCGACGTTTCTCTTGATGTGATCAAAAAGGAGTTTGGCGCCAACGTGGCGACACTGGTTGACGGCGTAACCAAGATGGGCCACATCGACGAAATCCGCGATGCAGCCCCGGGTAAAGGTGCGGTCGAACCAAGTCACGCAGAAAATGTACGCAAACTGCTGCTGGCCATGGCGGAAGATGTCCGGGTGGTATTGATCAAGCTCGCTGATCGCCTGCACAATATGCGCACATTGCGTTACCTGAGTAAAGAGCGCCAGCGCAGGATTGCTCGCGAAACCCTGGATATTTACGCGCCACTGGCAAATCGTCTGGGTATATGGCAGGTCAAGTGGGAGCTGGAAGATCTGGCGTTACGCTACCTGGACGATAAAGCCTATCGCCAGATTGCCACCCTGCTTGACGGGCGACGCATTGATCGTGAACGGCACATCGAACTGGTCAAGGAAAGCCTGCTAAAGGAGTTTGAGCGCGCCGGTATCCAGGCGGAGATTACCGGAAGGCCAAAACATATCTACAGCATCTGGCGCAAGATGCAGCGCAAGAATGTCGATTTTCACGAAATCTTTGATGTTCAGGCCGTCAGGGTGCTGGTAGACACGCCCGGTGAGTGCTATGCCGTGCTGGGGATAGTGCACGGTCTGTGGCGTCATGTACCGCGCGAGTTCGACGACTATATTGCTAACCCGAAAACCAATAACTACCGCTCCCTGCACACCGCAGTCGTGGGACCGGAGGGTAAGCCGGTCGAAGTACAGATTCGTACCCGTGATATGCACGCGCACGCTGAGCTGGGCATTGCCGCCCACTGGCGTTACA
Organism: uncultured Thiogranum sp.; assembly: GCA_913053655.1. Lineage (GTDB taxonomy): Bacteria > Pseudomonadota > Gammaproteobacteria > DSM-19610 > DSM-19610 > Thiogranum. The sequence continues at coordinate 1,180 of CAJXFW010000215.1, read as the reverse complement.
AGGAAGGCGCACATTACGATGCCGGTTTTGAAAAGAAGATTGCCTGGCTGCGCCAGTTGCTCGAATGGAAAGAGGAAGAACAGTCGGCTGACGATTTTGTCGACCGCTTTAAATCCGAGTCGCTGGATGAGCGTGTCTACGTGCTGACCCCGCAGGGCAAGGTTATTGACATGCCGGTGGGAGCGACAGCACTGGATTTCGCGTACCACATTCATACTGACGTGGGTCACCGCTGTCGTGGGGTAAAGGTTGATGGTCGTATTGTTCCGTTAACCTGCGAGCTTCACAGCGGCCAGCAGCTGGAAGTATTGACAGCGCGTCAGGCTGCACCGAGTCGCGACTGGCTGAACCCTCACCTGGGTTACCTGAAAACTCCGCGTGCGCGCGCCAAGGTGCGCCACTGGTTCAAGGAACAGGACCGGGATATCAGCGTGACAGCCGGGCGAACGGCGCTGGAACGTGAACTGCATCGCCTGGGCCTGTCCGGAAGCCAGCTGGATAAAGTGGTGAAGAAGCTGAATTACAAGGACGCGGACAGCATGATGGCGGCGCTGGGTCGGGGTGACCAGCAGCTGGGCCAGGTTGTCAGCGTTGTACAGGGTCTGGTACAGACCGGTGCCGACCAGCCGCTGTCCCTGCCAACTTCAAAACGACGTCAGCCCGCCCGGCAGGAATCCGAGGATTTCACCATCCTGGGTGTGGGGAACCTGTTAACCAACACAGCGCGTTGTTGTCGGCCGGTACCCAATGACGCCATTGTCGGTTATATCACGCGCGGGCGCGGTGTCACCATTCATCGCCGTGACTGTTCCAACGTGTTGCGCCTTAAGGATGAAGACCGGGATCGTCTGATCGATGTCGAATGGGGCGCATTACCGGACCGGGTGTTCCCGGTGGATATCCAGATCCAGGCGTACGATCGCCCCGGCCTGCTGCGCGACGTATCGACCTTGCTGGCAAACGACCAGATCAACGTACTCGGAGTCAATACCTATACAGACCGGAAGGATCTTGTTGCGCGGATGGAATTGCATATCGAGGTAACTGATATCGGGCAGCTGAGTCGCATACTCAGCAGAATCGGTCAGCTGCCTAACATCATTGAAGTCAAGCGCAAAGTGTAAACACCGATATGGCGTCCCGGAGAGGATTCGAACCTCCGACCTAGCGCTTAGGAGGC
>CAJXFW010000214.1 GCA_913053655.1 uncultured Thiogranum sp. | reverse complement strand
GCTGGCGCGTAATGCCTCTATAAATCGCTGAAAATGGCTACCAGCGTGACTTCAGGCAATTTTCAAAGTGTCGATACGGAAAGGGCAGGACGTTCCCGCCTGGGTCAAAAAGTGTATTACCAGCTACCGGAAAACGTGCTTGCAGGGTATTGTGATTTTCTGGTTTAAAGCGTCATTCCCGCACGCACTTTTGCAATCAGCCTTTCCCGGTCATTCTCGATCATGTCGAGAAAATCTTTGGGGATACCGGCATCTGAATCGTGGTGTGCGCTCCAGCGAATCATCTCCAGCAATATTGGTGTAAGATCGAAACCCTTCTCGGTCAGGCTGTATAAATAACGGCGTTTGTTTTCCGGGTCACGGGCCTTTTCAATAATGCCCCCCGCTTCCAGGCACTTCAGTCGATTGGCCAGCACGTTCGTCGCTATGCCTTCGGCGGATTCGAGAAACTCCCCATAGGTTTTTTTCCCCAGCAACATCAGGTCGCGCACGACCAGCAGGCTCCACTTGTCCCCGACCTGGTCGAGGGCAAAGGTGACCGGGCACAGCGATCGGCGTTTTTTTTCATCACACGGCATGATTTGGAGTCCCTGAAATATTACTTGCATTATACAAGTAATCTCCTATACTGCCATAACTTGCTTTATGCAAGCCATTAACCAACCAGGGAGAGAAGCAGATGAAGCTTTATGCAATCGTAGGGTCCGGAAACTGCCGCAAAGTACAGGCAACCATCAACAATCTTGGTTTAAAGGTCGATATCGAATATCTGGGTTTACTGGACGGCGATCTGGCCACAACCGAGTACCTCGCACTGAACCCGAATGGCCGGGTTCCGGTCCTGGTCGACGGTGATTTTTCCCTGTGGGAATCTAATGCCATCATGCAGTATCTTGCCGACAGGGTGCCTGCCAATGCATTATTTCCCCGGGACCCACAGGTCCGTGCGGGTATCGTGCGCTGGCAATTTTGGGAAACGGCGCATTTCAATAACGCGTTGGCTACCGTCATGTTTGAAACAGTGCTTAAGCCCAAGCTCTTGCAACAGGAACCCAACCCGCCGCTGGTCGATGCTGCGTCGGAATCATTGCAGGGATTTGCGCGCGTGCTGGAAGACCACCTTGCAGATCGTGACTATATGGTCGGCGACGGTATTACGCTGGCTGATTATTCCATGGTCAGTATTGAAGGGTTTAAAGAATTCACCCCCTTTGACTGGTCTGGCTATCCACGCCTGAATGCCTATTTCGACCGCCTGCGTGCTGACCCGTACTGGGCCGGTACGGCGCCCGAGAGTATGGAGGCCATCGGGCGCAAGCCTCAGGCAGCGTAGTGCGGGTGGAAGGAACCGGAGCATAAGAGTGGCGCTCTGGTTCCTTCCATTATTGCTTCAGTCGATAGCCCGTTTTAAACATCCACCAGACAATCAGCAGGCAGACAGTCAGGAATGCCAGCACCATGAACAGACTAAGTCCGACACTGACATCGGAGACTTCGAAAAAGCTCCAGCGAAAGCCGCTGATCAGATAGACCACCGGGTTGAACAGCGTGACGGTCTGCCAGACGGGCGGCAACATACTGATCGAATAAAAACTGCCACCCAGGAACACCAGCGGCGTGATTATCAGTAACGGAATGAGCTGCAGTTTTTCGAAGTTGTCCGCCCACAGCCCGATAATGAACCCGAACAGGCTGAAGGAGATACAGGTCAGTATCAGAAAGCCTGCCATCCACACCGGGTGGGCAATCTCCAGCGGTACAAAAAATCCGGCAGTCGCCAGAATGACTATCCCGATAATCAGGGATTTGGTGGCCGCCGCACCCACATAGCCGATCAGGATTTCGATAAACGAAATCGGCGCGGACATGACTTCGTAGATCGTGCCGGTGAACTTGGGAAAGAAAATGCCAAACGATGCGTTGGAAATGCTGTGTGTCAGCAACGCCAGCATGACCAACCCGGGTACAATGAACAACCCGTAGGGCACGCCCTCGACCTGCTGAATGCGAGAGCCGATGGCCGAGCCAAACACCACGAAGTAAAGCGATGTGGAGACCACCGGGGAGGCGAAACTCTGTAGCAGGGTATCCCAGGCGCGCAGCATTTCGTATTTGTAGATTACCCTGATGGCGTGTGTGTTCATGGTTTAGGTAACCTCTGATCAACTCAACTTTCGTCATTCCGGCGTATGCCGGAACCCATATCTTTCAGTGCATTGGATGCCGGCTTTCGCCGGCATGACGAATTAATCAGAGGTTCATTAGCTTTTACCAGGCTGACAAAAATATCTTCAAGGGTGCTTTGCGTGGTTTGCAGGTCCTTCAGTTGCAGACCGGCCTCACTGATTGCTTGCAGCAAAGCGCTGATGCCGGTATCCGACTTGTGCGGGTCATAGGTGTAGGTAAGCTTGCCGCCATCGTTCGATAACTCCAGCGCCCGGTTGGTTAGCATCTCCGGCAGCTGACTGACAGGTTCTTCAAGTTCGATGATCAGCTGCCTTTTGCCGAGCTTGTGCATCAGCGCCAGCTTGTCATCCACCAGCAACAATTCACCATTGTTAATGACACCCACGCGGTCGGCGATCGCCTCGGCCTCTTCGATATAGTGGGTGGTCAGTATGATAGTGACGCCGGAATCGCGCAGGCGCCGCACCAGCGCCCACATAGCCTTGCGCAACTCTACATCCACGCCCGCGGTGGGTTCGTCGAGGAACAGCACGGTCGGCTCATGAGACAGCGCCTTGCCGATCAGCACACGCCGCTTCATTCCGCCCGACAGGGACATGAGTGTACTGTTTTTCCGGCTCCACAGTGACAGGTCCCTGAGTAGCTGCTCCAGGTAGGCCGGATCGGGTTTCATACCGAACAGGCCGCGACTGAAGCACAACGTGTTCCATACTGTATCGAAAGCACCCAGGGTAAGTTCCTGCGGCACCAGACCGATCATCCCGCGCGTGACGCGGTAGCCGGTGACAATGTCATGGCCGTCTACTGACACCGAACCCGCGCTGGCGTTGACAATGCCGCAGATAATCGAGATGAGCGTGGTCTTCCCGGCGCCATTGGGACCGAGTAGTGCCAGGATTTCACCGGGTGCGATATCCAGGCTCACGTTTTTCAACGCCTGGTGACCGTTGGTATAGGTCTTGGACAGATTGGAAACAGAGACTATGGGTTGCATACTATGTAGCAGACTATCATTGAAAGCTGTCAGGGAAAACGTCATGTACACAGGCCACTGTCTCTGTAATACCGTTCAATTTGAAATCCACGAGGGCATTCGGAATATCGTTTGTTGTCACTGCTCTCTATGTCGTCGTGCTCAGGGCAGTGTCTTTGCCACCAACGGTATTGTCAAAGCAGAAGCCTTTAAGCTGATTGCCGGGGAAGACAACCTGACCGGCTACGCGTCATCGCCCAGTCAGACCCGAATGGTACTAAGTTAAGCCGAAATCACAACCGTCATCCCGGCGCAGGCCGGGAT
>CAJXFW010000213.1 GCA_913053655.1 uncultured Thiogranum sp. | reverse complement strand
GAGCAGACCGGCAGCCTGCTGGTCAGCGTGGTACGAGGAACGCACCATCGGTCCGCTGGCAACCTGGCTGAACCCGAGTTTTTCACCCACTTCGCGTAAAGCCTCAAACTCGTCCGGGTGCACGAAACGGTCGACCGGCAGATGGTGCTTGCCGGGTTGCAGGTATTGCCCCAGAGTCAGCATATCAACATCATGGTCGCGTAAATCCTGCATAACCTGTTCAACTTCTTCTATGGTTTCACCCAGCCCCAGCATCAACCCTGATTTTGACGGTATCTCCGGGTGTTCCCGCCCGAACCTCTTCAGGAGGTCCAGCGACCACTGGTAATCCGAGCCCGGCCGCGCTTTTCTGTACAGGCGGGGCACCGTTTCCAGATTATGGTTGAACACATCCGGTGGTGCCTGGTGGAGAATGTCCAGCGCACGATCCATGCGGCCACGAAAATCCGGTACCAGTATTTCGATTTTTGTCTGTGGATTGGCGCTGCGAACGGCCTGTATACAGGCCACAAAATGCCCAGCCCCGCCATCCCTCAGATCATCCCTGTCGACCGAGGTCACCACCACGTAACGTAACCCCATTGCCTTGATGGTGTGCGCAAGGTTCTCCGGCTCGTCGGTATCCAGAGGGTCAGGCCGCCCGTGGGCCACGTCACAGAACGGGCACCGGCGCGTGCAAATATCACCCATTATCATGAAGGTCGCAGTGCCATGCGTAAAACACTCACCCAGGTTCGGGCAGGAGGCTTCTTCACACACCGTATGCAGCCTGTTTTCTCTTAACACCTTCTTCAGCCGCTGAATTTCAGGACCGGCCGTTGACCTGGCACGAATCCAGGCGGGCTTGCGTAACGGTTTTTCGGCAGGCTCGATTTTGATCGGGATACGTGCCGTTTTAGCCGCGCCGCGTTGATATTTTATGTTTGTGTCCGACATCAGGTCTACAGCCGTTTCAATCAAGGCGCGTAGTATATCGTAACTGCGAGGCAAGAAACGCCAGCCAACCCCGTCCGACTTCCTCTACCGATAGCGAGATACCCAGTTCAGCCAGCTGCGTCACTGGCATTCCCTTATAACCACAGGGATTAATTCTCGAAAATGGCTCCAGATTCATATCCACATTAAACGCGAGACCGTGATAGCTGCAACCGCGCTTGACGCGCAATCCAAGGGCTGCAATTTTGGCGCCCTCCACGTAGACTCCCGGGGCATCACGCCGCGCCTGTGCCGTTACACCTTGCGCTGCCAGCCAGTCAATCACCGATTGTTCAAGCGCCTCTACCAGCCCTCTTATGCCAATACCCAACCGTGCCAGGTCCAGCATCACGTAGGCAACGAGTTGTCCGGGTCCGTGGTAGGTGACCTGACCGCCTCGGTCGACGGGCACCACCGGTATATCGCCGGGTGACAGAAGATGCTCGGGCTTGCCATTCATCCCCTGGGTGAACACCGGCGGATGTTCCAGCAGCCAGAGTTCGTCCTTCGTATCGGCATTACGTTGCAGTGTAAAATCCTGCATCTCTTTCCACACCGGCAGGTACTCGCAAACACCCCGACACCTGACCTGTAGCACAGAGGATCGCATGCGGGTACTGGCTGCAACCACTATCAGAGAACCATCAGGAGTTCTTCGCAGGCTGTCAGCTCACGATACAGCTCATCCAGTTGTTCCTGACTGGTGGCACGCAGGTCAAAGGTAACAGAGATATAATTGCCTTTACGACTGACGGTACTGCGCATGTTGGCGGCATCAAAATCAGGCACATGGCGGCGCACAATAACCAGTGCCTTTGCTTCAAACCCGGAATCACTGCGCCCCATCGCCTTGATGGGGAAATCACAGGGAAATTCGAGCAGACTGTCGCGCTCTTTCAAAAATACGGCTCAGGCTAACGCCAGCTCCATATCCGGCGCACATACGTTCATAGCCGCGCTCTGGGTACAACCGGCCTGCGTCATCACGTAGGGTACCGGATACTCAGCGAGATACTCTTCCGGAAGCGTCATTAACTGCTCTTTGAAAGCATCAGGTGCGAATAACATCGGGATAATGTTGTTGTAATAGGCAGCTTTGCCAGTCAGGGACAGCTCATCGCCATTGCGTTGCAGGTGACCAATCTCCTCAAGAGCACGAATCAGGTCACCAAACACATCGTCCAGGTAGCTTGGTGTGCCTCCACCAATGTAGACAGACTCACACCACTGTCCCTGGACAACCGGCGCATAGAGCTCCATTTCCTTAATAAGATAATCTATGTATAACCCGGACTGCTCAATACCCCGCCCTGGCATTACCGTGTAATAACAGAAGCTGCATAGCGTTTTGCAGAATGGGATGTGCAGATAAAGGCTGTATTTCCCGGGCTCTACCGATGGCCTGGAAAACAGCTCTGCGGCACTTTCAGGTGGCTTATGTTTGTTTAGCAGGGGGGGCGGGAACGCCCAGTCAAAGCAGGGGAAAAAATCGTTCTGTACCTGTAGTACTTTACCCAGGTGATCAACCAGCGTGTCCGGCTCGAGTGATTTCAGCGCTCCGGCCGATGCCCCTGCCAGTCCCGGCACTCTCAACAGGCGGGATCGTTTATTGAAGCTTCCACTGTACTGTTTCATGGTGTCTCCTTGTAGCGTGCGCAAAGGCACTCACTGCGTACCAATGATTCATCCATGAAGTAGTTTTTTGCCTGTTATTTTTTTACCTCTTCCTGTTCGGCAATACCCTGTATTCTCGGTCAGTCTGATGATTTAGTATCCGGGAGTTCCGGAAATATCCCTCTTATGCGTCGGTGCAACTCCGGCACCAGCTCCTGCTCAAAACCATGGGTTACGTTTAAGCCACAGCTGATTTCGTGGTGAAGGATGTGGTGTCGGAAAATTGGCGGGTGCGAATTCCTGCCACCGCTGAACGGTTTCCGTTACTGACTTCCCTGCCTCCGGAATATGATACCGCTGTGCATACTGCCCTATAAGCAGGGTCAATTCAATATTATTGGGCAAACAGATAGGGATAATCGCAGTCGAGCCGGATGTTCTGACTACGGTCCTTTTTCATCTTACTGACGTGTGCCGGATACCCCTGCCTCGTTCGGCAAAAAGGTTCCCAGCCAGGCAAGCGCGGCCACCTCGTCATTGAACACGCGCGTAGGATAGGGCGGCTTGTGAAATTTCATGAACAGCTCCGCCATGGCGCGGGTAAAGAAAGATTTAACGATGATCGCAAGACAGGCAGTAATTTCAATCGCCTGCTCCGTTGACGCAAACTGCTGGGCCTCGTACTCCGCCGAAGCCACCGACTCCGCATAAACCAGAACCGGCCGCTTGTCGGTCGAAAGCCGGCGGTGCTGCTGGTTCACTGCCTGCATCACCTGCAGCGTCAGGTTGAAGTCCTGCGGGTACTGAATACGAACAATACCATCCTCCCCCAGCCAGACTCTTGCATCAGTATCTATCATACGATATCCCCTGACCCACCCCGGATTACCCGTTATCGCCAAAGTCCCTTTAATGGCGTGGTTTTTAT
>CAJXFW010000212.1 GCA_913053655.1 uncultured Thiogranum sp. | reverse complement strand
AAGTTAAGCCTTAAATGTACGTATTCCCGTCATTCCGGCGCAGGCCGGAATCCATACAGCCTGATTAAACAGCCTGGGTCCCGGCCTGCGCCGGGATGACGGTTGTGATTTCGGCTTAACTTGGTGCCATTCATACTACGGATCATTTATATATTTAAGGCGAGTTTGAATAATTCATTTTTCGTCATGACGATGCATCAGCGTCTCCTTAATCAAACAGGGCATCAACAAACTCACCGGCGTCAAATGGGCGCAAGTCCTCTATGGTCTCACCGATACCGATAAACCGGATCGGGATACCGAGTTGTTTGGCAATGGCGAAAATAATACCGCCTTTGGCGGTGCCGTCGAGTTTGCTGAGCGAAATCCCGGTCAGACCAATGGCGGCGTCGAATTGCTGCGCCTGGTTGAGCGCATTCTGGCCGGTGCCGGCATCTACCACCAGCATCACCTCGTGCGGTGCGTCAGCGTCCAGTTTACCCAGTACCCGCTTTATCTTTACCAGTTCTTCCATCAGGTTGGACTGGGTGTGCAGGCGTCCGGCGGTATCGGCGATCAGTACGTCGATGTTGCGCGCCTGCGCCGCCTGCAAGGCATCAAAAATCACCGAGGCGGAATCGGAGCCCTGCTGTTGCGCGATTACCGGGATCTGGCTGCGCTCACCCCAGGCTTGCAGCTGCTCAACCGCTGCCGCGCGAAAGGTGTCTCCGGCCGCCAGCATTACCGAGCGGCCTTCATCCTGCAGGCGACGGGCGAGTTTGCCGATGGTGGTGGTTTTCCCGGCGCCATTGATGCCGACCATCAACAACACGAAGGGTTGATCTGAATCCGGGATTTGCAGGGGTTTGTCGACCGGGTCCAGCATGGCGCGCATATCGTTGCGCAGCGCTGACATCAGTGCATCTGCGTCATTCAGTTGTTTGCGTGCGACGCGCCGGGTGAGATCCTGGATGATGCTCTGCGTGGCTTCCACGCCGACATCCGCCATCAGCAGGCGGGTTTCCAGGTCTTCCAGCAGCTCGTCGTCGATCTGTTTGCGGCCCGAGACCAGGCTGGCAATGCCCTCGGTCAGTCCGCTGCGGGTTTTGGACAGGCCGGCCTTGAGGCGCCCGAACAAACCCTGTTTTTTCCCCTTGCCCGGTTCGTCGTGCCCGGGTGCCCGGGTTTCCCCGGATTTCTTTTTACCGAAACCTAACATCGTTTTTGCTGTCCAGATGAGTCTGTGTATCCTATCATTCCCCGCTGGCTGGCCAAAGGCGAATTGGCGCGGGCTGGATTCTACCGGTAAAGAAGACGAAAAGGAGTACAAAATGCGGGGATTACTCGCGCTTGTTTTGGGGCTGTTTGCTACCGCGTTGCTGGCAAACCCGGCGACCCATGAATACAAGCTGGATAACGGGTTGAAACTCATTGTGAAAGAAGACCACCGCGCACCGGTGATGGTGTCGCAGGTGTGGTACAAGGTCGGCTCGAGTTATGAGCACGATGGTATTACCGGTATTTCTCACGTGCTGGAACACATGATGTTCAAAGGTACCAGGGCGCATCCAAACGGCGAATTCTCGAGAATTATTTCGGAAAACGGCGGACGCGAAAACGCCTTTACCAACCAGGATTACACGGCCTATTTCCAGACGATGGAAAAAAGCCGCCTGCCGGTGAGTTTTGAACTCGAGGCGGACCGGATGCGTAACCTGACGATCCCCGGTGACGAGTTCCTGAAAGAGGTCAAGGTGGTCATGGAAGAGCGGCGCATGCGCACTGACGATAATCCGCAATCGCTCACTTACGAGCAGTTCAATGCCACAGCCTATACCAGCAGCCCGTACCGGATTCCGGTTATTGGCTGGATGGATGACCTGGAAAACCTTCAGGTTGCCGATCTGAAGGCCTGGTATCAGAAGTGGTATGCCCCCAATAACGCGACACTGGTGGTGGTTGGCGACGTTGACCCGGACGAGGTTTACGCGCAGGCAAAGAAATACTTCGGCCCGCTGAAGCCCGGCAAAATTACGCCGGTCAAGCCGCGTCTGGAAATTACCCAGCTTGGCCGCAAGGATATCCAGGTCGAAGCGCCCGCGAAGTTGCCTTACCTGGTGATGGGCTATAAGGCGCCGGTGGCTATGACCGCCGAACAGGACTGGGAGCCTTACGCACTGGAAGTGCTGGCGGGTGTCCTGGATGGTGGCGACAGTGCGCGTCTGGCCAGTGAGCTGGTGCGCGGCAAGGCAGTAGCGGCGAGCGCAGGCGCAGGGTATAACGGTTATGACCGTATGGAGACGCTGTTTACGCTCTCCGGTACACCGGCCACCGGGCACACCATCAAGGATCTGGAAAAAGCTTTACTGGAACAGGTTAAGCGACTACGTGAAAAACCGCCAACAAAGAAAGAACTGGATCGTATAAAGGCGCAGATTCGTGCCGCAAAAGTTTATGAACAGGATTCGATTTTTTACCAGGCCATGCAGATTGGGGTTTTGGAGACGGTGGGGCTGAGCTGGAAAGATGCCGATACCTACCTTGGACGCATCGAAGCCGTCACGGCAGACCAGGTACAGACGGTCGCCCGCAAATATCTGCTGCCGGAGCGATTGACGGTGGCAGAGCTGGTGCCGCAGCCGATTGATCCAAAGCATCCGCCACACACAGGGGGAAGTGGCCATGTACGCTAGAGGAACATTTGTGATGAAATCTTACGTCGGTCGTACGACGCTTGCGGTATTGATGCTGCTTCAGGTTACGGCTGCTTATGCACTGCCCGACATCCAGAGCTGGAAGACAGGCAAGGGTGCAAAGGTTCTGTTTGTTGAGGCGCATGAATTGCCCATGGTCGATGTGCGTATCGTTTTTGATGCCGGTAGCGCGCGCGACGCTAAACAGCCGGGTGTCGCCAGTCTGACCAATGCATTGCTCGACCAGGGTGCGGCAGGCCTGAATGCCGACCAGATTGCGCAGGGTTTCGAACGGCTGGGATCGGATCTGGGCGGTGGTTCGGCGCGCGATATGGCCTGGGTGTCGGTACGCAGCCTGACCGATAGCAAGCTGCTCAAACCATCGCTGAAGCTGTTTGGAAAAGTGCTGGCCAAAGCCGATTTCCCGAAGGCGGATTTTGAGCGTGAGCAGAAACGTACGCTGATCGGGCTTGAGTACCAGAAACAGCAACCCAAATCGATTGCAAGTCGCGCGTTCTATGAGGGGCTGTACGGTGACCACCCGTATGCACACAATCCTTCCGGTACGGAAACCTCTGTCAAGGCGCTGTCGACTCGAGCACTGCGTGCGTTCTACAAACGCTACTACGTGGCACGTAATGCAACGGTCGTTATAGTGGGTGATGTTTCCAGAAAACAGGCACAGGCGATGGCGGCTGATCTGGCCGACGCACTGCCTATGGGCGACAAGGCACCGGCGTTGCCGGAAGTTGCTGCCTTGAAAGCCGGGCGAGAAACTTTCATTGAACATCCTTCCAGTCAAAGCCATGTGCTGATGGGTGAGCCGGGCATCCGGCGTAACGATGTGGACTATTTTACGCTTTATGTAGGAAACCACATTCTGGGCGGCAGTGGCCTGGTGTCCCGCATCAGCCAGGAGATCCGTGAAAAACGTGGTCTTTCCTACAGCGCTTACAGCTATT
>CAJXFW010000211.1 GCA_913053655.1 uncultured Thiogranum sp. | reverse complement strand
CCGGCTCCATTTCCCTGCAAAATTAGCACATTCTAATCTTCCCGGTCTCTTCTGGCCGGTTGACCTGTGTCAAAGTCGCTGCCATTTCTCCGGCTTAGTATGTCCCACCGTTACTTATCAGAAAATGAGTTATGGGGCTATCCGGCAAGACAAGCTGCTCAGCGCAGGCTGCGCCCGGGGTTATAGAAAAATCCTACGGGTTATATCCGACACTCGCATCGTTTAGCGTTGACTACGATGCCGGGGATTACCGTGAGTGGGTTGAGCAGAGTAATGGTGATCCACTGCCGGCACCACTGGCGTTGTATATTCAGGAATTCTCCGGGGGTGATGAGTCACGGCTTCGCATTGTCGATGATCCGGCAGCGTTACACTTGCCCGCGATCGGCCGGGAACTGGAATTACAGGGCGCACTGTTTGATGAAGACAGACCTTTGCAGCAACTCATCCTCTCGGAATCCATTGTTACGCAGTGGAGTGATGGCCCGTTGCACCAGTTACTGGACAGGGTTCAGAGTTCTTTTCCGGTTCATCATCCCGGAATAAGAAACGGTTGCGCCTGTGTCGGTACAGCGATTCCTGCCGCCGACAGATTGCATCTGCTGCACACACTCGGGTTCAACAATATACGCTTTGAACTCGCCGACGGCGCGGATATGCAGGGTGTCCTGGATGAGCTCGGGCAGTCGGTCAAGCTGGCAAGGCAATCCAGATTCCGGCAGATTATGCTGGATCTTCGTTGCAGCGAAACGCTGGTCGAAACCGGGCCGCAGTTAATGCAAGCCTGGCTGGCCGAGGTTCGGCCGGATCGCATCCGGTACACCGGCAAACTCGATGATCCGGCACCGTCCTATGTGCAGATTCTGTCTGAACTGGGTTACCAGAATCTCGGCATGGGCTGGTATACCCGGGCGAGGGACCCGTTTGTACAGGCGCAGGCGGCAGGACATTTGCACTGGTTTCCGCTGGGTTTTACCGATATGCCCAGCCCCGACGTAATCGGAGTCGGGCCTGGTGCCATATCGTCGATCGGGGAATTTTATAGCAGAAACGAATCAGACTGGCACGCCTATCAGTCGTTCTTAAGCAGTGATCAGTTACCGATTGTATGCGGTATGGAACTTGAAGCTGATGATGTACTGCGTCGGGAAATCATGAACATGATATTGGCGGCTTCCTGTATACGAATTGCCGCGATCGAAGACAAGTGGGGAATCCGGTTCAGACAATTCTTTGCTGGTGAGACAGAACAGTTACGCGTGTTCGAACAGCGCAACTGGCTCGAGTGGACGCAGGAAAAAGTCCGTATTCATGTCAGGGGTTACCACGAGCTTACTGAAATTTGCCGGGTTTTCGACCGCAGGGTGCGCGAGCAGTTAACTTCTTCCGCCTTGTCGCATATCTAAGCTGCGCTGCAATGGGGCAGGAGCAGTTTCTGGCCAGGCTGCTGGAGAACCAGGTGGCTATCCGTAGGTTCTGGAAACGTACTCATTTACCAGTTTCTGAAACTCTTCAGCAATGCGTTCACCCTTCAGGGTAACCGTCTTTTCTCCATCCACGTACACAGGTGCCACCGGATGTTCGCCGGTACCCGGCAGACTGATACCAATGTTGGCGTGCTTGCTTTCCCCCGGCCCGTTGACGACACAGCCCATTACTGCAACGGTCATCTCTTCCACGCCAGGGTATTGCTCGTGCCATAGCGGCATTTGCGCTCGCAGGTAACCCTGGATGTCCTGTGCCAGCGTCTGGAAATAATCGCTGGATGTGCGCCCGCAGCCCGGGCAGGCGATCACGCTCGGGGTAAAAGCACGCAGCCCCATTGATTGCAGGATTTCCTGTGCTACCAGTACTTCCCGGGTACGGCTGCCCCCCGGTTCCGGGGTCAGTGAAATACGGATGGTGTCACCGATACCCTGTTGCAGCAGTACCGCCAGTGCAGCCGTCGATGCGACAATGCCCCGGGTACCCATGCCCGCCTCTGTCAGCCCCAGGTGCAATGCATACTCACAGCGGTCTGCCAGCGTTCGATACACGGAAATCAAATCCTGAACAGCGCTCATTTTTACCGACAGAATTATCCTGTCCTTGTTCAGTCCCAGTGCCTCGGCGCGTGCCGTATTTTCCAGTGCGGACGTCACCATAATGTCATGAATAACGTCCTGGCTGTCTTTCGGTTCGGCACTGCGGGTGTTCTCATCCATCATGCGCACCACCAGTTCCTGATCGAGGCTGCCCCAGTTAACGCCAATACGCACCGGTTTGTCATAGCGGCAGGCCGTTTCGATCATGCTGGCAAACTGTTCGTCACGTTTTCTTCCGCGGCCCACGTTACCGGGGTTGATACGGTACTTGCCGAGCGCTTCCGCACAGGCCGGGTTATTAGCCAGCAGTTTGTGGCCGTTGAAATGAAAGTCACCAATCAGGGGCGTAGTCACACCCATGGCATCCAGCTTTTCCCGAATCGACGGAACTGCCCGTGCAGCTTCATCGCTGTTGACAGTAATGCGCACCAGTTCGGATCCGGCTTGTGCCAGTTGCGCTACCTGCCGGGTGGTTGTATCGGCATCGGCGGTATCGGTATTAGTCATCGATTGCACCACGACAGGCGCGTTTCCGCCCACCGGAACCGGGCCTACGGCGACTGAGTGCGTTTGGTGCCGGGCGATGGAAAACCGGTTCGAAGTCATGGAAACTGGTCAGTAGGCAATGAAAACAGTAATGATAGTCGTACTGGCGCGTCTGGGAAAGCGGTCACTGCACCCCAATCCGGCTAAATAACAACTTGCATCCTGAAAACACCTGTATATACTTCCAGTACACTGGATAAAACCACAGCAGGTAGCGCAATGGAAGAACTGACCCCGCGACAGGCGGAAATCCTGGCTCTGATCCGCGAATGCATTTATGACGAAGGCTATCCGCCCACGCGCATGGAAATCGCCGAAGCTTTCGGTTTCCGCTCCCCCAACGCCGCCGAGGAACATCTGCGGGCGCTGGAACGCAAGGGTGTCATCGAACTGCTGCCGGGTTCGTCGCGCGGTATCCGTCTGCTGGAAGACGTGGAGGAAGAGGGTATTCCGGTAGTGGGGCAGGTGGCGGCCGGTGAGCCGATCCTGGCCGAAGAACATATCGAAGATCATTATCCTGTTGATCCGGCGCTGTTCCATCCACGCGCGCACTATTTATTGCGGGTACGCGGCATGAGTATGCGCGATATTGGCATCATGGATGGCGATCTGCTGGCTGTACATCGCACCCGTCAGGCACAAAACGGTCAGATTGTCGTGGCCCGGCTGGACGAAGAAGTGACCGTTAAACGTTTCCGGCGCCGGGGTTCCATCGTCTATCTGTTGCCTGAAAACGAAGACTTCGAACCCATTCGGGTTGATCTGCGCAAGCAGCCCATGGTTATCGAAGGCCTGGGTGTAGGTATTCTGCGTAACCAGTCGTTATGAATCTCGATACCCTGTTACAGCGCCCTGATGTCTGGCGCGCTGGTCAGGTTAGTGCTGCCGTTAAAGCGGTGTCCAGCGGTTTTGCCGAACTGGATGCACAGCTGGCAGGGGGTGGCTGGCCACGAGGCGCACTCACCGAGCTGATCATGCCACGTCAGGGTATCGGCGCTTGCAACTGGCTGCCGAAGCCGGCGATGCGCTCGGTTTCCTGTTCCGTTCCCGGCGCTA
>CAJXFW010000210.1 GCA_913053655.1 uncultured Thiogranum sp. | reverse complement strand
TCTTTGGCGAGCTTTTCGTAATAAGCGCGCATTTTCAGAATCTCATCCATGTTCCAGCTATGCGATGCCACATAAGAGCCTCTGTCTTTTTGTGTTAACACCACTTTGTCCTGTAGTTTATTCGCTTCTGACAGGTCTGCAGGATCAGCCGCATTTGCCTGTGTGCGGATAACAACAGCAGCGTAACGTGTACCCACGTTTTTTTCTGTCAGCGAATAAACACCCGGTTTTTCAAATACCATCGGGTTGTAGTGTTCTTCACTGATAATCCAGGCGCTTTGATAACGGCCATCGGTTCCCGGCATGGTCAGGGTTGCATCTTCCTTGAGATCAACAATAGCCCACGAATAAATGGTGTCAAAATTAATGCGCGGTATCGTTCTGTCTTTCGGATCGGCACCCTTTCGAACGTGCCAGAAAACTCCGACCCCGTTCGTGTCGGTGGCAGCGGCTATTTTCTTGACGTAACCGGTAAAAATGACCTGGGTTTCAGCCAGACCATAATTTTCCCGGGTCACCGTTGTTTCCGTTGTAGCTGCATGGGCAGAAAACGCGAATGAAGTAGCCAGCATAGAACTCAATAATAATCTTTTCACTATTTCTCTTCCCTTGTGTCCAGGTATTCCAATAAATCTATTAATTTCTTTATCGTTATCTAATTTCGTTATCGTCATCTAATTTTGTTATCGTCATCCCGGCGTATGCCGGGATCCAGTGTTTTCAATGACCTGGATACCGGCATACGCCGGTATGACGAATTGACCAGAGTTTCCTTAGGCTTATTTCAGCAACTCGATTTCGCCCGGCTGCCACTCATTATCAAACCAGGGATCAAGCGGACCATAAAGACGTAATACCACAAACCAGCCCTTGCCCGGAACGGTTTCAACCCAGTTACCTTCCTTGCCTGCGGGTGGTTTTGGTCCGAAATAAACATCAACAGAACCATCCTGGTTGGTTACCAGTCCGGCTTTTTTGTTATTTTTACTCGGAAATTTCTGACTGGTCTGTAACTCAGAGCGTGTCTGCGGATCATAAACAACCACTGACCAGAAATCTTTTGCCGGTACATTAGCCGGGATGTTTAACTTGTAATTTTTATCGCCATACAGGTAGTTGCCCGCTTTATCTTTATCAGCACCGGCGTATTGCGAGCCTTTACCAATAAACTTCATCACCATGGCGGGTGTGTTTACCGTTGCCATGTAGAAGAAATAGGTACGGGCATCCAGGTTACGGCCACCTTTTCCGCCCTCAATCAGCCATTTGTAATCACCGCCGATAAAGAATGTTTTCCACTGGCTGCCTTCCCATTTATAAGCACCGGGCATACGAGGATTAAAAAATATGGCCCGTGCTGAGGCGTTACCAATTTTCATGGCATCGATGAGCAGCTTTTTCATGCGAGCATCAGGAGCAAACTTTTTACCTTTCTGCAGCCCGATACTGGCCATCATACCGCGCAGTTCAGGATCAATCAGGGTAACCGGCTCACGTTGAATCACTGCGTCTATTTCAGGAAAAAAGTGGTAGTCATTCGCATGAATGGAATTGAAAAACTTGCCTGAACCATTAATGAAATTCATCTTCGGTGGGTTGCCCGCTTTAGACAGCGGATATATTTTCAGCCCTTCACGAAACATCCTGGAGGCAACATCCGGTTTACCATCGACCAGGAAACCTCGCAGGATCAGCCAATTAATGTAGGAGGCTGATTTTGAAACAAAGACGGTTTTCATTTTCCCGCCGATCTTCATCTGAACCGTCTCACTGCCTTCCTTGTATTTCAGATCGCCTTTGTAATCGGGTGGCAGGATCAGGTAGATACCGCCTTTGCCTCGATCCGGACCCACACTGCCGGTATCGGTAATAAAGCGAAAGAAAGCATCGTTCACGGTTCCCGGTCCACTACCTTTGGGAATCTCCACCACTGTCGGGCCATCTTTTTTAAGATCAAGAATGCCGGAAGCATAAACCGTGTCGGTGTTACCGGTTAAAAACAGCGGCGGAGAATCCAGCAAGTCATCAAAGATCAGCACAGTGTTTGACGAAGTAACGCCCATCTCGACATTCGCCAGGCGCATAGCTTCAATTGAAGCCATGGGGATGGCACTCAGAAACACCTGCACCCCGCGCGCGGTATCAAGATAATCAAATATCTTTCTGGAAGTTTTCTTGCTGGGCAAACCATCAAAAAAATCCAGTTCACCTATCGAGGTCTCCACCTTGTCGGGTGTCATGATGGATTCCGGGATTTTATAGTTAAATCCGGGCGTAGGCTTCGCCGCATAAACCAGTGAAGTCGGTAGGCCTGCCAGCAGCAAGGCGATTATTATCGATTTACTAATCATATTTTTATCCGGGATTCTGCTCTAAACGCTAGCACGGTAACTGAATAGGGTCGTCGCCGATCCTGTCTCTCGACGGCGAACGGTACTATGCGGAAGTTGGGGTAGGAATTCTTGTCTGATTACGACAAACTGACGGAGGAAGACCGCAAAAACCCATAGAACAAACAAGGTAACGTAAGGAACCGGGATGCAACGACCTATTACAATCCCACTCGTGCGCGAAGCCGTCCTGGAGCCTTTCATCCAGGCAGCCGAACTCATCGGGACACCCGTCAAGCCCATCCTGCAATCGGTGGGATTACCCGCACAGCTAACCGGTGACGCAGAATTGCTCTTGCCCGAGCTACCCTGCTGGCAATTTGCACAAAAGGTTGCCCGGCAGGAAGCGATGTCGACTTTCGGTCTGTTTGCGGCAACGACCCTGCCGCACCAGGATATCGCAAGCCTGTCTCCCCTCATCGGTGGCTGTATAAACCTGTTGGAATTACTGAAGCGGTTCTGTGACATCGCCCCTACGCAGAGCAACATTAACGAATATGTACTCAGGGAAGAGAAAGACCTTGTCTGGCTTGAGCAACGGGGATCCCGTTTGCTGGCTGAAGATGTGCAGGTGCAGTTATTTGAAGTGATGGGTATGACCCAGCTGGTCCAGTTGGCCGCTGGACAGCAATGGTATCCGCCGGAAATTCATTTAACTGTCGAACACCATGCCGACATTGAGAACTCGGAAGAACTGGGATTCAGCCGGATTCTGTTCACCCAACGCTACCCGGCGATCGCTATACCGCGCCGGCTGCTCCCATTACCGCTACCCACACTGGGTACACGGGCAGCTCCCCCTTCCATGCCCGATACCTTTGTCGGCACACTTCGCGAGGCCATCACGTCGTATCTGGGTAACACGGACCCTAAAATTGAACTGCTTGCACAGGTCATGGATATCAACGTTCGCACATTGCAACGTCGTCTGGCTCAGCAGAATTTGAGTTACAGCTGTGTCCTCGACCAGAGCCGGTTGATGAAAGCGGAATCTTTATTGGAGAACGCAGATATAAAGTTACTGGAGATCAGCTTGATGCTGGGATTTTCTGATGCAGCAAGCTTTACCCGCGCATTTCGCCGCTGGGCGGGTGTCTCACCGCGTGAGTACCGCCGCCAGCGTCTGGGCACTGAACACAGTCAGAAGCACTATTTGGCCTCAAAACATCAGCCAACGGACTAACCACCGCGTTCCCGCCCCGATTCAACACATGAGTATAGATCTGCGTCGTACGAATATCTTTATGCCCCAGTTGTTCCTGAACCGTGCGTATATCCATACCACGTTCCAGCAGATGTGTAGCAAAACAATGGCGTAACGTGTGGCAACTGGCGGGTTTTGTAATGCCTGCTTTGCGCACGGCAAGCTTGACCGCTCTTTGCAGGCAACTGTCATCAAGGTGATG
>CAJXFW010000209.1 GCA_913053655.1 uncultured Thiogranum sp. | reverse complement strand
GCAAGTCAATGGATCCTTCCCGCCGCCGGTTCATGACCCGGGCCGGCGGTGCGGCCGGTGCAGCCGCCATCGCACCGGGTGTTTTTCTGACCACTCCGGCACAGGCCAAACCGGCCGACCAGGCCGTCAGCAGCGACAAACGCTGGGGCATCCTCGTGGACGCCAACCGGTGCGCCAGTGGCTGCAACGATTGTGTCACGGCCTGCGAGAAAGAAAACGGCTGGGGTTCCGCCAATCCATCGGAACATCTTTCCAACGCTGAACAAAAGGCGCAGTGGATCCGCAAGGTCACACTCAAGGACAAGGTGACTCAACACGTCACCACCCTGCCCGTGCTATGTCAGCATTGTGAATCACCGCCCTGTGTCGACGTCTGTCCGACCGGCGCTTCGTTTAAACGCGCGGACGGTATCGTGCTGGTCGACAAGCACATCTGTATCGGTTGCCGCTATTGCATGATGGCTTGCCCCTACAAGGCACGCAGCTTCGTCCACGAAACTCTCAAGGACCAGAAGCCCTGGGCGCCGCGCGGTAAAGGTACGGTGGAATCCTGCACCCTGTGCGTACAGCGCGTCGACACAGACCGTATACCGGCCTGTGTCGAAGCCTGTAGCGCGGCAGACCACGGCGCACTGTACTTCGGCGACCTGAAAGATGAAAACAGCGAAATATCGCGTCAGCTCAGGGAGTACGGCGGAGACGAAATCCGTGCCGACCTCGGCCTGAACACCGGCGTCCGCTACCGCGGCATCTGAATCAACCAACGAAACTGGCGAATCACCCATGAAACTAGCGCTGAATTATCGCGAAATTGAAGGCAAAAGCACCGGCTTCCGGGTGCTCCTCGGTGGGCTCGGGTTGCTGGCCGCCCTGGCATTCGGCGCCTTTCTATACATGGAACACTCCGGACACCATGTCACCGGCATGAACAACCAGATCGTCTGGGGCATGCCGCACGTATTCGCGATCTTTCTGATCGTAGCGGCCTCCGGCGCGCTCAATGTCGCATCCATCGGTACCGTATTCGGCAAGACACTGTACAAACCGCTGGGTCGACTGTCCGGTTTGCTGGCGATCGCCCTGCTACTGGGCGGCCTGATGGTTCTGGTGCTGGATCTGGGCCGTCCTGACCGCCTTATTATCGCGATGACCTATTACAACCTGAAGTCGATCTTTGCCTGGAATATTATGCTCTATAACGGCTTCCTGGCCGTCACTATCGTGTACCTGTGGATGATGATGGAACGCAAAATGAACAGGTACTACAGGACCGCAGGCACCATTGCCTTCATCTGGCGCCTGGTTCTCACCACCGGTACCGGCTCCATCTTCGGCTGGCTGGTGGCACGCCAGGCTTATGACATGGCCATGCTGGCGCCCATGTTTATCATCATGTCATTTGCCTACGGACTGGCTATATTCATCCTGGTACTGATGGCCGCCTATAACTGGACTAATCGCCCGCTCGGCGATGCTATCGTCTTCCGCCTGAAGAACCTGCTGGGCGTCTTTATTGCAGCCGTACTCTACTTTGTCATTGTTTATCACCTGAGCAACCTGTACGCCACCGAGCATCACGGTGTCGAGCGCTTTATTCTGCTGGATGGCGGCATTTTCACCAAGCTGTTCTGGATTGTTCAAATCATCCTCGGCAGCCTGGTGCCACTGGCCATGGTCTACCACCCCACTTTAGGCAAGTCCCGCCCTGCCATCGCTACCGCCTGCGTGCTGGTCGTCATTGGTGGCCTGACCCAGGTTTATGTGCTGCTGATTGGCGGCCAGGCCTACCCACTGGAGCTATTCCCCGGTTATGAAGTCAGCAGTTCCTTTTTCGATGGCGTCGTCAATAGCTACAGTCCGTCCATCTGGGAAATTACGCTGGGTGTCGGTGGTGTTGCAGTTGCATTACTGGTGGTCACTATTGCGGTCCGCGTACTGCGATTCCTGCCGGAGACTCTGGCAGACGATGTTGTAGATCCGCATACCGCCAAAGCGGACTAGACTGGCTCCATCCGTGAACCAGGATAGTTTTCTCGCCAAGACGCAAAGATCGCAAAGCCACTAAAATTCTTTCTTAGCGTCTTAGCGTCTTTGCGAGAGTTATCATCATCTGTGCGCCCCATGGTCATTTAACCCATGTCTCAGATCTTTATTTCAGCCGCACACAAATCATCGGGAAAGACCACGGTCACACTGGGCCTGTGCGCCGCACTGCGTACACGCGGACTTGACGTCAGGCCATTTAAAAAAGGCCCGGACTATATCGACCCTATGTGGCTGGGCCGTGCCGCAGGTCATGACTGCCACAATCTCGATTACTACACCATGGATGGTAACGAGATCAAGGACACCGTCGGCTTCTACGCCGGCGGATCCGACATCAGCATTATCGAAGGTAACAAGGGCCTGTACGATGGCCTGGACCTGGATGGCAGTAACAGCAATGCCGCACTGGCGAAGCTGCTCTGCGCACCCGTAGTACTGGTGCTGGACGCACGCGGCATGACCCGCGGGATTGCACCGCTCATTCTTGGCTACCAGGCCTTTGACCCCGACATCCGGATTGCCGGCGTCATACTCAATCAACTGGGTGGCAGCCGTCACGAAGGCAAGCTGCGCGCGGTCATCGAACACTACACTGATGTCCCGGTGATAGGTGCTGTCGGTAAAAACCCTGACTTGCAGATACTGGAGCGGCACCTGGGGCTGATCCCCAGCAATGAGCAGGATGATGCCGAACAGCAGATAAAAACTATTGGTGATGTTATTGAAGACCAGGTTGATCTTGATGTGCTGATCGACCTTGCAAAGTCGTCGCCTGTACCACCTGCACCTGCCGCCTCGCCGTTTCACATAGAGCCTCTGACGCAACCCCTGCGAATTGGCATCGCAAGAGATGAAGCCTTCGGGTTTTACTATCCAGGAGACCTGGAGGCCATGCAACAGGCGGGTGCCGAGCTGGTTGAAATCGACATGCTGCGTGAACGGGTGCTGCCGGACATCGACGGCCTGATAATTGGCGGCGGCTTCCCTGAAAGCTGCATGGAACCACTACAGGCCAACCAGTCACTGCGGCATGCTGTCAGAGACGCTATCAATGCAGGCCTGCCCGCCTATGCAGAGTGCGGTGGACTGATGTACCTGGCCCGCAGCCTGACATGGAAAGACCAAACCTGCACTATGGCAGGCGTTATACCCGGTGACGCTGTCATGTACGAACACCCGCAGGGGCGTGGTTATGTTCGCCTTGAGACAACCGCCGGTTTCCCCTGGCAACCCGGTGCCGGCAAAGTAGTCGCGGCCCATGAGTTTCACTACTCAGCACTGGAGCAGCTGGATAACCCGGAGGCCTATGCCTTCAAGGTACTGCGTGGTACAGGGATGGATGGCACACACGATGGCTACGTAGTTAAAAATCTACTGGCCTGTTACAGCCATCTGCGCAGCACGCGCGGCAATCGCTGGACACAACAATTCCTCAATTTTGTTGCACAATGCAAATCGAACACTGGCACTACTGAAGGTAAAACGACATGATTACAGTGACCCCCGACGCAGCCGTGAAAATCCTCGAATCCGCAAAGCTGGGCGACTCGGAAGGCATGCCTCTGCGAATTGCGGTAACCCGCCTGGAAGACGGCAGCTTCCATTACGCGATGGGCTTTGACGATACCCGACACGAAGATGATAAAACCTTTCAGTCAGAAGGCATCAACATTGTAGTAGGCACACCAAGCGCTGATTTACTCAGCGGCACAGTGATTGACTATGTTGACCTGGAAGGGAAAAAGGAAATTATCTTTATTAATCCAAA
>CAJXFW010000208.1 GCA_913053655.1 uncultured Thiogranum sp. | reverse complement strand
CTGTATTTAAAAAAGACGATTTCCATGAAAAAAGCCCCTGTAACCTTGATGGGTTACAGGGGCTTTGGTAGCGTTTCTTTTTCAAGTTCAGGCGGAAAACACCACCGACAGAAAACTTAACCAGGCAATGGCAACCAGTGCAATTATGATAACCATCGGGAAACCCTCTGCCCCGGTGACGTGAAAACGATCATCGCTGGAATATTAGCAGTATCTTATCTTACTCATCTTCATCCTTCAATTGCGGTTTGCGTGGGATTCGCGGGTCATCGTCATCCATCAGAATCCGGTGTGTGGGGCCTTCGAGGTCTTCAAACTGACCCGAGCGAATCGCCCATAGGAACACCCAGATAGCAATGCCCATGATGACCAGGCTGATGGGAATGAGCAAAAACAGAATATCCATGCATTCGGGGCCATCATCTTTCGTACCACTTGCTCTTTGAACTCTTCACTGTAATGCGGCATTTCTCACTCTCTTGCCGCCCCCTGTTACTCTTCCTCTACGATCATATGAACACGACAACTATCCTGACACAGGGGGATACTTGCTATCCCTCTCCAACATCCGCGCCAACAAATTCCATCAATGCTCGATAATCACCTTTATCTGCCTCTTGCAGCGAATGGATAACTGCCGCCCCAACATCACCTCGACAACTGCCCTCTTTTCCTTCGAAACAGGGCAATGCTGTTTTGTCGTGCTGACGGAGTGTTAGCAGCCTGCTTCTTTCTGGTGCCGGAAGGCAAGCACATATACTGTGTCAGATTTTACATCAAAGTGGTATAGCGCCACATAACCAGAGTCTCCGAAGGGAATAATTAACTCGCGCAGCTCTGGCAAATCGTCAAACGGCCTGCCTGTCTCCGGTTCATTTTTCAGCCGTGCGAATTGGTGTTCTATCGCTTGACCTGCACGCATTGCCGCCCGGGGATTTTTCTCTACCAAAAACCGGCGACAGCGCTCTAACCCTTGCGCCGCACCTTCGGTGACAATTACTCGTGGCACTGAGGGATCTCTGTCTCTTTATCCGTACCCCAGGTATTCAACCAGTTGCGTACTTCCTGACCGGTAAGGTGCTGTCCGGTTTCCTGGTAAGCCGTCCATGACGCCAGGGCCTCCTGCTTGAAACTCTCGCGTGCTTCTTCGCGCTCAACATAGTCGCGGATTGCTTCGCGCATGATCCAATGCGCCGAACGGTGCCGCATGTCAGCCAGGTGCTGGATACGACTTTTCAAATCGTCGTCAAGTTTAACCGATGTCGCCATACTGAAACCCTCGTTATTACCAGGTAGTACCTTTTAGTACTATAGCATAATTTTGCCTGTCCACAACAACACCTATGCCTATGCCGAGGCTACCTGGACAAAGGCGCTCGCTGACCCACTGTCAAAATCTTCGACAGACTTCAGCGCCTGCTCTTAGGCTATCCAATTGATATACTGAATAATTCCATGCCCCACTTGCCGCAGGATGGCCATCAGGAATACTTACGAACGGGGGAACACCAGCTATGACGAACGGGTAGAGTTGTTCGAGAAAGAATTTTAGCCAATTCCTGAACTTCGTCGAGCATCAAAATGGTGGCCTTGCGTTTCCTGGCGAGTCGTTCTAACAGATCATCCATATAAAGGAGAAGCTCACTCGGTGGCTTTTTATCGAGCGCAGTGAGGTCAATTTCGGCTTCGACCTTGGCACCAGGGATCGGGGCAGAGAGCCTCAGTTTCGGGGCAAGCACCAACGCAGTGTTTCGTATCCGATCGCTGAATTTGCCTTTTTTGAGCGATAATTCAAGCGCATGGAGCAACACAGCCAGTGGCGAAAGCGGAGCCTGCCAGAAGGAGGCGTAGATCACTCGGTGCCCTTTGTCCTCTGCCAGGGGCGCGAGGTCTTTGATCAGAAATTCCGTCTTGCCGGTACGCCGGGGGGCAAACATTGTTAGGGCATGTGCAGGGCCGTCGGTGAGCAAGGACAGGGTACGTGTCGCTAGATCGCGACGCTCAAAATGCCAGGGGTCGTTTATCATCAGCTAATTATAGCCAATAATGAATAATTATTCAAAATAGGCTAATAGTGGCTAAATATTGCCAGTTAGTCCGTAAAGCGCACCAAATCAATACAAAGGATCAAAGGCCACCTCCGGTCTATGCCAACCCACGGTTTGGGGGAGCCTTCCCCCCAACGGTCGCGAATGTAATACAGATAGGAAATGATAAGGGAAAGTACCCAGACGGCAAGATCGTTTCCCACCCTGAAGCCAGTTTTGAGGTCTGTCAGAAATCAGACTATGTCGGTTCCACCGAATTTATCATCAAGACCATACACGCCTCTGACCCCGGTACGCGCTGGCTGGTTGGCACCGAGTTAACTTAGCGCTTGCAGCTTCACCAGCATGCCTTTCAAGGACAGCACGGTCGTATCCTTTGCAATAGGGAACTCATCCCCGCCACCGTAAATAACATATTTTCGAGTAGCCTTTACATCCTTGCAGGCCAGGTGAAAGCCTTGCTTGATTTTCGGCGCAACGCTGGTTTTTATTTCTATAGCCCATAATTCCTTGCCGGACAATTTAAGCAGTAAGTCAATTTCCGCACCTGCTGCGGTGCGGTAAAAGTAGACCTCTACCTGGTTGGGGAGAACAGACAGGATGTTTTCAATGACAAAGCCTTCCCAGCTTTTGCCAAGCACTGGGTTGGAAAGCAGGGAATTGTAATCCGCGATGCCAAGCAGTCTGTGCAGAATGCCACTGTCACGGATATAAAAATGCGGTGATTTAACAAGGCGCTTTTTTACATTGACATGCCATGGCTCAAGCCGACGCACGAGAAGAAGATCGACCAGAATATCGATATAGCTGCTAACGGTTTTGCCGTCAACTTCCAGGTTGGCCCCCAACTTGGAGAAATTGACGCTCTCGCCTTGCAAGTGCGCCAGCATTGTCCAGAGTCGGCGCAACCGCATCGCCGGAACGCGAAAGCCCATTTGTGGTACATCCCGCTCAAGATAAGTCCGGATCAGATTTTCAAGCCAGGTCATGGCCAATGCATCACTTTCGGCCAGGTAGCTTTCCGGGAATCCGCCGCGTAGCCACAATTTCTGCCTGTCTTTCGACGTGGTGGCGGGGACTTCCAGTAGGTTCAGGCCAGCCAACTCAATATAGCTGATACGACCGGCCAGACTCTCTGAGGATTGCCGGAGCAGATCCATAGAAGCAGATCCCAGCAGTAGATACTGTTCGCCTTTGCGCCCGGCACGTCTGTTTTTATCAATCAGGCCGCGCAGCACCATAAATAAATCGGGCACGCGCTGGATCTCATCGATAATCACAAGTTTGTCGCCGTGCAGTGATAAAAATGCTGAAGGATCGCTCAATTTCAGCAAATCCTCGGGGCTCTCCAGGTCCAGATACAGTGCCGTGCGGCTTTCGGCTATCGACTGTGCGAGCGTGGTTTTGCCAACTTGTCGTGTTCCCAAAAGGGTCACGGCGGGGGTATGCCCCATCGTTTGTTCGAGTCTTTGTGTTATCCATCGCTCTATCATACCTTGCATTATCAGAATTATATTCCGATAATGCAAGGTATTAAGTTGTTCCAATTCTTTCAGGCGTCGATCTGAAGTGGAAATGCAGTGATGTCTAGACAAAAATTAGGAGACTCCCCAGCTCTGCTGGGGAGGCATTCATAGTTTGACAGTAACGGAAATCTCATAGTAACTCCCAAGCGTGAGCCGCCAAGCACCACGCAAAGGAGCCAAGGCGGCACGGCCGTTGGGTATGACCCCGCGACAAATCGCGTATCGTATTCAGACCATGAAAATCAAAATGCGCA
>CAJXFW010000207.1 GCA_913053655.1 uncultured Thiogranum sp. | reverse complement strand
TCGGCGACTTCGTCCAGAAACAGGGTGCCGCCGTCGGCGGCCTGGAACAGGCCTTCCTTGTCGGTAACGGCACCGGTGAAGCTGCCCTTTTTGTGGCCGAAAAATTCGCTTTCCATGAGTTCCGATGGAATGGCGCCGCAGTTGACCGGTACGAAGTCATTATCGCTGCGCGGTCCCTTGGCGTGAATCAGTCGCGCTACCAGTTCCTTGCCGGTTCCCGAATCACCGCTTATGTAGACGGGTGCCTGGCTGCGAGACAGCTTGGCGATGGTCGAGCGGACGGTCTGCATGACCGCGGAATCGCCGAGTAGCGTGTCCCGGCTGCGGCGGTCGCGTTCCGGGAAGCTGCCCAGCTTGAGCGCGCCTTTCACCAGGTTGCGCAACACTTGCAGGTCGATGGGTTTGGAGATGAAATCGAAAGCGCCTGCCTTGAGTGCCTGGACAGCGATTTCCATACTGCCGTGAGCGGTGATAACGGCGACCGGCAGGTCCGGGTAATTTTGCTGGATGTGTTCCACCAGCTCCAGGCCGTCGCCATCGGGGAGTCGCATGTCAGTCAGACAAAGATCGATGCTGTTTTCGTCCAGTAACTTGCGGGCGTCGGTCAGGTTGGCTGCGGAACGGGTCTCCATGTCCATGCGCCCGAGTGTCAGTTCCAGCAACTCGCGGATATCGGGTTCGTCATCGACGATCAGTGCCAGTGGTGTGCTCATAGCGGCGCTATTCTACAGGAAGCGGGCTGTTTTTAGGCACGCTGTGCCGCAAAGTGAATGCGGAAGCAGCTGCCCCCGTTGTCGGCACGCAGGTAGCTCAGCCGGGCCTGGTTGATTTCGCAGAGTTCGCGGGCAATATAGAGACCCAGCCCGGTGCCCGATGTAGCCGTAGTGAAAAACGGTTCAAACATCTGCTCAGCGGTTTGTTCATCGATGCCGGGGCCGTTGTCGGTGATGTCCAGTCGCACGGCGCCACTACCCTCCTTGCGGCACTGGATAACGAGATGCGGGCTTGCGCCGGCGTGCCGTAGTCCGTTCTGGCACAGGTTGACCAGTACCTGGTGAAGATGGTCCGGGTCGACGTGCACCGTAAGGTCTTGTGGGCCGAGATCCAGTTCCAGCTGATCGGAAGGGATATTCTCCGTTTGCAGGAATTCGTCCCGGAATGTGCTTAGCCAGTCCACCAGATTCAACGCCTGTGGATGACTGGCCGAGCGTCGCGAAAGCTGCAGCACATTCTCGATAACCGTGTTGACCCGCTGGGTGTGGGTGCCGATGATTTCGATCAGGCGTTTATCGGCCTTTTCAAGATGATCGGATTCTTCCAGCAATTGTGCGGCGTGGCTGATGGCGCCGAGGGGGTTGCGGATTTCATGGGCGATGCTGGCTGTCAGCCGGCCCAGCGACGCGAGTTTTATCTGTTGTGTCTGTTGGGCCAGTTGTGCGCTGTCTTCCAGAATAATCAGCGTACCGTTACCGCGGGACGTTTTGAGTTG
Source organism: uncultured Thiogranum sp. (assembly GCA_913053655.1). Classification (GTDB taxonomy): domain Bacteria; phylum Pseudomonadota; class Gammaproteobacteria; order DSM-19610; family DSM-19610; genus Thiogranum. The sequence continues at coordinate 2,344 of CAJXFW010000207.1, read as the reverse complement.
CCCGAATCTTGGTAGCAGGGTGCTGCTGGCGGTTTGGGACTGGATAGCCTCCGGTTGCCACTGCGGATCTTTTTGCCAAAGTTCGAGCTGCCCGGCCAGATCCGGTGCGACCGTGGCAAGCGGTGTGCCGGTTTGCTCGTTGAGGTTCAGCAAGGTGCGCGCGGTATCGTTGGCCAGCCGGATTCTGTTGTCGGGATCGATGACCAACAAGCCGGATTGCAATTGCCGGATAACATACTGGTTTAACTGCTCCATGTTGGCCAGATCGATGCCACGCTGCTGGGCCAGCGCTTCGCTTTCACGGGTGCGCAGAGCCAGAACGTTGGCCAGCCCGGTGGCGGCAAAAAGCACCAGGCCCAGTAATCCGGCCCGGGTAATATTACCGGCACCGGGTTCTACTTCCACCAGGCGGGCCAGCCCGGTCTCAAACAACAATGCAAGCGTGGCAACGGCAGCAAACATGAAGGCCAGTCGCCCCGGCAGAATCAGTGCCCCCACTGCAATAGCAATGACCAGCAAGACTGACAGCGCACTGGTGACCCCGCCCGTTGCATGCATGAGCAGGGCGATGGCACCGATGTCTGCCAGCACCTGTAATAGTGCCTGAAACCGGAAGCCGGGCCAGTGTAAACGGGTGCTGAAACCGGCGACCAGGCTGAAGGCCAGGTAGATGTGCAAGGTGGAGCTGAACAGCGGGTAGTTCTGGACATTGAACGGATTGCTGTCCTGTAACAGGTAGTACATGGTGACCAGCAGGCCGGCGAGAATCACCCGGTAGAAGGTCAGTATCCGTAAAGGTTGCCAGGCCGGGGCGGAGGGTGTCCCGGGCATCGGGTTAGCGGTCTTCATCCCGGTGCTGGCTGCAGCAGTAATAGCGCTCCTCGTCGCTGATGGCCTCGTGGCGGGGCACAAACATCCCGCAGCGGGCGCAACGCACCATATCATCGACCGGTTTGGCGGTTTTTTTCTCCGTACGGGGATTCTTTGCCAGGCGTATGAGAATCCATACAATCAGGCCGATGCCTGCCAGGTAAATAAGTACGCGGATGCCGAACATGCGGGCTAGTGTACCGAAGTTATCGCCACCGTTCCTGTTATCCGCTAATCTGACGCTTTACTCCGACCCTGCTTATTCAGGAGAATACCGACTTTCCACCAACGGGTAACGCCATGCATCTGCACGAGTATCAAGCCAAACAGCTATTTTCACAGTACGGGATCCCGGTTCCTGAAGCCCGTATGGTTGAATCGGGACAGGAGGCAGCCGCTGCGGCAAAGTCGCTGGGCGGCGAGCGCTGGGTGGTCAAGGCACAGGTACACGCCGGCGGACGCGGTAAGGCGGGCGGTGTGCAGCTGGTCGACAGCGTGAACGCGGTCGAAAAGGCTGCCAATGGTTTACTGGGATCGCGGCTGATGACCAAACAGACCGGCAGTCCCGGTCTGCCCATTCATCGTTTGTTGATTGAGAGTACGGTGGCGATCGAACGGGAGTTGTATCTGAGTATGCTGGTTGATCGAAGTCGGGAACGGGTGATGGTTATGGCCTCGGCATCCGGCGGCATGGATATTGAAGCCGTTGCCGAGCGTGATCCGGACGCCATATTGACCGAAGCAATCCATCCGTCGGTGGGTCTGCAAGCGTACCAGTGCCGCAACCTGGCGTTCGGGCTGGGTCTTGGTGGTGACCAGATCAAGGCGTTCACCCGCCTCCTGACCGGGCTGTATCAGCTGTTTGATCAAAAGGACGCCAGCCTGATCGAGATCAACCCGCTGGTGGTTACCGACGTCGGCGAGCTGCTGGCACTGGATGGCAAGCTGGATATCGATGACAACGCGCTGTATCGCCATGCCGATATCAGCGAGCTGCGCGACCCCTCGCAGGAAGACGACAAGGAACGCAGCGCCAGCGAACACGGCCTGAACTACATTACCCTGGATGGCGATATCGCCTGTATGGTGAACGGCGCCGGCCTGGCGATGGCGACCATGGACCTGATCAAGCTGCACGGCGGTGAGCCGGCCAATTTTCTCGATGTGGGTGGCGGCGCTACCGCAGACCGGGTGGCGGAGGCGTTCAAGCTGATTCTGTCGGATACCAAGGTTCGTGCCATTCTGGTCAATATTTTTGGTGGTATTGTGCGCTGCGATCTGATTGCCGAGGGCATCATCCAGGCGGTGCAGGAGGTCGGTGTCGGGTTGCCGGTGGTGGTGCGCCTGGAAGGTACTAATGTTGATAAGGGCAAGGCACTGCTGGCGGAGTCGGGCTTGAGTATTATCACTGCGCAAGGGTTGACCGATGCGGCTGATAAAGTCGTACTGGCGGCCCGGGAGGCAGGCGCATGAG
>CAJXFW010000206.1 GCA_913053655.1 uncultured Thiogranum sp. | reverse complement strand
GTTCGATCAAAATGGAATTCACGGGTGTCACCTGTGCTTCTGAAATTGACAGTCACAGGTACATTGCGTCCCGTGTATGGCGGGATGCCTCCCAGTAAATGTAATAGTGGCCTGAAAATCCTGAAGACTCGGCCACAGGTGACATCAAGTGTGCCTTCAACGGTCACCAGATCATTGGAGTAGGGCAAGTTGGCGTAATGTTTGCGGATGACTACGGGCAGGCTGTCCCAGCTATTACCAAAAACGGATTTGAATATAGGTTGTTTATCGTCATCATCTATTTCAGGCATGGTATTCATATTGGCTTATAAACCATCAGAAAGAATATAAGAATGAGACTGAAAAATGCTGGCCAACCGAGGATAAACCATATTTTGAATAGTGTCCGATACTTTGGAGGAAGCGGGATGTTATTCAACCGGCTGTCGTTGAGCATTGTTCTGAGTTGAATTTGTATCCAGACAACAGGTATCCAGCACAGGCTTGCAAGCAAGTAGAGGGCATATGTCCAGATAAGCCATGTGTCCGTCCAGTTGTATCCTCCTTTCCAGACCAGCCACGCTCCGGTCAGTGGTTGCAGTACAACGGCAGGAAATGTGAAAAGGTAGTCTGCCAATACCGTATTGTTGACAGCGTAGCATTTCTCCTGAATGTGTTCAGAAAAGTGCGAACGAAACATGAAAAACGCGATACCAAGACCTGTCCCGAACAGTACGGTCGAACTGACAATGTGGACAACTTTTATGGTGAGATACCACTCCATGCTACATCCTTGCCGATAGATGTTCCCAGTCCTGCAAACAGCAGGGGTTCAACAGCGCCCGACCCCAGAGCCGGTCACGTTCGATTTTTGCGAGACCAGCTTCTTCGCAAACCCTCACCCAGTTGTCTTCCACGGCAGCAATGAGTTGTTCGATCATCGCCCTGGCATCGGACTCGCGTAGCTGAAATTTGCCGCAGACGGAAAGCGCATTGGTCAGTGTTGAGGCGTTTCCTGCAATGCCACCGATGTCCATGGCCTGCGTTGCTTCCTGCCCGGTGCGCAGTTGCGGACAGATATCATAGGCCGGTGTCAGGCTTGGCTGCCGCCCATCCCAGAACGCCGAATGGTTACGCGCATGGTCATCAGTATTACCAACCAGCACATTGAAGACCAGCCGCTTATACAATTCTGCGAGTGTTGCCTGCGGTTCGGTGAAACGCTGGCGAACCCGATCGGCCAGATCGCTGTAACTGGCATAGCGGGCTTCCATTTCGTTCAGTTCCAGCAGGCTCAGGCCACTCAGCATCAAACGGCGCACCTTTCCGGTGGCAGTATATACTCTGTCGAAGCGTTCGATCATCAACACATCTTTACCCAGAGAAGATACCAGTGACACCGGCGTGACGGTCAGTCCGGCAAGGACTGCCAGGCGCATGGCGATATATTCCGCCTTGACGACTGGGTAGACATCGGTGGATGAGCCGAACTTGGCAATGAAGTATTTGCCATCATGATCGATCAGTGCCTTGGGTCGTGCGCCGCCGACACTGGTACCCTGCAGCAAGGCATGATCCAGCTCCGGGGGCAGAGGGCGATTCGCTTCCAGCAGTTCGGCCGCCTGCAGCAAATCATCGAGTGTCGGATGATCGGACTCTCTCGGCACGTACTCGGTGGCGCTGGCCTGAAAATCCAGCGCGCCAATGCGGTCGCTGCCGGACAGCAACAGGTAGTCCAGCTCATCGGCAGCCAGGTCCGGGTATTTGTATCCCACAACGCGGCGCCCCCAGGCATCGGGTGCGGCATCGCGCAGGCACGAATGAATGGTGTTCATGCCAATCGGTTCGAAGGAGCCGGGTTGTAGCGGTAGTTCAAACGGTGACAAAGCAATCGCATCATCGCGTTCGCGGTAGGAACGACCATAGGTGAAGTGATGTAACCGGCCGTGTTTTTCAATACGACCCGCGACAACGGGTACCGATGTGCCGGGCAGCCAGATCCAGACAAAAGCTTCAGTGACGTTAGAAGTCATCGTCCAGTGCTACCTTCTTGCGCCGGCTACGTTCGGGAAGGATACTCGTGAGATTGGCCACGGTTGTGGCCAGCTTGTTAAGCTCGCCTCGATCGCTTGCCAGCAGAGGAATGCCGACAATGGTTGCCGCCTCGAACACCGTGCCCACGCCCACCTTCGACTCGCCTTTCTCAAGGGCGATCACGGTATAACGGCTAACCCCCAGACGTTCACTCAGTTCCGCCTGGCTCATGCCGCGCTCCAGTCGGGCAGCCTTGATCATGGCGCCCAGGGTCTTCAGCACACTGAGCGTGCTGTTGGATAGAGGAAGGGGCTGTTTCATCATAATGTGTGCGTTAAAATCAACATAAATACAGATAGTGTATAATATAGACAACATATCGACCGATGTCCAGACGGGTTGAATGTCAGATGTCGAAGCAAATCCGGGTGAAATTCTTCTGGTTTTCAGGTAATTAAGCGCTCAGGTACCCGAATCACGCCGGTTTCGCTTCTTGCTCAAGGTTGTACATGTCACATGTCCGAAAAAACCCCGACAACACCGGAATGTCTTTCTGGCTCATAGGGACAATGAAGATGTGGCATAGGGCATATCATCCCAAGTTCTACCCAATAATGTCCGGCCATTCTGTTTCTTTGCACGCCTCTTTCCATCTGCACCCCAGCCGCCCCACTGCTTGAAGAAGAAAGCCACATTTTGTTCTTCACACTGACGCTGAATATCGACTACCCATTCCTGCTTCATGGGACGAGCTTTTGGACCTGATTCGCCACCGACAATGACCCAGTGAATTCCATGCAGGTCGATTTTGCCTATATCTTCAAGTAGTGGTTCTACGGACAAAAACCGAATCTGCGCTGTGATCTCACGGAGTGCATCGATTCGCGGTAGACCGTGGTTCCTGTTTTCGACGGATACTCCGAGCCAGGCATTTTGCGGTGCGTCGTATTTGCTGAAGAACTCCGGCAGCCGCTCCGCGCGTTTGGTCAAGATTTGATAGGTGTGTTGAGGGGTCTGTCTGATGACATCGAATACTTGCTGTATGTAAGTATCAGGGATCTCCTCATGGAACAGGTCACTCATAGAATTGACAAAGTATACGGTAGGCTTCTTACGCCTGAGCGGTTCAGCCAAGCGCTCAGGAAGCAAGGTCAGATTGAAACCGTTCTCGTAGCCATGGACGCCCATGGCCGTGAGTCGTCTCGCCATGGTTTCAGCGTAGCAATGTTTGCATCCCGGAGAAATCTTTGTGCAACCGGTTACCGGGTTCCACGTCTGCTCGGTCCATTCAATGGCGGATTGTGTGGTCATTGCCCTGTCCTTTGTAGTCGTTCGTTCTCATCGAAGTGCACGGGCTTTTTGGGACGTTTGCCGCGCGCATCAAGATTTACCACTTTGCCTTCCTCTATCAGCTCCTTGAATGCCAGTTGCAAGTTTGTCTCGAACCAGTTGGTCTCTTCCAGCATATTTGCAAGGTTTTCGTAATCAAACGGCTTGGGTATGTGGGAAAGCTTGTCCAGCCAGTACTGTTTAACAACTTCAATATCCACAGTGTCCGAGGTGCCAGAATCAATTTCATCAGAAAACAGCTCCTCCTGTCCTGTCGATTCGATCCGTCGCTGCTGCTTCGTTCTGGCGCGCACACGTTTCTGTACGATGTCCATTTTTTCTGAGGCCGCCATAAATTTCACGATACCCAGAGGATGGCGTGTGAGATAGACTAGATGATATTTTGTGCGCTCTTTGACACGATCCAGTATGCTCACATAGGCCGATCTCAGTCCGTCAGTGCTGCTGGCCGGTATGGATTTAAGGCAGTCCTTGTATCGTTTTATCAGGTAGTTTTCCCT
>CAJXFW010000205.1 GCA_913053655.1 uncultured Thiogranum sp. | reverse complement strand
TATAGGCCTTCTGTGATTTCCCTTTGGTACTGGGCTCAAACTCAATATAGGCGCCACTGAACAGGGTGCCCAGGCCACTGACGCCACCCGCCCCGATACGTGGCTTTACAACCCAGAAGCGGCTGTTTTCCGTCAGATACTCATCAGTTCCAGCCAGCATTGTTACCGTCAATTCTATAGCTTTCAGGTTATCAGTAAAATCTACCTTATTCACAGTACCCACTGTCACGTTGCGGAATTTCACCTGCGTCTTGCCTTGCTCGATCCCCTCGGCGGTGCGGAACATGATCGTAATCTCAGGTCCCTTTTCAGACTCGGTCTTGTAAAATAACCAGCCACCGACCAGCAGCGCGACTATCGGCAACAGCCAGACCACCGGGAAACCCTTGCTTTTCTCATCGATGACCGCCTCAGGCACGGTCTCAAGATCACCGGGTGGGTTTGGCGTTGCCATTTTTTTCTCCTTGATAATCCCAAATCAGTCGCGGGTCAAAATTCATGGCCGCGAACATGGTCAGTATAACGACGGCGGAAAATGCGATGGCGCCCGTCCCCGGTTCAATCGTCGCGACAGCGCCCACGTTCACGAGGGCCGCCAGCAGCGCGACCACGAATATATCCACCATCGACCAGCGCCCGACCAGCTCGACCACCCGGTACAAACGGGTTCGGGTCTGGTTACGCAGGTGTGACTTTCTCTGCACGGTGATCAACAGATACAACAATGCCAGCATTTTGAGCAAAGGTACCAGCACGCTGGCGACGAATACGATTAGCCCCAGCGGCCAGTCTCCGTGCGCGAACAGGTAAATGACACCGCTTATGATGGTGTCAGACTGGGACTTGCCTAAAGAAACCACCGTCATCACCGGGTACAGGTTAGCCGGCACGTAGGCGATGATAGCTGCAATCAACAGTGCCCAGGTATTGTTGAGGCTGTTGGACTTGCGCATGTGCATATGCGCACTGCAACGTGGGCAGTGTGTATGTCCCGATGCCGGGAGATGCAACAACAACCCGCAGGTATGACAACTGGCAAGACCGACGTCCCTGGCTCTCATGTCTTCCGCCCCGGAAGACCCAGCTTGTGCCACAGCAGGTGTGCATCGAATGACGAACTCGCGGCCGCAAACACCAGAATCAGAGCCAGGAAAGCATACAGGGAGTTCCCGGTATACATGGTCGCCATGTTGCCCAGTTTCACAAAGGCCACCAGCACACCCAGCATGAATACGTCCAGCATCACCCAGGGCTCCAGGTGACCGATCCAGGACAACAGCAGCCGTACGCCGGGCAAAGATATCCGAAAACGCACCGCCAGCAGAACATACAGACCACTGACCATCATCAACGCCGGCGCCAGAATACTGGTCAGGAAGACCACGACCGCCAGCTCGCCCATGCCCGCGTTGTACATCGCCAGCGAAGCACCGAACAGCGTGCTGACTTCCTGCCGCCCCCCGATCTCCAGCGTCAGAAAGGGAAAGCTATTGGCCAGTAGCAACAGTATCAACGCGGTGCTGTACAAGGCGATCGGACGATCCAGGCCACCTTTCGGATTACGCGCCAGTACCGCACCGCACACATGACAGTGCGCTGTTGCACCGAGTGCCAGTTCAGGAACGCGGTGCAGTGCATCGCATTCGTGGCAGGCGGCCATTTCAGTGCCAACAGCAATCGGGAGTTCGGGTATGCTCATTGGCCCGGATTATGCTTTATTTCCGATGTAAATGCACCGCATCGTATCGTGTTTACTCCCTCAGAATGAGTACAGAACAGCCACAACAGCGGCGGGCTGGTTCTTGTCACCGACACCCTGGTTACCCTCGACCAGGGGACTGTCCTCGGCGTCGTTCAACATCCGGGTATACGATGCAACGCCTGCGACTGCCCAGGTCCTGTTGAAGAAGTAAACTCCGGTCAGGCTCAGGGTGGCATCCTTGAAGCCACTGTCGGCGTTGTAGAAAGGCAGGCCGCTGTTACCCACGTTACTGCTGTCAACACCAAAGTAGGTATCCATATAGTTGGAATCCGCCCAGGACGTATTGGCACCCAGTGCAACCAGGACCTTGCCGGTCTTCATCAGTTCATAGCTACCCTTGAGATATACCAGATAACCATCATGCTCATCGGAAACATCACCCGCGAAACTCAGTTCGGTTGACCAGGGACCGGCCTTGAAACCGACAAAAACACCCAGCTCCGTTGCGGCGTCCACTTCCTTCATCTTTTCGACCTGCCGGTTCTCCACATCGTCATCCCGTTTCAGACGGTATTGCAGCAGCGGCCCGAACGTCCAGTTCTCGCTTGAATCTGTGGTGATCAGATTGAAGCCCAGGCGTCCCGCAGTCTCGCTGCCTCCAGTACCACCCAGACTGGCATAACGGCCGCTCGCCCACCTGTACCTGCCAAAGGGTGCTGCCGTTGTCTTGTTGTCATCCGAACCTTCATAGTCCGGCTTGGAAATCACACCCAGGCCGACAAACCCATGTCCACCCTCGGCTACCACGGATACGTCCTCATAGGCCATAACCGGCGATGCCAACGTGGCAGATAGTGCGACTGCGGCTGCTGAAGATAACAGTACTGATTTCATATCATTCATCCTTTGTTTCCTTAATGAAATTGGTTGATTCAGGCGTACGATCTCAGAATACATAGCGTACCGTGCCGCCGAGAAATAACGCCATATTGGTATCGAACTCACCCTTGAAGCGCACACCCTGTGCGGTCTGATCCACCTTGCCCTTGCCGAAATAGATTAATGTTGCCCCCAGCCCGAAATCCAGCCGCCTGCCGGTATCCCATTTATAGGCCGCAGATAACTTGTAGTTTTCGTCGAAGGGAAGATCGATGGTCCGGTTCTTGTCGCTGACCGGTGAACTGTCGTAGGAAAATCCGAGTGAATAGCCTCTGGCCTTGTTACTGATATCGACAAACGCGATACCGGCACTCCAGGTATCCTTGAACTTACGGTCCAGGACACCTGCCGGGTTGAGCACCCCACCGCTAAGGCCCAGCCGATTATCGCTGAACGCCGACCAGTCTTCCCAGTCTGCACTGAACATTAACAGTTTGCCAGCGGCGAACCTGTAGCGCAGACCGGCTTTAAGCAGCTGTGGATTATCCCAGTCGATGTCTATCTTGTTTGCCGGCGGTGCGCGAACCGCCAGGTTGCGGAAATTCAGGTCTCCCTCCAGGTTCACATCCATTTGCGCGCGGTACACCAGCCCGAGCATGAGGTCGTCGGACAGATAATAAGTCAAACCGGCAAACGGCTGGTAACCCAGGTCGTCCATGTTATCGAACTTGACCTTGCCATCCGGCAGCGGGCCCTGGTTGATGGCAACATTCTGCTCCAGGGTGGTGTAGATGAAGGATACCCCGGCACCCAGTGACAGGCGATCATTGACCTTGTAGGCGATGGAGGGTGAGCCACCTACCGCCGCGAGTGCCACTTTGGTCGCGCCATAGCGACCGACAAAATCATCACCGTAATTCATTGCGCCACCCTGCGGGGCAACAACCGAGAAACCCAGGCGAACGCGATCGGATAGTTTCTTTACCATGAAGAAAGAGGGAATGGTCACCACATTGCCGGCATTGCCTCCATCTTTACCGCCTTTGTCCGCTACTGACGAATCAAACTTGACTTTTGGTATCACCATCTGTGTACCAAAAAGCATGCTGTCCTGCTGCAATCCTGTCATACCCGCCGGATTCGTCCATGATGAGTCAGCACCAGCAGTATTGACCGGGTTCGCCACACCGGCAGTCCCCAGACTACCGGGGGTGCCGATTTCGGAGATATAGAAACCCGCCGCCCGGGCAGGCTGTGCCAGTATCAGAATGGCGCAGCCGATGAAC
>CAJXFW010000204.1 GCA_913053655.1 uncultured Thiogranum sp. | reverse complement strand
TTCTTCCTGTCCCATACTTGCCCATACGTCTGTTACCACAAGATCGGAATTTCTGGCCGCTTGCAGTGGTTCTTCAAACAGCGTCACGCGATCACCTGCTGCAGCGACGATGGAGGGTTCCGGTTTATAGGATGCCGGGGTGGCAATGTGTAGCTGGAAACCAAACTGGCGCGCGGCATTGATGTAGGAGTGGCACATATTGTTGCCGTCGCCGATAAAGGTAACGGTTGCGCCCTTGATGTCGCCCCGGTGTTCGAACCAGGTCTGCATATCAGCCAGTAACTGGCAGGGATGAGACCGGTCGGTCAGCGCGTTAATGACCGGCGATACCGAATATTCTGCAAAACGCTCGATTTTCTCGTGTTCAAAGGTGCGTATCATAATTGCGTCTACCATGCGTGATAGCACCCGGGCACTGTCTTCGATGGGTTCACCGCGCCCGAACTGCGTGTCTCTCGACGACAGGAATATGGCGTGTCCACCCAGCTGCACCATGCCGCTCTCGAACGCAACACGGGTGCGGGTGGATGATTTTTCGAACACCATCGCCAGCACTTTATTTTTCAGAGGTTCGTGAATCCGCCCCTGACGTTGCCATTGCTTGAGTTCGATCGCCCGGTCGATAAGCTGACGCAGCTCATCAGGCGACAGATCCATCAGAGTCAGAAAGTGCCGCGTGTTCATGCGGCCTGGCCCGGAAAGTTCTCGATGAGCTCACACACCGTCGAGCAAATGTCGTTGGCCTGTGCATCGCTGAGAATCAGCGGCGGCAACAGACGTACCACAGAGCCTGCCGTGACATTGATCAGCAGTTTGCGCTGCAAGGCCTGTTGCATCAGTTCGCTGCATGCGCAATCCAGCTCAATGCCGATCATCAGCCCTTTGCCGCGTATGGATATAACCCGGTCGAGTCCTCCCAGACGTTGCTCGAACTGTGCCAGCATTAACTTGCCCAGTTCCGCCGCGCGTTCGACCAGGCGGTCTTTTTCAATGGTGCGCAGCACAGCCAGGGCGGCGCTTGCCGACAACGGGTTGCCGCCAAAAGTGGAACCATGGTTGCCGGGCTGGAAAACATCTGCTGCCGCACCGCGCGCCAGGCATGCGCCAATGGGTACGCCATTACCCAGGCCTTTTGCCAGCGTCATGACATCCGGTTGTATACCCGTATCCTGGTGTGCAAACCAGTGACCGGTACGGCCCATGCCGGTCTGTATTTCGTCCAGCATGAGTAGCCAGCTGTGTTCATCACACAATTGGCGAAGATCACCCAGATAGTTTTCCGAGGGGATGCAAACACCGCCTTCACCAAGGATGGGTTCGACCAGTACGGCAACTACCTCAGGACTGTTGGCAGCGATGGTCCGAACAGCATCCATATCGTCATAGGGGGCGCGCAGGAAGCCGGGAACCAGTGGCTCGAATCCGGCCTGTATTTTACGATTACCGGTGGCAGTCAGGGTTGCCAGGGTACGTCCGTGGAAGCTGCCTTCTGTCACGATGACCTGTGGCGTCTCGATGTTCTTCCTGTGACCATAGAGGCGCGCCAGTTTCAGCGCGGCTTCATTGGCTTCTGCGCCGGAATTACTGAAAAACACGCGCTCCATGGCAGCGATCCGGCACAGTTCGTTGGCCAGTTCTTCCTGCAGGCCGATGCGGTACAGGTTTGAGGTATGCAGCAAACGCTGTGCCTGTGTGCAGATCGCTGCGCTGACGGCCGGGTGGGCGTGTCCCAGTCCACACACAGCAACTCCACTCAGGGCATCCAGGTAGCGTTCGCCCGTGCTGTCAAACAGGTAGGCACCTTCACCATGAGTGAAGCTGACGGGCAGGGGTTGGTACGTTTTCATCAGGTGGTCGGTCATCCGGCGCCCCAAAAACAAAAGGCAGCCCCAAAGAAGCCGCCACAACAAAAACAGGATTCTATAGTGTCTCCGGGTGTTTTCCAAATAAAAAACCAACCCTGCACTCGACGAGAATCATAATATTTTATGCTACGGTTTCTGGGTTTCCTTGATCCAGGCAGAAAACTCTGGATCATCGAGTGCCCAGCCGCCAGTGTAGGTATCTGCCAGTCCTAGTTTATTTAGTTTACGCAGCGCTGCTTGTACGCGTGCCGGAGACGGCGCGCTCTCACCCAATGCCGTAGCCATCGCTTCACGGGAAGACTGACTGAACGGCTTATCGACTCCGTAGGCCAGCAACCCTGCGACTGCCCGCTGAACTGGCGTGAGTGCCAACCAGGTTTCCGGGTAGCCCAACTCCGCCGCGATCCGGTAGCGGACACGCTCAACCGCTTCCTCGATGCCTAGTGACGTATCGAGTAATAACACTTCGATCAAATTTCGGAAAAAAAATGGATTGGCATGTAAGCGTTCGAACGCCGTCAGCATTTCAGTGCGGTTAAGTGTCCTGCATGAGGATTTCTTGAATATCTTGATTAGGTGATCAACGAACGGTCTACCTAGAGTCTCGAGTTCTATGGGCGTCGCGAAGTGGAAGAATGGGGCTTGGCGCGCACCGAACATCGCCGCCAGTCCTTCTCGGCTCGAGCCTGTAAATACCGCTTTAAGGCGGCTCGATCGCTTATCGAGACTCGTGCGTAACGCAGCAACCAGTGGCGCGTTGTTAGGACTTTTAGCCAATTCCTGAACTTCGTCGAGCATCAAAATGGTGGCCTTGCGTTTCCTGGCGAGTCGTTCTAACAGATCATCCATATAAAGGAGAAGCTCACTCGGTGGCTTTTTATCGAGCGCAGTGAGGTCAATTTCGGCTTCGACCTTGGCACCAGGGATCGGGGCAGAGAGCCTCAGTTTCGGGGCAAGCACCAACGCAGTGTTTCGTATCCGATCGCTGAATTTGCCTTTTTTGAGCGATAATTCAAGCGCATGGAGCAACACAGCCAGTGGCGAAAGCGGAGCCTGCCAGAAGGAGGCGTAGATTACTCGGTGCCCTTTACCCTCCGCCAGGGGCGCGAGATCCTTGATCAGAAATTCCGTCTTACCTGTGCGCCGGGGCGCAAACATTGTTAAGGCCTGCGCCGGGCCTTTGGTGAGCAGGGACAGGGTACGGGTCGCTAGCTCGCGACGCTCAAAATGCCAAGGGTCCTCTGTCATTAGCCAATTATAGCCAATAAAGAATAATTATGCAAAACGAGCTACTTAACAATAATTATGCTTTTGCTTCGAAAACACTGCATTGTTGTGCCCGCGAGCTTTAGATCCAGGCGGCCACAGGCCGGGTTTTGGCATTCTTGCGGTGACTGTCTAGAAAGGCAGGCCGTGACCCTGTGCGGTCATGCCCAGGATCATGGGAATCGACAGCAGGGTGTTGGTGCGGGAGGCCATCAGCGCGATCACCTTGGCTTTGGCAATTTCTTCCGGGCCGGCTTTAACCATGCCGAGAATCTTCTTCTGGTTCGGCCAGATCAGCCCCCAGACGTTGAACAGCATGATAGTACCGAGCCAGGCGCCCATGCCGATGATGCGATAGCCCTCCTGGAACGTGAAGGCGGCGACAAAGCCGGAGCCTTCGGCAGCGTGCATCGCTTCCAGGGCCAGTGCACCGGTCAGCCAGGTGGCCAGGGCCGCCCAGCGGAACCACAGCAGTGCGAGCGGAGCAACGTATTTGCTGATCGCGGCCGGGCCGGGGCCGCCACTATCGGCTTCAGCCAGTGCCTTTCCCGCCGCCGGGACCTGTACAAAGTTGAAGTAATAAAGCAGGCCGATCCAGGTGATACCTACCAGAACGTGTAACCACACCCAGGACTCCCAGGGGTTGAACTTACCACTGGTGCCGAGCATAAATATAATGATGATTGCCAATACGAAACCGGAAACAATCGTACCGGTAATGGACTTGAGTGGATTCATTTTCTCGCTGCTCCTCGAAAAAA
>CAJXFW010000203.1 GCA_913053655.1 uncultured Thiogranum sp. | reverse complement strand
GCCTGGCTCATATCAACCGGCGATACCGGACCAGCGTAGATAAGCATCGGTTATCTGTTTACCCCAAAGCAGGGCAATCCAGCCGGCGATAGCAAGATAGGGTCCGAACGGAATCGGCTTAGCCCGGTCGCGGCCCTGAATGACGATCATGGCGCCACCCAGCAGTGCGCCGACCGCCGAGGAGAGAAGAACAATCACGGGCAAAGCCTGCCAACCCATCCACGCACCCAGTGCTGCCAGTAATTTAAAATCGCCAAAGCCCATGCCTTCCTTGCCGGTCACCAGTTTGAATAGCTGGTAGACGGTCCACAGCGACAGGTAACCGGCGATGGCGCCCACCAGACTGGAGCGCATATCTCCAAAAACAGGGAACAGGCTCAGTGCCAGGCCCAGCCACAGGAGGGGCAGGGTAATAGTGTCGGGAAGCAATTGACGGTCTATATCGATCATGCTGAGCGCGATCAGCGCCCAGGTGAGCAGTAGCGCGGCGCCTGCCTGCAGGCCGAAGCCAAAATGCCAGGCGATGACGACTGACAGAATGCCGGTCAACAATTCAATTAGCGGGTAGCGGATCGAGATCGATGTCTGACAGGATGCGCATGTCCCGCGCAACCACAAATAGCTCAGAACCGGGATATTTTCATAAAACCGGATCCGGTGGCCACAGTGGGGGCAGCGGGAAGCCGGTCTTGCCAGCGTTAGCGGAGGTTCTTCCGCAGGTGACTCGCCCAGATAGTCCTGGCACTGAGCCTGCCAGTCCCGCTCCATCATGAGCGGGAGCCGATGAATGACGACATTCAGGAAACTGCCGACCATCAGGCCAAGGACAAATACGCTGCCAATAAAAAAGGCTGGATTCTGTTCCAGCTGATAGAAGAGTTCTTCCATGGGATAGAAAGTTTACTCCACGGCAGCCCTGCCGTGGAGTGGAAACGCTAGATGACCGAACCCATTTTGAAGATCGGCAGGTACATGGAGATGATCAGACCACCGACCAGAATACCGAGGATACCCATGATTAACGGCTCGAGCAGGCTGCTGAGGTTGTCGACCGCGTTGTCGACTTCCTCTTCGTAGAAGTCCGCAACCTTGGCCAGCATGGCGTCCAGCGAGCCGGATTCTTCACCAATGGCGACCATCTGCACGACCATATTAGGGAACAGGCCGGTCTGCTGCATAGAAAGCTGGAGTTGCTGCCCGGTGGCAACGTTGTCACGCATATCGAGTATGCCTTCTTTGTACAACTGGTTCCCGGCAGCGCCGGCAACCGATTCCATCGCTTCGACCAGCGGCACGCCGGCTGCAAACATGGTGGACATGGTCCGCGCGAACCGGGCGATGATCGCTTTGGTGACGATTCCACCGAAAATCGGCAGCTTGAGCACCATCCGGTCCAGTGTGTGTGCAAACTTTGGTGAACGTCTTTTCGCCTGGCCCAGGCCATGGACAGCACCCATGACACCCAGGACTACCACCCACCAGTAGGATTGCATCCATTCTGACAGGTGTACCACCATCTGGGTAAAGGCGGGAAGCTCGGCACCAAAGCCGTTAAAGAGTTCTTCGAAGGTTGGCACCACAAAGATCAGCAGGATGGCCGTGACAATGAAGGCCACTATGACAACCGCAATCGGGTAGGTGAGCGCCTTCTTGATCTTGGCCTTCATGGCCTCGGTTTTTTCCTTGTAGGTGGCGATCTTGTCCAGCAGGCCTTCGAGAATACCGGCCTGTTCGCCGGCAGCTACCAGGTTGCAGACCAGCTCGTCAAAATAGAGCGGGTGCTTGCGCAGCGTGTCGGCCAGTGTACCGCCGGATTCGACGTCAGCCTTGATGGCCAGGATCAGGTCCTGCATGGACGGATTTTCGTGTCCGCGCCCGATAATTTCAAACGACTGTACCAACGGCACACCGGCACCCATCATGGTGGATAGCTGACGGATGAAGATGGCGATATCCTTGGGCAGGATTTTCTTCTTTTTTGCACTCGAGAACAGGGCCGACTTCTTGCGAACTTTTACCGGCTTGATGCCCTGTCGGCGCAGGTCTGCTTTCACCATGGCCGGGTTAGTGGCATTACTCTCGCCTCGAACTTTTTTCCCCTTCTTATCGGTGCCTTCCCAGGCGAAGATATCGTGTTTGATTACTGCTGCTTGAGCCATGGTCTAGTCCTTGGTTACCCGGTTGATTTCTTCCAGACTGGTGACGCCATCGCGGACTTTTTTCAGTCCGGATTCCCTTAAATCGGCGATGCCTTCCTCTTTGGCCTGGTCCGCGAGTTGTATTGCGTTGCCATTTTCCATAATGATGCGCCCCATTGCTTCGGAGACCGGCATCACCTGGTAAATCCCTACCCGTCCCTTGTATCCATCCGCGCACTGGTCACAGCCGACAGGGGCGTACAGTTTCATGTCGGCGATATCTTCTTCCTTGAAGCCTTCTTCCAGTAAAGCTTCTTTTGGTATATCTATTTTCTTTTTGCAGTTGCTGCATAAACGCCGGGCCAGACGCTGGGCAATAATAAGGTTGACCGACGAGGCGATGTTGTACGTTGGAACACCCATATTCGCCAATCTTGTTAGCGTCTGCGGTGCATCATTGGTATGCAATGTAGACATGACCATGTGACCGGTCTGCGCGGCTTTTATGGCGATCTCCGCTGTTTCCATATCACGAATCTCGCCCACCATAATAATGTCGGGATCCTGACGTAAAAAGGCGCGCAGGGCGCTCGCAAAGGTCAGACCTGCTTTGGGATTCATATGGCACTGGTTGATACCCGCCAGGTTGATTTCGACCGGATCTTCACAGGTGGATATATTGCGATCCGGTGTATTCAGAATGTTCAGCCCGGTATACAGGGACACGGTTTTACCGGAACCGGTTGGTCCGGTCACCAGAATCATGCCGTAGGGTTTGTTCAGATTCTCAAGGTAAACCTGCTTCTGTTCTTCCTCGTAACCCAGCGCATCGATTCCCATCTGCGCACTGGTCGGATCCAGGATACGCAGCACCACTTTTTCGCCAAACAAGGTGGGGCAGGAGCTGACGCGGAAGTCGATGGCGCGTTTCTTGGATATGGCCATCTTTATACGACCGTCCTGTGGTTTACGGCGCTCCGCGATATCCATCTTGCTCATGACCTTGACGCGGGAGACCAGCCGCGTTGCCATGGTAAGGGGAGGATTGGCGACTTCCATCAAGATACCGTCCTGACGGAAGCGTATACGGAAACTTTTTTCGTAGGGCTCTATGTGTATGTCTGACGCGCCCTTGTTGATGGCGTCCAGCAGGACTTTGTTGACGAAGCGCACTACTGGCGTATCGTCGATGTCCATGTCCATACTGTCATCGCGTTTATCATCCTCGTCACCGGCCGTGACATCGATATTATCCAGATCCTCGTCCAGCAGGTCTGTCATGGAAGAGTCTGCGGAGTCCAGCGCCTGTTCGATAGCTTTGGTTAGCTTGTCCTCCTCGACCAGGATAGTTTCGGTGCTGATCCCGGTGTGAAACTTGATTTCATCCATGGCCTGCAGGTTGGTCGGATCAGAGACTGCAACAAACAGGCGGTTACCGCGTTTGAACAGGGGTAAAGCGTGATGTTGACGAATCAGCTTCTCGTCAACCAGGGAAATCGGAGCGTTATCCATCTCCATTGCGGTAAGATCGAACAGCGGAACGCCGAATTCCTGGCAGGCGGCAGAGGCTATTGCAGAGCTGGCCAGGACCTTGTTTTCGACCAGGTAGGTAACGAGTGGCTCATGGCTTTTCAGCGCTTTTTGCTGGGCTTCCGTGGCCAGTTCTTCCGCCAGCAGGCCATCCATGACCAGGCGTTTCGCCAGGCCACTAAGCTGCGATATGGGGTTCGAGGTTACCATAAGAAAAAAATATCCCTATTTCATGCGGACTTCCGTGATCCGCT
>CAJXFW010000202.1 GCA_913053655.1 uncultured Thiogranum sp. | reverse complement strand
GCCGACATTTGTCCATTATAAGTAAGGTCTCGAATGACAAATGACCGAAACCTGTCCCAACAAACCGACGGTCCTGGTAGTCGACGACTCACGACTCATGCGCCTTGCTGCGCGCAAAATACTTAAAAATGACTTCGAAGTCCTGGAGGCTGAAGACGGTGAAGTCGCCTGGAATACGCTGAAGGACAACAGCCATATCACGCTGGTGATGTCTGATCTGTCAATGCCCAACCTGGATGGCCTGGGACTGCTTGGGAAAATCCGGGAATCTTCACAGCCCGGACTGAAGGAACTTCCGGTTATTATCGTTACCGGCGCTGAAGACGATGACGGCAGCAAGAAAACCGCCCTGGCAGCCGGCGCCAGCGATTTCATTACCAAACCGTTCGAATCCATTCAGCTGCTGGCGCGCGCCCAGACGCAGGCCAAACAACAACGTACCCAGCAGGCGCTGCAGCATAGCGAGACGAGCAAACAGCAGCTGGAAGAATACAGCAGCATCGATATAGTGACCGGTCTGGCTAACCAACGGGCATTCACCGACAATATTGAAGAAAAGCTCTCTTACGCGATCCGGCATAAATCCGGACTCGCACTGCTGCTTATTCAGGTAGATAAATACAAAATCCTGTTTCTGCGTCAGGGCAAACAATCGGCAGAAAGCATCCTGCAAGGCATCGCACAGACACTGAGCAAAGGAAGGCGCCGGGAAGACACTATCGCACGAATCGGCCTGGATACCTTTGGTATCCTGCTACCATCCGCCACTCAGGAAGGCGCCGCACAGGTAGCCCGGCAACTACACAAGGCGATAGGCGAAAAAACCTTCGGCAGCGACGGCAAACCCATCCGCGTGAGCGTTAGTATTTCAGTATCCAGTCCACCCCTGCATGCCGGGCTGGATACCGCGCAGTTGCTCGCAGAGGGCAACGCGACCCTGAAACAGGCACTGGCTGCCGGTGGCGACTGTGTACGGGGAGCCGGCACGGAAGTGCCGGCCGCATCCGATACATCAGCGGGTGATGCCTTGCCGGAATCCAAAACTGTTTCTCCTGCACCACTAACTGCTGCCACTCCTGCCGATGTACAACGTGCCTTGCAGGCACTCATCGATGGCCGTCACCCGGATACCTCCGCGGATGCATTGGCCAGGGCTGTACTACCCGTCCTGTACAACTGGAACCAGGCCTGCAGCAACCACTACTCGCCTCTTGTCGGGCAGCTGAAATCCGCCCTTGAAACCACCGAAGAAGATGAAGCCGGGAAAACACCGCTACCAGATTCGGCTATCCAGTCACTGTAAAACACTACTTTTTTCGATAACCGCCCGGGCGGATGGCGACCCGGCATAGAATGTGGGTACAGCGCATGCCATCGCGCCTGTATAACCCGTACTCGAATTCGGGTGTACTGCGTCCCTTCTGTTCAAGATCCAAGCGAATTTTTTCCCTGATATCCGGGTCGAATTGAAATCGCAGTTCCAGGTGAGTATCGCCCGGGTTTTCATAATCCAGCGACAACGTACGGGTCCACACACTATAGCCTGGAAACTGTTTGGCACAGGCAATAGCAGCGACGGGATCGGCGATCGCCGCCTGATAACCGCCGAACATGGCATCACCCAGATTTCTGGAAAACGCATTCAACGGCAACCGCAACCGCACGCAAGTCCAGTCATCGTCGAGCTCGATCACCTTGACACCCATCAACCAGAAGGGTGGATACCACTCGACCCGGCGTCGTGTGGAAAGAAAGCGCGCGCGGCGCAACAGTCTGAGAATATTTAACGGCATTGTGGATAAAATCGCTGCTGGTGCAGTACTATAACACCGTTTTATAACCATCAAATCCGGGCCGGCCACAACCATGCCATCATTCGATACCGTTTCCTAAGCAGCTAAGAAGCGCGATGATCTGCAGAATGTCATCACCCTTTTGAAGGAAACCGCCATCGATTTACCCCTGCAATACATCAATTTCAGGGATTAGGCGCCAATACCTTGACCCACGGTCAAGGCACGCGGTTTTTCGTCGGCCATTTCATGCAAAAGGCAGGCTAACCCGCTAGAATACGCGCCTTCGATATCCTGCAAACCGATTCTGGTAACCCACATGACGACGGCACAAGCATTGACCCGGCAAAAACAAAACCGGTATTCACGCGAAGATCTGCTGAAGTGCGGCCACGGCGAACTGTTCGGCCCCGGCAATGCCCGCCTGCCGCTACCGCCGATGCTGATGTTTGACCGCATTACTCATATCAGCGAAGACGATGGTCTTTACGGTAAGGGACAGATTGTTGCCGAACTCGATATCAAACCGGAGATGTGGTTTTTTGACTGCCATTTTGAATCAGACCCGGTTATGCCGGGTTGTCTTGGCCTGGATGCGTTGTGGCAACTGATTGGATTTCATCTGGGTTGGCTCGGTGGACCCGGTCGCGGTCGCGCTCTGGGTTCGGACGAAGTAAAATTCAGCGGTCAGGTAACACCGGACAACAAGCTGGTCACGTATCAGGTCGATCTGAAACGTGTCATCCAGCGCAAACTATTTATGGGCATTGGTGACGCTATCATGTCAGTCGATGGCAAGGAAATTTACCACGCCAAAAGCCTGCGGGTTGGCCTGTTTACCTCCACAGAAGATTTTTAGGGTACATTGTTATGCGGCGCGTAGTAGTTACCGGACTGGGTATCACATCCAGTATAGGCACCAGTCAGCAACAGGTACTGGAATCCCTGCAACAGGGGAAATCCGGCATCGTGTTCTGTCCTGAGTATAAAGAGCTGGGATTTCGCAGCCACATTCATGGTGCCATTGACCTCGATCTTAATAGCCTGATTAACCGCAAGTTAAAGCGTTTTATGGGCGATAGTGCGGCCTACAACTACATCGCTATGCAGGAAGCCATTGAGGATGCCGGTTTAACGGAAGAACAGATTTCCAATCCTCGTACCGGCCTGATCGCGGGCTCTGGCGGAACATCCACGGAGAATGTCTCTCTGGCTGTCGACCTGTTGCGCAAAAAAGGCGCAAAAAAGGTAGGTCCATTTATGGTGCCGCGCACCATGGGTAGCACCAATTCCGCCTGCCTGTCCACCGCCTACAAAATCAAGGGCGTAAACTACTCAATCAGCTCCGCCTGTTCTACCAGCGCGCACTGTATCGGCAATGCATCGGAACTGATTCAGCTGGGCAAGCAGGACATCGTGTTTGCCGGTGGTGGCGAAGAGCTGCACTGGAGCCTGACACTGTTGTTTGACGCCATGGGCGCACTGTCATCCAAGTATAATGATACTCCGGAAACGGCATCACGCGCCTACGACGAAACCCGGGACGGCTTTGTCATCGCCGGCGGCGGCGGCATGCTGGTTATAGAGGAACTGGAGCATGCAAAGGCGCGCGGCGCAAAAATCTACGCTGAGCTGACAGGTTATGGTGCCACGTCTGACGGTTACGACATGGTACAACCGTCTGGTGAGGGTGCAGTACGCTGCATGCAGCAGGCGCTGGCTACCGTGAAAACGCCCATCGACTACATCAACGCGCATGGCACCAGCACACCGGTCGGCGATACCCGCGAACTGGAAGCTATTCAGGCTGTCTTCCAGGACAACATTCCCCCCATCAGCTCAACCAAGTCACTGACCGGCCACTCACTCGGGGCGGCCGGCGTACAGGAAGCGATCTACAGCCTGCTGATGGTTAAACACGACTTCATCTGTGCGTCTGCCAATATTCAGCACCTCGACCCGGCGGCAGAGGGCATGCCCATTCAGCGTGAGCGAAAAGATAACGCTGGTCTGCGCACTGTCATGTCGAACAGTTTCGGCTTCGGCGGCACCAACGCTTCGCTGGTGTTCCAGCGTTTTGAGGAATAAGCGCCTGACCCGAATGGCACTAAGTTAAGCCGAAATAGCCTCCGTCATCCCGGCGCAGGCCGGG
>CAJXFW010000201.1 GCA_913053655.1 uncultured Thiogranum sp. | reverse complement strand
TTAATCACCAGTACCTTGATCATGGTGCGTCCCCGGCCAGCGCAGGTTCTTCCGGTACCGGATAAACCGGTGCCGTGTCCGGAACAGACTTTCCGCTGCCGTGTTCCGCGCCGGTTACATAGAGGTTTGCGCCATTAAGCACCCTGTTCATCGGGCTGATCATATCGCACGATTCCATTTTCAGCAGGTAAAACTATACCAGACTTCCATTGTCATGCTCTGCAGCGTCTGAAACATATGGAAAGACCGGAATTTCTATTTTATGGTATGTTGCCCGTGAAACCAGCGAGATCGCTGGTGCGGATCTTAAACCGATATGAACTGTTTTAATGACCTGGCAGATTTTAGCGTTGCCAAAATTGAGGAGCTGCTTGCGCTCGCTCGCAGGTTGGATGAAAACCCCGAGCCGCGAGCTCTGGAGGGCAAAGTGCTGTCGCTGCTGTTTCTAAGCCCATCATTGCGGACGCTGGCATCGTTCCAGGCAGCGATGGTGCGAATGGGCGGAGGAACCTTCGTGATTTCTCCGAACATGTCGATCCATGGCCTCGAATCCCGGTCGGGTATTGTCATGGACGGTGCCGCGGCTGAGCATATTCGTGAAGCGGTCCCTGTGATTGCATCCTATGGCGACGTCATCGGTATACGCGCGTTTGCGAAAAGAGAAAATCTTGACGATGATCTTTCCGACCGTGAATTCCGCGAGTTGACATCGCTCGTCGATACGCCATACATCAATATGGAATCGGCGATCAAACACCCTTGCCAGAGCCTGGCAGACTGGAAGACCATGAACGATCTGGGGATACCTGACAACGGCGGAAAGTTTGTGCTGTCCTGGGCCTGGCACCCCAGACCACTACCGTTGGCGGTGCCGGTGTCTACAGTGCACATGGCTGCTATGCGCGGGATGGATGTAACGGTGTTAAGACCCGATGGCTTTGAGTTGCCCGACGCGTTCATGGACAAGGCGCGCCAGGCGGCTGCAGCGAGCGGTGGTTCGGTGGCGGAAACCAGTGACCGCTCCGACGCGATGGAAGGCGCCCAGGTAATTTACGTTAGTTCCTGGGCATCCACGCACCATTATGGAAACAAACGGGATGAGGATGAGTTTAAGCTCGAGTTACGGGACTGGTGTATAGACGAACCCTGGTTCGCGAACGCCGCCAGTGACTGTCGCTTCATGCACTGTTTGCCTGCCCGCCGCGGAGTCGTTGTCACTGATCGCATAATGGACGGGCCGCGTAGCGTTGTTATCGCCGAGGCGCGCAATCGCATGCTGGTACAGATGGCTGTGCTGCATCAGATGTTATCGAGTTGATCGCCCTGCTGGTAAAATGGTGCCGAGGAGAGGACTTGAACCTTCCTTGAAACACCGATAGTTAATAAATAAAACAACATGCTTAGCAGCCCAATTAAGTGCGAATATTTGACATATAAACCATTAACAGCGCATGACAGTGTGCTGCCTCAATGATTGACAAGGGTATTTCGCTTCAGAGATCCAGCACATTACGCAGACGGTCCAGCGCTGCTTTGTGAGCGTGCGCACTCATCCGTTTAACGTTGCGGATCTTCCACTGGATTGCAGGCAGTTGCTGGATATTGTCAAACGGCATCAGGCTCCAGTCCGGCTCACCTTGCTTGATCGACAGCAGGAACGTGCGCTCATTTTCTGAAAGTGCCGTGCGCACCCACTCAAACATATGCTCCCGTGTAGCTTCGAGTTCGTCCAGCCGGATTGCGTGGGTCGTCATGCCTGCAAAGTGGTGGGTGTAGAGTTGTTCGATGGATTTGGTGTTTGGAGCCAACAGCTCTGCCATGGGTCGGCGATGTCCAGCGAGGTAGACAACGAACGCCTGTCGGATGTCATCGGCGATTTCTCCGGTATTGTCTTGAAGCTGCTTGATGTCAAATAAATCACGGGGGTGCTGCCGGTCGAGAGCTGCGCAAAACTTGCCTCCGTAAAGATCTCCGGTGGACAGGCGTTGAACGCGTACGAACAGTTCATACTCATCCTGCGCCGTCTGACACAGGTCGCGCTCGACCGGCGGGAAAAGACAGCCCCGGGAAATCGGGCTTGGTTCTATCTTGATGCGCGCATGGGGTGTGGCAACCTGCAGCTTGGGCGCGCCAGTTCCGGTGGATCGAACTTGTACCTGAGGAATGGTGCGTCGGATCTCCTCACCAATCGTTGCGAGCCCTTCAGTGATCCCGGTCAGAGCGGTGTCGCGATCGGTTACGGCTAGGAACGTCAGGTCGATGTCGACGGAGAGTCGCGGCATGTCGCGGTGAAACAGATTGATGGCGGTTCCACCTTTTAATGCAAATGCACGGACTTTGGCGACTGCCGGTAAGCATCGAATCAGCAAATCCACCTGGGCTCGATAGAGTGCATTGACTGGCATGATGTTTCCTTATTGGTGATTCATCCCTGCAACGACCAGGTTGTATTTTTTGTCAAGGTGGCCGCCCGGATGGATCGTCCGCTTCCCGGACCCAAAGTCAACACGCGATAGATTCAGTCTGTCGAGCCATGGATGGTTCATTTGCTCAGCTGTGTACATGAACAGGCGCTTGACCTTCACAGACCGACAGGTTTCCAGTAGCCGCTGCACGACACCTGGCCGAAGGGATGTCAAGGACTCGATGATTTGCAATGCCTCCTCGAACGATTGCTGCTTCGGGACGAGGTACATCATCTCGAAAGCCGCTCGCTCAAGAGTTGCGACGGCGAGTTCAACGTCCTCGTACCTGACCTTTGAGACGGTATCCTCGTCATCCGTGAACATGCCGCTGCTCACCAATCTCACGGACTGTGACCATGGATGATTGTTGAACCAGGAGGGCAGTTTTATTTTTGCCCTGGCAAATAATACGACCTCGCGGCCACCCAATGCCAGATAGTGGGCATACCCGCGAAGCTCGAAGGCCGTGATAGCGCCAGGGTGTACGTCCAGCCCCAGTTGTGTCTGGAGTGTGTGAACGGCACCGGGCCAGTCAACTGTCGAGCCTGCCCGGATATAGGCGCCATGGCCGAGCCGATTCAGCCAGCCGGATCGAACGTATTTATCTGCCAGCCGGGAGTCGATGCCCCTGGTATTGAGCCAGCGCTGGGTACCAACGACGTGCTGGGGCCAGCTCTGGAGCAAAAGGTTTATTTTTGATCCCATATCACTACCCAAAGGCGATAATAACGCGCAAATATGAACTGTATTAGTGCAGAATAGCACGTGGTTTATAAAAAAGCTAAATTATCCCGTAAAAGGCGATATATTAGAGTGATATTAAACCGAGGTCCGCGGTGGCTCACCTTTCGAGCCTCTCGCCACAGCAAATTTACTGCATCTTAAATCTTCGGCGAATAGCCAGAATCATCAGTGCGATCAATATTGCTGAAAGCAAAGCCTGAAAGACCAATATAATAAAAATCCAGCCATTGGATGGTACAAGCAACGTCCTATGGCCCATCAGGTCAAGCGGATTCAACATCGTACTGAATGAGAGATATGCCGCTTTAGTAACCCCTGTCCAAAAATCACAATTATCAGCAACGAGCATCGCTTTCCATCCGGGATATTTATCAGCGCCAAAGGTTGGGGTTGCACCATTGGTGGAAAATACGATGATCGTAGATAAGATTCCTATCCCGAACCACCACGCGATAGGACGGAATGCGGATGAACCAAAGTCTGATAATGCTTGGTATGCGTAACTGAGGAACTTGTTCACGCCTGTATCGCGCTCGCGCTCAACCGCTAACTCGGCTGAATGAAATAGATTAGCCATCTGGCCATTTTCTATGGCCCTAAGGTGATGGCGCATGTTTCTGTAAGGCTGTGGTCCAGGTAACAGGTAGTCTTTTCGGTTCTTGGGAAAGAATGTGTTTAAGAAATCAATTGATCCCGTTAGAGGGTTAATTGCTCCACCCGGCGCAGGAACTTCAATATTCAGTACGCATCCACCTTCCATATCTATGAGGTTTGCTTG
>CAJXFW010000200.1 GCA_913053655.1 uncultured Thiogranum sp. | reverse complement strand
CCTTCAAGCGCGCGGGTGCCGACGGCATCCTCACCTACTTTGCGAAACGCGCAGCCGGCTGGTTACGCGACGGATGACAGCAGCGAACCGGGCAGACCGCTATGCCGTGATGGGCAACCCCATCGCGCACAGCAAGTCGCCGCTCATTCACCGGTTGTTCGCCGAGCAGACTGATCAGAATCTCGTCTATGAGGCGATACTGGTTGACCCCGGGGGTTTTGCCGACGCCGTAACCGCCTTCACGGGTAGCGCCGGCAAGGGCCTGAATGTCACGGTGCCGTTAAAACAGGAAGCCTGGCAAATGGCTGACCGGTTGAGTGGGCGCGCACAGCGAGCCGGAGCGGTCAATACGCTTCAAATTGGTAATGATGGCAAACTGTCAGGCGACAATACCGACGGCGTCGGTCTGGTGCGCGACCTGATCGGCAACCTTGGCTTAACATTGTCGGGCAAACAACTTCTGGTACTGGGCGCCGGCGGTGCCGTACGTGGAATTCTGGCGCCGCTGCTGGAACAGAATCCATCCCGTTTGCGGATTGCCAACCGTACTGTTGAACGCGCCCGGCAACTCGCCACTGAATTTTCTGATCTGGGTGAGCTGGAAGGGTGCGGCTTTGGTGATCTGAACGGGACCCGCTTCGACATTATTATCAACGCAACAGCCGCCGGCCTGCACGGACAGGTGCCCGATTTACCCAATGGGGTTATCGACCCGGCCGGCTGCTGTTACGATCTTATGTATGCCCCGGAACCTACCGCCTTTGTGCGCTATGCCCGACAACGCGGTGTACGGGCGGCTTTTGATGGTCTGGGAATGCTGGTAGAACAAGCGGCGGAGTCCTTCCGTATCTGGCGTGGCGTAACACCTGATACCGCGCCGGTTATTGCTACACTTCGAAACCGGTAAACCCCGCTAGCGCATGGTAACAAGTTCCTCGGCACTGGTCGGATGAATTGCCACCGTATCGTCGAAGTCCTGCTTGCTCGCACCCATACGGATCGCGACCGCAAAACCCTGCAGCATTTCGTCAGCGCCCGGTCCAATAACATGGCAACCGACCACCTTCTCCCGCGCGCCTACGGTAACCAGCTTCATGGCCGTTTTCTGTTTCCGTTCCGTCAGTGCGTTGTACATGGCGGTAAAGCGTGTCTGGTAGACCTTGACTGCCTCACCGTGCAGATCGCGCGCCATGCTTTCTGTCAAGCCTATTGTACCGATGGGCGGATGACTGAATACCACGGTGGCGATATTTTCATACGCTAAATGGCGATCCTCCCGGCCACCGAACAGGCGGTCGGCAAGACGGCGGCCGGCCGCTATAGCCACCGGCGTCAACTGTGCCCGCCCGGTAACATCACCAATGGCGTAAACGTTATCGATATTGGTTTGCTGGAATTTATCCGTAGGGATATAACCCTGCTCATCCTTGGTCACACCGGCTGCCTGCAGGTTCAGCTCCCGGGTTAACGGGTAACGTCCAATGGCCCAGATCAACTCATCGAAACCTTCCAGGCGCTGACCGTTTTCACATTCTATACACAGCGAACTCTCTGCTTCGCGCGTGACCTGTTTGACCTGGGTTCGTACCAGAATATCAATGCCGTCGCCAAACATTTCTTCGGTCAGATTTTCGCGCAACATGGCGTCGAAACTGCGCAACAGGTGCTCACGGCGCAACAACATGGTGACATCGGAACCCAGCGCATTCAGCATGCCGGCAAGCTCCACGGCAATGTAACCGGAACCCACCACGGCAACACGCGGTGGTAACTGTTCGATTTCAAAAAAGCCATCCGAGGTAATACCGAGTTCTGCACCCGGGGTATCGGGCACCGTGGGTGCACCACCTGACGCAATGACAATATGATCCGCGCTGTATTGCCGCCCCTCGACCTCAATGGTCCCCGCATCGATAAAACGCGCAGTTCCGACAATCTCATCGATATCCGAATCCGACAGATAGGTGTGATACCAGTCATTGATGCCTTTGACGTAGGCGTCGCGTGAAGCCTTGAGTGCGCTCCAGTCAAAAGTTCTTTCGCCAGTCCGAAATCCGTAATGGGCGGCATCTTCCAGCGTATGCGCAATACTGGCGCCGAACCACATGACTTTCTTGGGAACACAACCCACGTTCACGCAAGTGCCGCCCAGCCGCCCCCTTTCAACAACGGCACATCTGGCGCCGTAGCGAGCAGCTCTTTCCGCCACCGATACTCCGCCACTGCCGCCACCAATCGCAATCAGGTCGTAGTGCTTTGTCATTGATCTATGTGCTCCGTAAATCCCGTGTGGGCGGATGTTACTGAAAAGCGTTCGATAAGTAATATGGTCTGACGAGAATGGCACCTACTTAAGCCTTAAATGTTCGTATTTCCGTCATTCCGGCGTATGCCGGAATCTATACGGCCTGATTAAACAGCCTGGATTCCGGTATTCACCGGAATGACGGCTGTGATTTCAGCTTAAGTAAGTGCCATCCCGGTCTGAGGATAGTTTCGATCTCTTTCGAATAAACGGTACAATCGATTCCACCACCCCTACTGGTACCCGGTACTATGCATTATAAGGATCTGCGTGACTTCATCGCACAGCTGGAGCGTAACGGTGAGCTGGTGCGTATCAGCCATAGCGTCGATCCGGTACTGGAAATGACGGAAATCTGTGATCGCACCCTGCGTGCAGGTGGACCTGCACTGTTGTTTGAAAACCCGAAAGGTTTTGACATGCCAGTGCTTGGCAACCTTTTTGGAACAGTGGAGCGCGTCGCAGCGGGCATGGGTGCTGACTCGGCCCAGGCGCTGCGCGAGGTTGGCGAGCTGCTGGCCTTCCTTAAAGAACCCGATCCTCCCAGGGGGATGAAGGACGCATGGCAGAAGCTGCCGGTATTCAGGAAGGTGCTGGATATGGCGCCGAAAGTGCTCAAGCAGGCGGCCTGCCAGCAACATGTCCTGCACGGGGACGATGTCGATCTGGGGAAGTTGCCTATCCAGACGTGCTGGCCGGACGACGCCGCGCCACTCATCACCTGGGCACTGGTGGTAACGAAGGGTCCTGACAAGGAACGCCAGAACCTGGGTATCTACCGGCAACAGGTACTGTCACGCAACAAGGTCATTATGCGCTGGCTGGCACACCGTGGGGGTGCGCTTGATTTCAGGGACTGGCAGAAACACCACTCCGGTGAACCCTTCCCGGTAGCTGTGGCGCTGGGGGCCGACCCTGCGACGATCCTGGCTGCTGTGACACCGGTACCCGACAGCCTGTCTGAATACGCCTTTGCCGGGTTGCTGCGCGGCTCGAAAACCGAGCTGGTTAAAGGTAAAACTATCGATCTTCAGGTCCCGGCCAGCGCCGAGATTGTACTGGAAGGCCATATCCATCCGGGTGAAGAAGCACTGGAAGGTCCGTTTGGCGACCACACCGGCTACTACAATGAGCAGGAGCGCTTTCCGGTATTTACCATCGACTGTATCACGCACCGCGATAACCCCATCTATCACAGCACCTACACGGGTCGGCCTCCCGATGAACCGGCAATTCTGGGCCTGGCTTTAAACGAAGTCTTTGTCCCTATCCTGCAAAAGCAATTTCCTGAAATTACCGACTTCTACCTGCCGCCGGAAGGCTGCTCCTACCGCATGGCCTGCGTAAGCATGAAAAAGCAGTATCCCGGACACGCCAAGCGTGTGATGTTCGGCGTATGGAGTTTTCTGCGCCAGTTTATGTACACCAAGTTTGTCATTGTTACCGACGATGACGTAAATGTGCGCGACTGGAAGGACGTGGTGTGGGCCATGACCACACGCATGGATCCGGCCCGCGATATCACGCTGGTGGAGAATACGCCGATTGATTATCTCGACTTTGCATCACCGGTGTCAGGTCTGGGCAGCAAAATCGGGATGGATGCCACCAGCAAATGGAAAGGTGAGACCACGCGTGAGTGGGGCCGTCCGATAAAAATGGACCAAGACACCCGGGCACGGGTAGATGCAATGTGGGATCAGCT
>CAJXFW010000199.1 GCA_913053655.1 uncultured Thiogranum sp. | reverse complement strand
GAATACCGATGATCGCGACCACGATCATCAGTTCGATTAGGGTGAAACCCTGTTGAGCTTTCTTCATGAGTAAATCCTCTTTCATTAACGTTAACGTTGTGTCAAATGCCCAAAAGGGCATAAATAGCATGGTGGATCAGAAGCCTTGCGGTGCTGCCAAGCCACGAATTCCTATCGTGACCGGACTGCACCGTGGTGTTCGGCTACCTCTGTCCAAGCAGCATACGTGCCAGATTTCCGACGCTATGCGCTGGAGTTGACGGCACCTTGCCCGGATTTCTTGAATCCTTTTCTAAAACAGAAGGATGAGATCGAGTTTTGTGTTCAGAACGGGTGTTTCATGGTGGGTGCCTCCTTGCCTGTGCCGGGTGATCTTCCATGATCAAAAGTGTCAGTCTGACGTGATTGGCACGTCAGCTGACGCAGAGCGTCACTTTGCGCTGTTTTGGCCAGAGTCCGCAGATTGATGGTATGTCTGTTGGTATCCAGCTACCGAGCCAGGTCCAAAACGCCCAGGATCTACAGAGTTCACGCTCCTGTGCCAGCGTAATCCAGCAATGTCTCTTAGCTGAATCCCTTGAACTTCATCGAGCGGCCAACCGTTGGCCCTAATGATTGCTTTCGAAGCAAACGGCCATACACCATCACCGTTTATCAGAGCGAAAATGAATTTGTCTTTCGGCCGTTGAATGGCGACCAACCCGCCCGGGCGGTCGAAAACATAGTTTTTTACCTTACGTGCGATGGCATCTGCGATGACTTCATAGCCTTCTGCAACGGGATGCCCATTAATATCCTGCGGATACAGCGGTATGTTTCCGAGGGCAGCTTGCTGTAACGGGGTTATGACATCGACATAGACTGCATTTGGCAGGTTTCTCATACTCGCGCTCAATTGTTCTATATTGTGCTGTTCCCGTTCCAGTAAGGCGAGATAGTCTGCGGGCGGCTTCAGCTTATCGCGGGTTACTTTCAAGCTGTAAACCAGTTCCTTAGTAGGGATTATGGTAAATACCAGCTGCAGCTGAGAGCGCTTTGCAGCATCGCTGACTCCGTTTACAACACCAGCCATGATCGCATAGCCGGCGTTAACAGCGGGGTGATCCAGGTTTGCTCCCAGCCGCAATGTCGGGGTGAAGATGGTATGCACACCGTCTTTGAAGGTGACCGGCCACTGTTCATTTTCTGGTGCTGGAAACGTGATGGACGGGCCATCAGACTTGCCTAATGCGGGATCGGGCCTTAGTGCCGCCCAGTGGTCGACGCTATAAGCCATCTGAAATGACTCAAGAGAGTCGTTTCCAGTGTAGAAAGCAATGATTACGACGCGTGGTTCAAACACAGCCGAATTTATGAACATATCCAGGTATTGGACAGCGCCCCATCCCCCGGTCGCCATGCTGTAAACACTGGTTCCTTTTGTGGCCAGCATATTTTGCATTTGACTTGGCCAGTTTTCACCGAGGACGGCGTTGTTTCCATAGGTTTGGCTATCGCCAATGGTGATGACATCCGCGACATTGGGCACCGCGTAGTTGCGAAAGCCAAGGATGTCGTTTGGCCCGAGGAAAAGGTCCCTGGTAAGTGGCTTGGCTCGAACGCGGGTATACGGGTCCTGCAAAATAAATTTATTCGACTGCAGGTCTTCTTTTCTGAATACCCCCTGGTAAAAAGGAGGCAGGGTCTTGCTGACCTGAACCAGCTGAAGATCGGTCGGGAGACCGAGAAGACCGGGTGCCAGCCATCGAATAACAAGGAGTGCTATCGTCAGTGTGCCGATAATAACTCCGGACAATAAAAGCCATTCCTTTTTCATTGCTTTCCCTGATTTCTACTCCAGACCCGGCTTTTTAAACCAGTGGAGCATGGCACGAAGTGTATCACTTTCCAGTTATTCCAGCACATTCGGGCCGAGCCTCTTCATAAAGACCGTTGCTTGAATCTGGCCGGCGTTTCTATGGCGAAACGGGTTCCAGCACCCAACTCGAGCAGCGCCTGATCGCCTGTCACCAGTATATCGGTATCTGCTGCTGATGCGAGTTCGAGAAACTTCCGGTCGTGCGGGTCGCGGCAGTCATGCAGTGCGTCATCGGTATTCATATCGGTGACGGTTTCGCAATACGGCAGATAGTCGCCGAGCAGGGCTTCAATATCGGAACTGCTGAGTTCGAATTTTGGATAGGACAGTACGCGGATGAGTTCCTGTGTCGTTGCCTTACTGATGAAGCGTGTAAATTGACGGGTACACCAGGCATCGTGAATCCAGCACAGGTGGCCGTGCAAAAATAACAGATGGATAGTACGACGACTGGGTTGTTTTAGTGTCGCAAAACAGTATCCGATGGCAGGTATTATTTTATACCAGGAAAATCCTGCTTTTAAAGATAGAATTTCATGGTATTATTCCGCCATGATCGACCGCCCTGCCTGGTTGGAGAAGATTCGCACTGCGCTTACGCGTAGCCCGGTAGTGACGCTGGTCGGCCCGCGGCAATGCGGGAAGACGACGCTGGCGCGTGAGTTTCTGCCGGAGGAGTCCGCGAATTATTTCGATCTGGAAGACCCTGTCAGTTTGGCGCGCCTTGAAGAGCCGATGACGGCGCTCGGTTCGCTGCGGGGATTGGTGGTTATTGATGAAGTGCAGCGGCGGCCGGATTTATTCCCTGTACTCAGAGTCCTGGTGGACCGCAAACGTTATCAGGGCCGGTTTCTTATTCTCGGAAGCGCTTCCGGCGATCTTCTCAGACAGTCATCCGAAACACTTGCCGGCCGCATGGAAACGCTGACCCTGCGAGGTTTCAGTCTGGCGGAGCTGGGCTATACAGTTATGGAGCGGCATTGGTTGCGCGGCGGGTTTCCTTTGTCGTATCTGGCGACAAGCGAGACCGATAGCGCAGTCTGGCGAAAGGGCTTCATACAGACCCTGCTGGAGAGAGATCTGCCACAGTGGGGTGTGCGTACGCCCGCTTCCGCATTGTGGCGGTTCTGGACTATGTTGGCTCACTATCATGGGCAGACCTGGAATGCTGCGGAGCCCGCGCGGGCCATGGGTCTTAGTGAATCAACGACGCGTCGTTACCTCGATCTTCTGAGCGACGCTTTTATGGTGAGGCAGTTGCAACCGTGGCACGCTAATTTGCGTAAGCGCCAGGTTAAATCACCCAAAATCTATATTCGGGACTCCGGCTTGTTGCACCAGTTGCTCGGGATCGGTTCCGACCGGGCGCTATTCACGCATCCCAAGATTGGCGCTTCCTGGGAAGGTTATGTGGTAGAGGAGGTTCTGGACGCCGTATGTCCTGATGAGGCTTATTTTTGGGCAACCCATCAGGGTGCTGAAATCGATCTGGTGATACGCAAGGATGGGCGCATGTTTGGCGTCGAGTGCAAACGAACCGATACGCCGGTCCTGACGCCGTCCATACGGATCGCGCTCGACGATTTGAAGTTGGACGGAATTGCCGTGGTCTATCCAGGGAGCAAACGGTTTCCGATTGCGCCAAATGTTGAGGCTGTGCCCTTATGCGATGTAGCGGGTGGAGCGCTGTTTGACGGGGTAAAGTGATGCTTACTGCTTTGCGGCTGAATCACCGGGTAGTGTGTCCCGGCTGCTCAGTGAGATAGTATTTAGACGGTTATATAATAACGTTTGGACGGCTATATATTTGCACCTGGACGAATCGATATCTAAAGATGGCTGGTGGGTGCTGGACATTGGTGGGAACCATTTGCGATTGATCGCGTTTATTCGATTTGCCGGCAACCGGATGTTTGTTAAGCACATCGTTACACATGCCGAATACAATAAGCTGTGCGATAAGTACAGGCGAGGATTCTTGAAATGACCAATGCAGCAAAAGTGATAGACGCGTGGAGTCAGTTTTCCGAGGTTGCGGGCGCCTGTTTGCATATTCAGGATGAAGCAGCTTATCAAGAGGCTTTAACGCTGGTAAATGATCTGATGGAGCAGTCCGGGGACAGCGTTGACGATCCACTCAAGCCGGTGCTTGATCTGTTGTTTCGGTCGATTGATGCGTATGAGATGCAGGACAAGCG
>CAJXFW010000198.1 GCA_913053655.1 uncultured Thiogranum sp. | reverse complement strand
AGGTATCGTTGAAATCCAGCCAGCGGATCATGCTGCCCAGATTGAAGGCGGCCTGGACCGGGTCAAGTTCCTGCTCCAGTCCCGGGATACAAATCCCGCCGCTTATAGTGATGCCATCCAGCAGTGGAGCGAGTACACGCCGACAGTCCGTATCGTCGAGACTGCGCAAGGCACAACCGAGACTGTCGATGAGACAATAGCGTGCCGTGTCACAGGCATCTCTATTGGTGGGCGTGTAATCGAGCGCGTAATCGGTAAGTTGTATCAGCAGTGCATCCGGCAACGGCGTTGGCGAGCCTGAATTCATTGGCGTTGCTCAAGTGGCACGAAGGGTCTTTCTTCCGGGCCAATATAATCAGCCGCGGGTCGGATCAGACGATTGTGCTGACGCTGCTCCATAACATGGGCGGCCCAACCGGCCATACGCGCACACACAAATACCGGCGTATACAGTGACACCGGGATAGCGAGGAAGTAATAGGCCGAGGCACTATAGAAATCCAGATTGGGGAACAGTTTCTTTTCACGCCACATCACCTGCTCGATACGTTCGGAAACAGCAAACAAGCGGCTATCGCCGCTGTCGTCAGCAAGTTGTTTGCTCCATGCCTTGATCAGTGCATTGCGTGGATCTGATTCCCGGTAGACACGGTGGCCGAAGCCCATCACCTTCCGGTGCGATGCCAGTGCCGCGAGCACGGCTTCTTCAGCGGCATCGGGGTCGGCAAGATCGGCGATAAAGGCCATGGTGGCCTCGTTGGCGCCGCCGTGCAGGGGACCGCGCAAGGTACCAATGGCCGAGGTGATACAGGAATAAAAGTCCGCCAGGGTCGAGGCTGTCACCCGCGCGGCAAAGGTGGACGCGTTGAATTCGTGTTCGGCATAGAGTATCAGGGAGATATCCAGTGCGCGCTGCTGCACGTCAGAAGGTGGCTTACCATATAGCAGGTGCAGAAAACTACCGGCCAGACCGGCTGTTTCCGCGGCCGTGTCGATGCGTTTTCCGTGCTGATGAAAACAATACCAATATAGCAATATGCCTGGCAAGGTTGCCAGCAGCCGCTCCGCGATGTTGTATTGCTCGTCAAAGCTGTGTTCCGGCTCGATACAACCGAGCAGTGAGCAGCCACTGCGTAACACATCCATTGGATGACTGTTGGCGGGGAGCATTTCGAGCTGGGTTTTCAGTGCTTCGGGCAACTCGCGCAGACGGGACAGCCGCTGACGATAAACGTCGAGTTGACCCACACTGGGCAACTCACCGTAGAGCAGCAGGTAAGCCACTTCCTCAAAGCAGGCCCGGGCGGCGAGATCTTCAATGGCATAACCGCGGTAACTCAGGCCGCACCCCTGCTTGCCAACGGTGCAGATGGCTGTGTCACCGGCAATGATATCTGCCAGTCCGCCGCTGTGCTCTGTCATGGTTTGGCTCCTTAGTTGTTACGATGGTCCTTCTTGTGTCGCGTGTCCTGTGCCTGCTCCGCCGTATGGTAATCGAGCAACCGGTACAATGCCTCACGGGTCTGCATGCGCTCCAGCCAGGCGCGTTGACTGCCGTCTGCACGTATCGAAGTATACAGTCCTTCTACTGCTTTACTCATAACCCGGAACGCACTTAACGGATAGAGCAACAGGCTGACGCCGGTCTGCGCCATTTGTTCACGGTCGAACAATGGCGTTTGGCCGAATTCGGTCAGGTTGGCAAGCACCGGTACACGCACGGCCGCGGTAAATTGTCGATATGCATCCAGCGAGGTGAGCGCCTCCACGAAGATCATATCGGCACCGGTTTCGATGTAGGCCAGACCGCGATCAATCGCAGCGCTCAGACCTTCAACACTACCGGCATCGGTGCGCGCCATAATGACAAAACTGTTGTCCCGGCGCGCCGCCAGGGCAGCCGACAGCCGGGCCTGCATTTCTACTGTCGATACCAGCATCTTGCCGGGGCGATGACCGCAGCGTTTCTCTTCCACCTGGTCTTCGAGTTGCAGTCCGGCGGCACCTGCCTGCTCCAGATCCCGTACACAATCCGTTACCTCATCACCCCACCCCGTGTCCACATCGACCAGTAGCGGCAATGGTGTGGCTGCCGTGATGCGGCGCGCCTCTTCGACAACTTCGGCACACGATGTCAGACCGAGATCGGGACGGCCGTAGGCCATGTTGGCCACACCGGCGCCGGACAGATAAATCGCCCTGAAACCGGCCTGTTGCGCCAGCAGCGCACAATACGCATTGGGTACGCCAACAACCTGCAGCGGCCGTTCTTCGGCAATGGCCTGACGTAAACGTTGACCGGCTGCCGGTAGACTGGAAGGTGGCGAGTTCATATCTTGAGTAAGGTCTCGGCGGTAAAACGGGCCAGATCATGAAACAGTTCTTCGGCCCGGGTCTCCTGCTCGTCCTCTGCAAGCTCTAAATGTCGCTCGATACGTGCCTCAATATCAGCCAGCGCGTGCCGGTCGGCTGACGGGCGGAGTACTTCAAACAAGCTTTTATGCGCTGCCTTGCGCTGCATCACTTCCAGGCCGTCGAGGATCTGGCGATGGGCGGTGCCTTCCCAGATGGATAGAATCATCGCCTCGCGGAACCAGCGCTCCACTGGATACTCGGCGAGCACCCCCAGTCCACCGTGCACTTCCATAGCCCACTTGCAGGTCTGGGCGGCAAACTCGGCGGTCCAGTATTTCGCCAGGTGGGCAAGCAGACGGAACAGGTGGTACTGCTCATTGTAGGGAGGCGTCTGTCGCCATACTTCGTCCAGCATCTGCGCAGCCTTGCAGGCGAGCGCCATTGCCGCCCGCAAGCCGTGATGGCGCTCGCGGAACTGTTGTTTCAGCAAAGGGTGTTCGATAATGGCCTTGCCGAAGGCCTGGCGTTGACGGGCGAATTGTGTCGCTTCGGCAATTGCTCGCTGTGCAAGCGCCACACTGGCAATGCTGTTGGCAACGCGGGAGATGTTCAGCACTTCAAGGATCAGGTAGACGCCCTGCTCACGGTTACCCAACAACCATGCCTCGCTGTCGCGCAGTTCGACCTCTCCGGTGGGAACAGAGCGGGTTGCAATCTTGTCCTTGATGCGGCGAACCGTGTAGTTGAGTTCTCCATTCTGTTTTAACCGGGGCAACAAAAACAGCGCCAGTCCGCGTACGTCCCGGGAAGCACCCTCGGGATGCGCTGCGACCACCGCCAGATCGGCACCGAGGTTACTGGCAAAATACTTGTCACCACCAAGCAGCCAGTGACCGTCCTGTTCACGCGCAACGGTTTCAACATTAGCCCCTAAATCAGAGCCGCCCCTGATTTCGGTCATCCAGGTCGCGCCCTGCCAGACTTTGTCATCGGTTCGCAACAATTGCGGCAGAAAGCGTTTTTTGAGCACATCACTGCCGTATTTTTCCAGCGAAACCGCTGTCGCGAGCGATACGGTGTAAGGACAATAAAGTCCGGGATCATGGAAGGCGGTGATATAACCGATGCGGTAAAAGGGTAACACCGAGTTCTGCTCGAAGACGCGGGAAATAATACCCTCGCGATAGCCCTTGCGCAGCATGATCCAGTAGTCGGGGGAATAGCAGACCTCATCGATTCGTGTACCGGCGCGGTCAAACATGCGTAACCAGGGTGTGCCCGCCCTGTCCACCGCTTCCGAAACAGACCGTCCCTGTGTTACCCACCAGTGCTCGTAGGCCGCCAGTGTCGTTGCGTCTGGAATATCCCCCAGGCCGTCACCAATAAAGGTCAGTGGTGATGTGAATTGTTCAAACTCCGTCATACAAACCCCTCATCCTGATACCGCCGACAAATGGCCGTAGCGATAATAAAAGTCTAGCAGAATACTAACAACGCGTTGATCACGGTTCAATGCGGCCCGTGGTTGACCCGTGCCCGGGTGACAGGTGTTACGAAGGGGTATAAATCGGAGATCCCTTCGCTACCGTTGTGACTCCCTCTGCTATGATTATGACAGCGTGGAATGACACTAAGTTAAGCTCCGAATGCTTATATTTCCGTCATTCCGGTGAATACCGGAATCCATAATGCTGGATTAAACAGCCTGGATCCCGGCCTGCGCCGGGATGACGGAGGCTATT
>CAJXFW010000197.1 GCA_913053655.1 uncultured Thiogranum sp. | reverse complement strand
GGCTAACAGAAACAATATGTCCAATATTGACAAAAATGGACATATTGCTATGCTTGATTATAGGGAGGTACCAACATATGAATGTTAGCTTAAGCTCAACCTTTGAAGCCTATATCCAGAAACAGCTGGATGAGGGTACTTATAACAATGCCAGTGAAAT
Source organism: uncultured Thiogranum sp. (assembly GCA_913053655.1). Lineage (GTDB taxonomy): Bacteria > Pseudomonadota > Gammaproteobacteria > DSM-19610 > DSM-19610 > Thiogranum. The sequence goes on along the minus strand of CAJXFW010000197.1, from coordinate 3,979 downwards.
CATTCGCGAAGCACTGCGACTGAAAATGCAGCAAGATGAAATATATCATGCCAGGCTGGACTCTTTACGTACTGCCATTATCCAGGGTGAAGAAAGCGGCGACGCAGAGTCCTTTAATATGCAAGACATCATTCAAGAAGCTAAAAAAGACGCTGGACTGAATGCTTGAAATTGTAATTCGACCACGCGCCAGAAGTGATATTAAAAAAATCTGGCGTTACACCTATGATAATTGGGGTGAAAAGCAGGCGGATGTTTACACTGACGCGCTCGGTCAGGCTATCGAAGAAATGACTGAAAATCCAGAACTAGGAAACACTAACTACCGGAACCGCATTACGCGAAGAAATCCCTTTCGATAAGAGCCTGCCCCGTTACCCTGTCCCTGTTGTGTTACTCGCAAGACTTGTCACCGATCATCGCTATCAAGGCCGGGGGATTGGCGGGAAAACATTGATTACCGCGCTTCGTAAAAGTGCTGAGCTAGCCAATAGCGGTCTTCCTGCGCTAGGTACAATTCTCGATATACTGGATGAAGACGCACTCGGTTTTTATCGGCATTATGAAATTTTCGAGCCGTTTACCGATGACCTAATGCGACTCTTCGTGCCCATGACGGCGCTGCAACGGATTTAGGGGTGTCAGTCGGTCTCACATGACCACAACCGGTTTACCATTCGCAGTGGTGTTGACCTGATTGTGCCACTGCTGAAGCGCTGCATTGAATGAATATGACAGCCTCAGTCATCTGGTTTAACGAGGTATTCAGCAAGTATTGTTATCACCCAATCCGGCGGAGTTTTAAATGACATTGAAAGTTTTCCTGCCGTTAATTGAGCAACGTCTATAAATGGCTGGGTATGTGAGGAGTTATCATAAAACTTCGCTGTATCGACCAGAGGCAAGGCCTGTTTTATATTGCTCATTGTGCGGGGAATACGTGAAATTATTTTATCAACCGGAACAGCATGTCCACCCTCAGACACTCGCTGAGCCACTCGCGCCTGATTAAGTTCATCATTTTGTAAGTGAATATAAATCAGGATAATTTCATAGCCCAGCGATTTTGCGGTGGCTAAAAAATCGATTTTTGATGTATGAGAGAAAACTGTTTCAAAGCAAAAGCTGATACCCGATTGCAGCAAACTATTGCGTAGTTTTTCCGCAAGCTTAGCGGCTTTATAACTGACAGCTTCTGCATTTTCGTTATCAAGCTCTTTCGCCATAATATCTGCATTGATAAAAGGCAGATTTAGCGGTTTGAGAAACTGCTCATAATAAGTTGATTTACCTGCGCCATTGCCACCTGCCAACAGCCATAACTGTTTATCGGCGCTCATTCAGGCACGAAAAAGCCATTTTCAAAATGCCCCGTCCGGCGAGTCCCGTCAGGCAACACCCTGTCGAGCATACCGGGTCTGCTTTTACTGGCTTCATAGTAAAGGCCACCATGGGTAATTTGCCGACCCAGTTGGCCCGATGAACCAGCATCCTCAACTGCAGAAAACACCTGTTCAGGATTAATGGGTTGTGACTCAGGTAAATCAACATGCACTTTAGCAATACCCTGCATCAATGCCAGCATATCAACCGGTGTCACCGATTGGGCCACACGCCTGCCCAATTCAGCCCAAAATTCCACTTGTTTGGCTGTCGAGCGGTTCATGAAAGAGGCTTCGGTTTCAGCCTCTTTAAAAAGGCTATCGTTAACTCTTAATGGGGTAGACATAAGCCACCTCTTTGTTGCATAGAGGTAGATATTGTAGCATTTTGCTACAATATCTCAAGTTTCTCGCATGGTACCAAGTATCAGAACTCCAAACGAGGCTTGCAACTTGCAGTTGCTTCCCGCAAGAGGCCGATTACGAAGGCATGCGACGGGAGATGTTCTATGGTGGTGGGCGATTTTCAGGCCAGATTGAATGCCGGGTAGCGTCCGTCCCGGTGACTCTGTCTCGCTTCAAATGACCGCCGCAAACCCAATCTTCGGGCCTTCGACATCCTCGACGATCATGCGTACCGTCTCGATGGCGGCGAGCATGTGCTTCTGCGTGATGTGGACGGACGCCGCGCGGAAATTGTTCTCACGCAGCGAGGCCAGCGCTGCGCGACGGCATACCTCGGCAATGTGTGCGCCCGAAAAACCGTGTGATCGGGTGGCCAGTAAAGCGAAATCCATTGGCTCGGCGATGGGTTTGCTGCGGCAGTGGATGCGATAGATGGCTTCGATCCCGCTCGCATCGGGCAGGGGTACCTCGATCTGGTGGTCGAAGCGGCCCGGTCGCAACAGCGCCGGATCAAGTGTATCGATGCGGTTAGTCGCGCCGATCACGCAGACATGGCGGCTGGTATCGAAACCGTCCATCTCGGTGAGCAGTTGATTCACCACACGGTCGGCCGTTTCGTTGACGGCGTTGCCGCGTGTCGAACTGATAGCGTCGATCTCGTCGAAAAAGATGATGCAGGGGCCGGACTCACGGGCTTTGGAAAACAGGTGGCGGATGCGTCGTTCCGATTCTCCATGCCATTTGGAAAGTACCTCGGGGCCTTTGATGGAGATAAAATTAGCCTCGGCGGCATTGGCTATCACACGGGCGATCAGAGTCTTGCCCGTGCCCGGCGGGCCATAGAGCAGAATACCGCGAGCCGGTTGAATGCCGACTTGTTCGAAGGCCTGTGGGTTACGAAGACCCTCCATGACCTCCTGAACCAGCGTGTCTTTAAGCGTTTCAAGGCCGCCCACATCGTCCCAGCCAAGGTGGCTCGGGACCTCCACGGCGAATTCACGTAACGCCGAGGGCCTGACCCGCTTCAGGGCGGACTCGAAGTTGTTCGCGGAGATCCGCACGTCAACCGATAATGGGCGGGCCAGTCCGTTTACCAACGCATCCAGGCTGTGCCGATCGGTCAGGGCGGCAAACGCGGCTTCGCGGCACAGCAGCATAAGATCCGCGCCCACAAAACCGTGCGTGCGTCGTGCAATTGAATCGAGATCGAAATCATCCGTGGTCGCCATGTGCGCGGTCTTCTTGCGCAGGATGTCCAGACGACCGGCCCGGTCGGGCACGCCGATGCCGATTTCGTAATCGAAACGCCCGGGTCGACGCAGCGCGGGGTCGAGGCGATCGGGCTGGTTGGTGGTGCCAATGACAATGACATTACCCAGGGCGCGGAGTCCGTCCATCTCGGTGAGCAGCAAGGTAACCAGTCGCCGTTCCAGATCGCCCCGGGTTTCTTCTCGGGCTGCACCCAGTGCATCGATCTCATCAATCAGGATAATGGCCGGTGTGTTCCTGCGCGCTTTTTCAAAGACGGCATGAATAACCTGTTCACTCTCGCCGTAGTGGGAGCGAAAAACCTCCGTGCCGCTGAGTTCGATAAAGGTGGCATCGATCTCGTCCGCCAGTGCGCGCGCAATCATGGTCTTGCCGCAGCCCGGCGGGCCGGAAAGCAGGATGCCGCGCGGCGGGTGGATGCCGTGCGTGGCGAAGAACTCAGGTTGCCGCACAGGCAACAGAATCCGTTCGCGCAGGATGCGCTTTTCGTGTTCGAGTCCACCGATCTCATCCAGCCCGCCCGAACTGGTTGTCTGCGAATCAGTCTCGAACTCGATGCGCGTATGCCCGGCGCACAGGCTTATGGGTGCCGGCGTAACATCGAGGATCTGTACCAAGACCTTCTCGCCACTGAGCAGGTACACCGGTTTGCGCTGACCGGCACTGAGCGGTTGGCCTGCCAGATAGGTTCGGTACAGGTCCTGCATCAACTCCGACCGGTAATCCGGGTGAGATACCGAGATTCGAATCGCATCGGCGGACTCCGGCGCCAGAGTGCGAACCTCCAGGGGTGTTCCAGGCTCGGCGGACAGGTCGGCGAGCAGGCAGGGGTCGGCCTCGATAATATTATCCGGACCCTGTTCGAGCGCCTTGAGAATGGCGCCGCAACACCGGCCGTTCGCAGCGTTGTGCAGCTCGACGTG
>CAJXFW010000196.1 GCA_913053655.1 uncultured Thiogranum sp. | reverse complement strand
TGCTGGAGAAATATCCCGAATCTGTTAAACACATCATACGGCGTTGGCTGGGGCACGCACCTCGTTACGGTGAGGTTTAACCTCTATGATTTGTAAAACGGCCTACCCCGGCTAACCGCCAGCCATGTCAGGAATGCTGTAATGTCCTTTGCGCCCCCTTCAGGATGGTCAGAGCAGCGATGACGCGTGGATGATGGTTTTGATTGTCAACAACACGAAAAGCAGTCCGTAGAAATACCGGAACGAGAACGCATGAAACAATACTTTCTTAATCGACCTTTTTCTACAGCCTCGTTAGCTGAGTAGTGGAGTACTTAGTAAATATAGAGTGTCTTTGCTGAAGTCTTGTTCGTGAGGCCATTCAATAGCCCCAAAAGCAACTCGCACCTGTTGGAAATAATTGGGGTCTTTAAGCTCATTGAAAATTCCCTTTTCTAAAAAAGGGGTTGCATCAAATAACCTGATTTCGTCATTTTCGAAAGCAACTTGTAAGATGTAGCTATTTTTAACTTCCACACTAATAACACGCGGGTTCATAACAGACCTACCTTAAGGGATCAATTTTGAACACTGGCTCTCCATTGAGCGCCAGGTTCCAGTCAGCCATTAGTTCATCCTTATGAATTTCTATCCATGCAGTCACGAGTTTCTGCTTAGCCTTGGGCAATTTACCTTCAATGGTTGCCCCGCTGGGCAATTCGATAATGGCACTGTCATCTTGATAATGCACATGAATGTGCGGCATGCTATGTTGCGCATTATCAAAAAAATACATGCGGACGATAATCCCATAAAACATTGAAATTGTGGGCATTTATTTGTCTCAATAGCGCGGGGCCAGTTCGTGTATTGTAACTCAGCTAACAATAGCGTCAACTTGCACTGGCTAACCCCCCCCCACCCCGGTGAAGTGCTCAAGGAGCTCTGCATCGAGCCAATGGGTTTAAGTATTACTGAGGCTGCCGAAGCGCTTGGTGTTAGCAGAAAAACGTTATCTGCTATTTTGAATGGCCGTGCAGGCATTAGTCCTGAAATGGCAGTTCGTCTTTCTTTGGCATTTGGAACGTCTTCCGAAAGCTGGCTAAATCAGCAGGCACAGTACGATTTATGGGAGGCTGAAAAAAAGCGTAAATCCCTGAAGGTAAGGAAGCTATCAGCAGCATAACTAATCATTGTTATTGGTGTGGATCTTTCTGAAAGAATGCTAACTCAAGCGAACGCTAAACTGGAAGATAAAACAGGACCAGGCAATGAATGACAAAGTAGACATAGATTATGGGCCTCTACGGGCACTTGTTGGAACCTGGACAGGTGATAAAGGCCTGGATATTGCGCCAGAGCCGGATGGGTCGGAAAACAATCCCTACCATGAAACTATAACCTTCACGGCCATTGGCGATGTCACCAATGCTGAATCACAGGTACTGGCAGCCGTTCGTTATCAGCAGATCGTTCAGCGCAAGTCTAACGACAAGGTATTTCACGACGAGACAGGGTATTGGATGTGGGATGCTAAAGCGGGAGTTATAATGCATTCGCTGACCATTCCCCGTGCAGTATGTGTTCTTGCCGGCGGGACTCATAATGGTACAGAGGAAGCAGATGGCAGTACCATCCTGGAAGTCTCTGCAGATCTCAATGACAAAAACCGGGGTATTATTCAGTCACCTTTCATGCGGGAAAATGCGCGAACTACAAAATTTCACCATCGCATTGTCGTTGAGAATAGCAGGCTTGCGTACTCGGAAACGACCATTTTAGAAATCTATGGGAAGGTATTTGAACACACGGATCAGAATGAGCTAACGCGTCAGTAAGCATTCTCCGCCCGGGCGGCAATGCATTGCCGTGAAAGCGGCAAATTCCAGCGTGTTATCCTGGTGGGAGTAACCACAGGAGAATATAAAATATATAAAACAATAAGATATAAATTTCTCATTGCCCGGTTTTTGCAGGAACGAAACTTGCTCTGTTAAGTGTCTGAACGGTCAAACACTAGAGGCAGGCATGAATCGATCTATAATTTTCGTGTTCCTGGGGGGTTCAATTCTGCTCTTCGGCATCATTATTCTGTCGCCGTGGAATGTCGGCGCGTTCTTTAATATTCCCGGCCTGATTGTTGTTATCGGCGGAACGCTCGCTGCGACTCTGATAAGCCGCCCGGTCAGCGAAGTACAGGCGTTGTGGCGCCGCGTTCCGCAGTTGTTCAGGAAAGAAGCAAGCACGATAAATAACGATATCGAGCAGTTGTTACAGTTTGCCGAGCGATATCGTTTCAGCAGTCCACGCTCCGCAGAACGTGCGTTGGCCGCGATCAGCAGCCCGTTCCTGTCTGTCGGTTTGCGCCAGACCGTTGAAGGCAGCTCCCCCGAAGACCTGTCCAAGTCGTTGCAGTGGCGTATCGCCGGGGTGCGATCGCAGGAGAATGCACAAACCCAGATTATGTACAGTATGGCAACCTTTGCTCCGGCATTTGGCATGTTGGGTACGCTTTTTGGCCTTGTGCATATGCTTTCGGGAATCGGCGACAGCGGGCTGAACGAGATAGGGGGTTCGATGGCTTTCGCCATGCTTACTACGGTGTACGGTATTGTTGCTGCAAATCTTGTATTCAAACCGCTGGCGATAAAGCTGGAGCGTCGAACCGGCCGGCATCTGATGGAGATGACAGCGTTGATGGAAGGTATTTTGCAGGTTCATGATAAACGCCATCCGACACTCATCAGGGAAACGCTTGAATCCTATTATTCGCACTTTCAGGCACCGGAACCGGTACCCAGTCATCTGACCCTTGTCAAAGCGGCGTAGCAGAGCGCGTTTCCCTTACCGATGAACTACGCTGCAGAAAAACATTTCGTTTCGCCGTGCGATACCCTGCCGGGCAATGCCGGTGAAGAGAGTGCGTCGTGGAATACGGTGAGTGAAGCGTCGATAGCCAGGCATGATACCTGGCTACTGAGTTTTGTCGATATCCTGGCATTATTGCTGACACTGTTTGTGTTGTTGCTGGCTTTTCAGGATCGCGAGATGAAGCTTACGGATGTGGTGGTACCTGCAAACGAGGGATTTTCTACAGACTTTACTATCCCGCCGGGCCTCCTGGTTCGACAGCAGGTGTTGTTTCCAGCAGGTGTTTCCATGCCTGACGGGTATACAATGTCGGGCGAAGGTTTTCTGCCTGCCGGTATAAGCACGGTCTTCACTCTGGCGCAGACAGAAGAATCGCCGGTGCCTGTTACGCCTCTGCCTGATGAGCCACCCGCGGTGCCCACATCGAGCGAGACAGCGTTGAAAGACGAGTTGATACAGAGCCAGGAGTCACCGCAAGTCGCGGCACAGGTCCTCTCCGGGCCAGACGTGGTCGCACATGAGTCAAAAGACCCTGTGCAGGCATTACTCGAAGTTATTGAAGACAGTAATTTGCACGACCGGGTCGAAGTTACGGCTCATCCGGGAGAGGTCAATCTGGAGATCAGCGACAGCATACTGTTTCCCCGCGGCAGCGCAGAGTTGACGGACGAGGGCCGGGTTTTGCTAACAGACCTGGCAGAGCTGTTTGGAGGACAACCCTATTTGTTGTCGGTTGAGGGTCATACAGACAATATACCTATAGAAACCGCCCGCTACCCGTCGAACTGGGAGTTGTCCTCCGCGCGTGCCGCAGTGGTTACGCGCGAGCTTATCAAACAGGGTATTGTGCCGGACAGGGTGCGTGCTATCGGCTACGGTGCAACCCGACCGCTGGCAGATAATGGCAGTCCTGAAGGCCGGGCCAGAAACAGGCGTGTGTCTTTTATACTACAGGTCGATGTCCAGGAAGGTGACCTGCCGGTTTTCTAACAGGCCTGTTTTGCCATTTTGTTATCCTCGTGGATCCACGCATGCCGGTGTTCGTTGATCATGGCATGGGCACGGTTGGCCAGTGAACTGTCCAGCTCGGCAGCGCGCTGCAGTGCTTCATAGCCTTCCCGAAGCTGACCTGATTTCAGCATCTCGCAGCCACTGTTAAAGCACAGGCCGGCGTCATTCAGGTTGGCTTGATACATGTTCCGGTATACCGTAACCGCCTTTTCCCTGTCCATAAATCTGCCGACAAGTTTTATATAGCGCCGCGCCGAATCTCCACGCAGGGCCTGTTGCCCGGCTCGGGTTTGGAGTTTTTCAAAGCGCAGCCGGTCGTTTTGAAAACGGGTGTGCCGCTGGTTCCATTCCGGTTCGATAACGGCCTGCCAGAG
>CAJXFW010000195.1 GCA_913053655.1 uncultured Thiogranum sp. | reverse complement strand
CTAGGAGCCTGTCGGACTTAGGCAATCGTAGCGAGCATGGTGGGAGAGCGAGTCCAAATTTTCGCAATTTTGAGGCGCATAGTGAGCCTACGCAACGAAAAATTGCGGAGATTTGGGCCGCTCTCCCACCAGCGCAGTAGATTGTTCCTAAGTCCGACAGGCTCCTAGGTCTCTCATTTGTAAGCAAGCCCGTCCCGGTTGTCGGGGCGGGTGGCGCTAGGAGTAAAAGTAATGAAACTGGTAACTGCCATTATCAAGCCCTTCAAACTCGACGACGTGCGTGAAGCCTTGTCCGAGCTTGGCGTACAGGGTATCACGGTCACTGAAGTGAAAGGATTTGGACGCCAGAAAGGTCACACGGAATTGTACCGCGGCGCGGAATACGTGGTGGATTTCCTGCCCAAGGTCAAACTCGAAGTGGCTGTTAAAGCCGATTTGACCGAACAGGTGATCGAAGCGATTTCCAAAGCCGCCAATACTGGCAAGATCGGTGACGGAAAAATCTTTATCTATGCGTTAGAGCAGGCGGTCCGCATCCGCACCGGTGAAACCGGGCCTGACGCGCTGTAATCCATCCAACGAGCAACGAACCACGTTGCGGAGGATCGAAAAGTGGATTCATCAATTATTGAAGTTAAATACGCAATGGATACGTTTTATTTTCTCGTAACCGGCGCGCTTGTCATGTGGATGGCAGCAGGCTTCGCAATGCTCGAAGCCGGTCTCGTCCGTTCCAAGAATACGGCCGAAATTCTCACCAAGAATATCGCCCTGTTTGCTATCGCCTCTATTATGTACATGCTGGTTGGTTACGGCATCATGTATCCGGGTGATGCTGTGGTAAATACCTGGTGGCCCGGCCTGCACGGTTTTCTGACCAGCAGTGACAATGCCGCCGACGCGGTCATTGCCAGTAACGGTGATACGTACTATTCCAATCTGTCTGATTTCTTCTTCCAGGTTGTGTTTGTCGCTACTGCCATGTCCATTGTTTCGGGTGCGGTCGCCGAACGCATGAAACTGTGGGCCTTCCTGGTGTTTGCAGTGGTCATGACGGCTTTCATCTATCCAGTCCAGGGGTTCTGGAACTGGGGTGGCGGCTTGCTGACCGGTGATGAATTCGGTATCGGTTATGTCGATTTCGCCGGTTCCGGTACGGTACACCTGTGTGGCGCAGTTGCTGCTTTTGCGGGTGTGCTGCTGCTTGGCGCACGTAAAGGCAAGTACGGAGCGAATGGCGAAATCCATCCCATTCCGGGTGCCAACATGCCGCTGGCGACGCTGGGTACCTTCATTCTATGGCTGGGCTGGTTCGGTTTCAACGGCGGTTCCGAGCTGAAGCTGTCCGATATCGGTGAAGCCAATGCGGTAGCGCTGGTGTTCGTCAACACCAACATGGCCGCTGCCGGTGGTGTGATCGCCGCAGCGCTCACCGCACGCGTATTGTTTGGTAAGACAGATCTGTCCATGACGCTCAACGGCGCACTGGCCGGGCTGGTTGCGATTACTGCCCAGCCTCTGGATCCAAGCCCGCTGCTGGCCACGCTGATCGGTGCAATCGGTGGTGTGCTGGTGGTGTTCGCCATCCTGACACTGGACAAGATGAAGGTCGACGACCCGGTCGGCGCTATCTCCGTGCACGGCGTAGTCGGTATGTGGGGGATTCTCGCGGTAGTGCTGTCAGCCGGAGAAGACGGTGCCACGCTGGGTGGGCAGCTGACCGGCATTGCTGCTATCTTTAGCTGGACCTTTGTGGTCAGCTTCATCACCTGGATGGTGATCAAGATGGTCGTGGGAATCCGCGTCAGCGAGGAAGAAGAGTTTGAAGGTGTCGACCTCTCTGAATGTGGTATGGAGGCTTACCCCGAGTTTACAGGATCTCGCGGTTCCGGCCTCTGATAACAGGGGACAGGTTTAAACCTGTCCCCGTCAGGGTAGTTGTTACGACGGGCGCTTCGGCGCCCGTTTTTTTGTCTGTCATAATGCGCCCATGGCCCTGTTCGAAGTCAGTCACCTGTCCCGCTCCGGCATGAGCGATATATCCTTTAGCCTGGCGGCATCCGGGCTGGTCTGCCTGTCCGGTCCGAGCGGATCCGGCAAGACGCTGCTGCTGCGCGCGCTGGCCGATCTGGATGTCAGCGATGGAAGGGTGAGTCTGGCGGGTACCGAGCGGCAGCAGTTTACGCCGGTGCACTGGCGTCAGCAGGTGGGGTTCCTGCCCGCTGAAAGTTGCTGGTGGGCGCCGTTGGTCGGTGATCATTTCCCGGCAGGGCAGCAGGCGTTGTTTGCCGAGCTTGGCTTTGGCGAGGACGTAAGCGCCTGGCACGTGGAACGTCTGTCCAGTGGCGAGCGCCAGCGGCTTGCACTGGCGCGGTTGTTGGTGAATCAGCCGGCCGTGTTGTTGCTGGATGAGCCGACCGCAAATCTGGATCCGGTCAATTCGAAAAAGGTTGAACACATCGTGTTGTCCTATCTCCATACCCGTGCGGCTGTCTGCCTGTGGGTAACCCATGACGTGCAGCAGATGGAACGCATCGCAGACCGAATCCTTGTCCTGGATGGAAAAGGTCTGTGCGAGACAGCAGCATGAGCAACACGAGTGGCATGATCCACCTGAGCGCCTTTGATCTTTCACTGGCAGCACTGCTGGTGGTGGCCCTGGCGCTCAGCTCGGTACGTATTTACCCCGGATTGGCGCGCCAGCTGTTGATTGCAGCTTTGCGTACCGCCATACAGCTCACGCTGGTCGGTCTGGTACTGAAGGTGCTGTTCGCAAACAGCGACCTTCTGTGGGTAACCTTGATATCACTGGCTATGTTATTTGTGGCCGGCCGCGAAGTGATGGCGCGCCAGCACCGCCGCTTTGCGGGGCGCTGGGGCTACAGCATAGGCGTAATCTCGATGTTTGTATCATCCTTTGCTGTGACGCTGTTTGCACTGCTCGTTGTGGTCGGCAATGAACCCTGGTATCAACCTCAATATGCTATCCCGCTACTCGGCATGTTGCTGGGCAATACTATGACCAGTATTTCGCTTGCGCTGGATCGCCTGACCCAGTCGGCCTGGGAACAGCGTGCGGTTATTGAAGCCCGCCTGGTACTCGGCCACAGCGCGCAGGAAGCCATATCCGATATTCAACGGCAGGTGTTTCGCAGCGGCCTGATACCGATTATTAATGCGATGGCCGCTGCTGGAATTGTCAGTCTGCCGGGTATGATGACCGGCCAGATTCTGGCGGGTGCAGAACCGGTCGAAGCAGTCAAGTACCAGATTCTGATCATGTTTTTGATCACAGGTGGTGCAGGTTTCGGTACCATGGCAGCGGTGCACCTGGCCGTACACCGGCTTTTCGATGAGCGACAACGCTTAAGGTTGGACCGCCTGAAGCGATAACGCTGTTATGAATACGCGGTACTGGCAAAAGCTGATTGTCGTCTTCCTGTTGTCTGGCGGCATAAGCGCCCAGGCGGAAATGTATCGCTGGGTCGACGACAGCGGTCAGGTGCATTACGAGGATCGGCAAAAAGGCGCAAAATTTCGCCCGATCAAGCCCTATTCGACACCGGATACGACACAGCCGGCACCGCAGGAGCGCATGGAAAAAACCCGCAGGTTGCTGAATGCTTACCGGATCGAACGCCAGCAGAAGCACGAGCAGCAGGCGGAACAAAAAGCGAAGCAGGAAAAACGCATAAAAAACTGTAACCGGGCGCGTGATAATGTGCGCCGCTACAACGCATACCGGCGCATCTATAATCTGGATAAGGAAGGTAACCGGGTTTATCTGTCGGATCAGGAGCGGGCTTCGCTGTTGCAACGCTCACAGAAAAAAGTCACGCGCTGGTGTAGCTAGAAAAGATCCTGACCGGTCAGGAAGAATTCAGGTTGTGCCAACGCGCCCTGGTGGATGGCTACATTGTAGTAACGTGTTGGAAAAGCCTTTCGTTGCGCGTCCAGTGTTCGAAATTCCCGGATATTCTTTTTTCCCGCGAGCGTGGCAGTCCACCAGCCTGACGGATAGCAGGGTTGTGGAAATTGCAGGCTGATACTGTCGCTGAAACCGGCTGCACACATGGGCTTGATAATGCTGTCGTAGTGAAGCAGGGGTGACTCACTCTGTTGAACGATTACACCGTCCGCACCGAGCGCGTTGTAACAGTCTCGATAAAAGGTTTCCGAGAACAGCCCTTTCGCAGGGCCGACGGGATCGGTGCTGTCCACGATAATGACATCAATGCTTCCCG
>CAJXFW010000194.1 GCA_913053655.1 uncultured Thiogranum sp. | reverse complement strand
CAGGAGGCCTTGCAGCGCGAGATTCACGAGGAGCTGGGGATCTCGATTGTCCGCCAGCGGCCCTTGATTCGCATCCCTTTCCAGTACCCGGATCGTTCTGTTTTGCTCGATGTATGGGTGGTCGATGCCTATCAGGGCGAGCCACACGGAAAAGAGGGGCAACCCATAAAATGGGCAGCAATCGACAGCCTTCGCAGCGAGCATTTCCCGGCCGCCAACCAGTCCATCATCAGTGCCTTGCAGTTACCGTCAAAGTACCTGATTACCCCCGAGCCGACGCCGGGAGATGAAGAATTTTTGAAGCACTTGCAGGCCTGCCTGGACAAGGGCATAAGGCTGGTACAGTTGCGTGCAAAAAATCCGGACAAGGATGATTATTGTGCGCTCGCCCGGGAGGTGATTGGGCTTTGCCATGAATACGGCGCAAAAATCCTGTTGAATACTGAAGCCGGTCTGGTGCAGGCGCTGGGTGCCGATGGCATACATCTCACCAGCTGGCATTTGCAGCAGACCCATGAACGGCCATTGCCGGCAGGTTATCTGGTCGCAGCGTCCTGTCATACCCTGGAAGAATTGCACAGTGCACAAAGCGCCGGCGCCGATTTTGCGATGTTATCACCGGTGTTGCCAACAGCCAGCCATCCCGATGCAGACCCGCTTGGCTGGCCGGCTTTTTCACAGACCATCGACAGGATCGCAATACCTGTGTATGCCCTCGGTGGAATGAAGCCGGCACATTGTGAGACTGCGATAGCGCACGGAGCTCAGGGCATAGCGGCGATACGGGCGTTATGGGACGACGTATAAAAGCCGCTCCAGCAGAACCACCGGATGCAGAACTTCGACAGCCGCCGCGCGCTGTTTCAGCGCAGCCTGCAACTGGATTGAGCAGCCGATGTTGGTGGTCAGCACCAGCCCGGCACCACTCTCAAGAATACGCTCAACCACCGGGTTGGAGAGGCGCTCCGACAGTTCGGGTTGGCTCAACATATAACTCCCGGCAGCACCGCAGCAACCGCCGTCGGGGTTGATCAGTACGGGTTCAGGACCTGGTATCCATTTCAGAACATCCATCACGTCCTGATGTTGCTTAAGATTATTACGGTGTGTGCAGGGTATGTACACAGCAACCTTCTGTTCAGGTTCGGCAAACTGCATGTCACCGCGGCCGGATTCGAGCAGGAAATGCATGATATCGCTGACCCTTTCCGCGAACGTGGCTGCCGGCGTATCCGGGTACAGGGTTTTGTAGTCAAGCAAATGTGCTGTACAGCCGCTTGCGGTTACCAGTATCGGGGTATTACGGTCGGAGAAAATTCCTGGAATCATGTCGGCAAGCTGACGTGCCGTATTCGGTGCACCGTTATGTTGATGCAGGGCGCCACAACAGGCGTGTCGCGCGGGACTGCTTACCCGATACCCCAATCTTTGCAGCAGCTGCCGCGCAGCGCTCAGAGTCAGCTGATCAAACGTGCTGCCCATACAGCTACCGAACAGACCAACTTCACCCCGGTGCTTGTCAGGGAAGCTCTGATTAATTCGTTTTCCGTCATTCTGGCGTATGCCGGAATCCAGCGGCTTCAATGAGTTGGATGCCGGCCTTCGCCGGTATGACGAATTAATCGGAGCTTCCTTGGTGCCGGCAGGCTGCATTACCGGTAACAGCCGGTTCAGGCGTCTGGCCGTTGCAGGAAGCAGCGGCACCCAGCCCAGTAGCGACTGTAGCCCGGTTTTTTGATAAACCACAAGCAGCTTTCCCAGCACGCGTATGCCGGCAGGGGAGGTAACCAGCCATAAACCGGTGTTGCGCACCAGCCGGTTCATAAGTGACCGTTTGCGCCGGGGTTCGATGACCGCCCGGGCAGTATCCATTAACCGGCCGAACGGGACTCTGGACGGGCACATGGCTTCGCAGGCGCCGCAGTGCAGGCACCGGTCCAGATGGAGAAACAGCCCCGGTGACCACTGCAGGTCATTCTTGCCAAGCGCCTGCATCAGGCTGATACGACCGCGTGGAGAGTCCGCTTCATTCCCTGTCAGGGCGAATGTAGGGCAATGAGGCAGGCATAAACCACACTTCACGCAGCGGTCTGTTGCGGATAAATCGTTCATGGGATACAGATACAGGAATTAGTAGCGTGGTGACAAGCCGCTTGTCACTTTTTGCTGCGATCAGGTATCGTCCGGCTATGTCGTATTATCGCTACCACGTTTTCTTTTGTACCAATCTGCGCGCCGATGGTTCCCCCTGTTGTCAGCATTTCGATGCGCAAGCCATGCGCGATTACGCCAGGAAGCGCAGTAAGGAACTGGCGATTTCCGGTGCGGGCAAGGTGCGCATCAATAGCGCAGGATGCCTGAATCGCTGTGCCGAGGGCCCGGTGCTGGTCGTGTACCCCGAGGGTGTCTGGTACAGCTACGTTAACCGGGAAGATATTGATGAGATTATTGACGAGCACCTGGTTAACGGACGAGTGGTTGAGCGGCTGAGAATCTAGCGACCAGATGCCTGGAAGTGCTGATTAATTTGTCATGCCGGCATACGCCGGCATGACGATAAACGGATTAATCAGAGGCCCCTTAACTGTTGATTAATATGACGTTAATTGGATAGCGAGGTTCAGGCGGATGGGTAGGAGATAATGCTGCCCAGGGCTTGACAATAAAAGAATAATATTAGAAAATAGTTAACAACTGATCGGTCTCCCCCAATTTGACCGGTCAGTCTCCTCCAATCCTCCTTTGGTGGTTATTCAGGCGCGACTTCCCCAGTCGCGCTTTTTTTTGCCCGCGAATTTGATCGATGCAAAGCCAATCAGGCCGGCTAGCTTGAATCGGAATAGGCCTTTCTGTACTATTCCCGCTCTTTTGTAGCAGGACCGAATTTTCGGAGCGTTTCCTAATGAAGACCTTCAGTGCCAAAGCGCATGAAATCCGGCGTGACTGGTTTGTTGTAGATGCCGCAGACAAAACCCTGGGGCGGCTCGCCAGCGAGATCGCGCGGCGTCTGCGCGGCAAACACAAACCGGAATATACCCCGCACATGGATACCGGTGACTACATCGTGGTTGTCAATGCCGGGCAAATTCGCGTCACAGGCCGCAAGGCCAGCGACAAGATGTACCATCATCACACCGGTTATATCGGTAACCTGAAGTCCATCAGCTTTGAAAAGATGCAGCAGAAGGCGCCGGGCCGGGTGCTGGAGCTGGCGGTCAAGGGCATGCTGCCCAAAAATCCGCTGGGTCGTGCCATGTATCGCAAGCTGAAGGTCTATCCCGGTCCCGAGCACCAGCACGCCGCACAGCAGCCCAAAGCACTGGAAATCTAACTTGAGACAGAATTTATGAGTGATACCTATTACGCTACCGGTCGTCGCAAAAGTTCTACGGCGCGCGTGTTTATGAAAAAAGGCGGCGGTGCTATCACCGTTAACAATCGCCCGCTGGACCAATACTTCGGTCGCCAGACGGCGCGCATGATTGTTCGACAGGCGCTGGAAAAAGTGGAATTGCAGGAACAGTTTGACGTCAACTGCACGGTCAAGGGCGGCGGTACTACCGGACAGGCCGGTGCCATCCGTCACGGTATCACCCGCGCAATTATGAGTTACGATAACGAATTACGACCGGCGCTACGCAAAGCCGGTTTCGTGACGCGCGACGCCCGTGAGGTCGAGCGTAAAAAGGTGGGTCTGCATAAGGCACGTCGCGCACCGCAGTTCAGCAAGCGCTGATCCCTCCTCCCCTCCGTATTTGGCGGATCGTCTAACGGCAGGACAGAGGCCTCTGACGCCTCTAATCTAGGTTCGAATCCTAGTCCGCCAGCCATAATAAAAAGACCCGAGAGGGTCTTTTTTCGTTGTGGTGGACTGGCTGTTTCGTGAATCGCGTGCCCCGGACTCATGGATACCGGAAAATTCCGGAGCTACTGATGTGCCGGCGGCTCAAGTCCTTCTGATTTCAATGAATTAGGCAATTATTTGGCGGAACCCGGCCCGCTATGTTGCATAAAAGATACATGTTTGTGCTTGTGTGGTTTTTTTGGAAATAGTTGTTGCATCGCTGTCAAAAAATACGCTAAGCTCCCACCTCGTAACGACTATCCTGTGCTATACCAAGTAATCCAAGTAATAGAGTAACGAAGGAGTTCTCTCATGAACAAAAAACTTATTGTGACAGCAATGGGTCTGGTGATGGCTGGCGGAATGGGCCTGGCCAACGCAGATGTAAAACTTTATGGACAGCTGGATGTATCGCTCGACGCGACTGATTCGGATGTTGGCTCTGATACCCCTGTCGGTACCAAGTTCGCGAAGAAACTCGCGCAAAGCGGCCGAGGTTATCAGGACGATATCAACATGAATTCCAATACCTCTGCCGTCGGTGTTAAAGGGTCCGAGGATCTGGGTAATGGC
>CAJXFW010000193.1 GCA_913053655.1 uncultured Thiogranum sp. | reverse complement strand
TGAGGGGGTAGTGGCGAAAGCTGTGCCGGTTCGACTCCGGCCGTCGGCACCATCATTTAGACAATCCATGCAACCATCACGGCGAGACAACTACTGGATATTCGCCGGCCTGTTCGTGCTATCCGGTATCAGCGGATTGATCTACCAGGTCGTCTGGGCACGGAAACTACAGGTAGCCTTCGGTGTTATCCCGTTCAGCCGGCACCGCTCCCCTAGGAAATTCGGAACCTGCCGGGAAAAATCGCGCTGTGATGACCGATGAATTACCCATAATTGAATACCGGGTACCCATATTCAACGATAGTTACAGACCCTTGTTCGAAGAGATTGCCCGCTACCGGCCGGGATTTGAACAGATTGCGAAACAGCTCGGGTTACCTGTTGGATACAAACCAGTTTGTTATTTCTTGATTATCTTGTGCAGTCTGGCCTCAGAACTTGCCTTTGTCGTTCGGCGTATCCACGACACCGGAGATGTAACCTGCCGGATAGACAAAGCCTGGAGGTGGCGCGCCACGCAGTGGCTCAATCGCCGGGAAGCCAAACTCGATTGTTGAATCAACCAGCTGTTGCAGCAGGTTGTAACGCGGGAATGGCATTTCTGCTGCCTCCACGTTACCGCCAAGACCGGTTGCTGAATTCAGTACATTACCGTCCATATCGGTGACGGTGATGCTGTCTGACTCTATGTAACGGCGTACGGCTTCAACGGCATCCACTACCTCGATTGCACCACTGGCGCGCAGCGCCTTGTAGTCAACAGGATTTACCATGACCAGGGAACCATCAGGCTTCTTGGCCAGGATCAGGGTCTTGTTTTCCACACATTTGCGTAATGCATCAGGATCACCCGGGAACTGCTTCTTGCACTTGCCGCCAGGTACGATCTGGTTACGGTTTATACGGTTGGGATCACCGTCATAGTAGTACGAAGCGTATACAACAGTCGGGTTGTCTTCCAGCTTTGTACCGTCGCTCAGTACTACGTTGGAGACACGGGAACCGTTAATATGCACAGCCGGATTGAAGTTGGGTGCAAACGGGGCAAAGTCCAGTGTCAAACCACTGTAGTCCCATGCCCAGCCACCGGACCAGCGGGTGACCAGCGGGTTCATGGTGCTGTTACCACCCAGTTCGATGTTTTGCAACAGGTTGCGCGGCCAGTCCAGATTGCCAACCTTGTCATCGTTTGATGGTGTCGAGGGAATACCGGCTTTTGCCACCTGGGGGCCAATCGGAATGTATTTATACAGGTCATCCAGCCTGATGTTGCCCGGTACGATGGTGTTGGTATAACGGAAGCCACGAATCTCGCCAATCTGGGCGCCTGTCATAACACGGAAGGCATCAACAAGGATGTCATGGCCGGTGCCTTCAATGACTGAAGGCATAATGAAGTTAGCCGGGTCAAACTCATTGGAGAAGCGGTTGCGGGACAGCTCGATGTCAGTAGTGCCAATCACCGTATCCAGCGGGTCGCCCAGTGTCGCATCATTATAGGGGTTGGTGTAGTACCAGGGGTTCAGAGAGGCTTTCCCGTCAGCAAAACCTGCGCTGTAGTACGGTGCTTTTACCTGCTCGATCAGTGCCAGGATAGCAGGATCTTCCTTTACGCTGTCATTGATAGCATGACGCTCCCATTCCCAGCTCTTCAGCTTTCCGTTCTTGAACTTGAGCTCAAGTTCGCCAACCTGAAGTGCATCTTCACCTTCTTCCATAATGAGGGTTTTGCCACCACCCGGCTGGGTCACAACTACAGGTACCAGCGTTGTTTCGTGCATATCGGACGAAAATATGAGGTCGATACCGTCAAAGTTTTCAGCGTTGTAGATATTTTCTGCAAGGCCGGCTTCTGACAACAGAACCACAAGATCAACTTTATGCGTATTGCGCAGGATATTGACCATTTTTGGAATCTCGGGAGCTACCCGGAAACCATTCGTCGGATCGGCAGGATCCTGGTTCGGGTGATCACCATTCCAGGCGATGGGGCGGTTCTGCGGGAAGCGCACTTCGCCCTTACAGTTAGAGAAGCTGATACCTTTGGTGATGACCGAGCTGACGACCTGCGGACCCCGGTTAGTGGTGCAGCCGAAGATACCTATTTTGACGCCGTTTACAGTCATGAGCTTGTACGGGCGTGTCAGCAGGTTACCGATACCTTTGTCGACGACGCCGGCTTCAACAGGTTTGGTGCCGTTGATGTAGGCGTTGGAAGCAACTGCACCCCAACGATAGGCGTCGGGGAACGGGGCGCCAAAGGAGGCTTTATGGCCCTGCTCGAAGGGTGGAATACCCACTGCCATGGTTTTCCAGTCATCGCCATTGATAGCCTGGATATCAGTCGCAGTGCCGAAGTACTGGAGATAGCGGTAGATGCCGAACGAAAATTCCCAGTTACCGGGTGCGAATGCATCAATGCCCAATTGATCCACAACATTGATCAGTGCTTCACCGCGAGTGAATGAAGCCATCGCGCTGCCTGACATGGTGTCCCCGGTATGGACGTGTACAGAATTATTTTTGTGTTCTTTACGGATCTTTTTTACGATCGTGGAGACACGTGCCAGACCGCCTTCCGATAAGGAGGAGCCGGCGCGCAGGTTGACGTGCGGATCCAGGTCACCGTGGAAGTCACCGGTATGAATGAAAATAATCTCTTTTTCATTGTCATCGCTACTGTCGTCGTCATCGCTGGCGAATGCCAGTGAGGCGCTGCCAAGGGAGAGCGCTGCAACCGCAACTGCGGTCAGCGTCCTCCGAAAGACAAATCGGTTTTTTTGCAGATGTGAAGCCATTTGAGAACTCCTCCGTGGTTTATCGGTAATGTTCTGGTTTTGCACTGCCGAGTTTATGTGGCAGGAATCGGCCACATAACTGGGTTGTACCCGAATTTATACTCGGGTAGACCCTAGGTAAAAAAAAGCGCTACCCCGTGTTAAACGGGAGTAGCGCCTCAAGATTTGAAGGAGTTACGTATTTACAGATTGTCAGACCCTAGTGGTCATCACTGCTGTCGTCATCACCACCGACGAGCAGGCGTCCAAGCCAGGTGGGACCTGCACCAAACACCGGCTGTATTTCACCGAACGAGGCATCAGGCACACCGTCGCAGTTCTTGTCCAGGGCCGGCGGGTTGCCTGGACAGCCGTTGTAGGGAACGGTTTCGGTGTTCTTGCGCTTTGGACCGAACTTCGCAAAGGTTACGACATTGGTCTTCAGGTGTTCACGCAGGACCTGGGCCGGAACCCAGAAGTCGTTGGGGGCAACCTGCAAAACGGCCGGTTTGCGTGTCGGGTCGACGATGTTTTCCGTATTCAGTGGTGCACACAGGCCGATCACGCTCGCGACATTCCGGTCCGGGTTAAATGTGCCACACGGGAACTGCATATTACGGCCACCCGAAGTACGGCACTGGCGGTCTACGCCTTCACCGTTAGGGTAACAGCTGACCACCGTATAGACCTTGCTCGGATCGACTGCTTTTCCGTTAAGCTCCATTGACAGAATTCTGCCACCAATGGTCTGCAAGGGAACAGAGGTTGGCGACAGTTCCAGGTCCAGTACAAAACGCATGTTGTCGGAGAAGCCCATCCACCAGCCGCCGCGGTGACGGAAGGAATGGGGATCGAAGACACCTTCCAGGAAGCCTTCATAGCGGCCACGTAGCAGACCACCGGTGAACTCTGCCAACGAGAGCGCCGGGGTGAACGGCATGTAGTCGTAGATTTCACCGACGGTGATGGCACCGTCAGATACGCCGCCGTTCGGGCCGTCCAGCGGTGTACCCATACCGAGAACCGGGATATCAAAGCGGAAACCGTTGGTGATAGCGAACGCATCATCATCGGAAATGGGTGCTCCGGTGGCTTTGCCTACCGCCATATTGGCATCACCAATGAAGTTATTCATGAAGTCGCCGATTACGTCGCGGCGTTCCAGCAGAACCTCTGTATAGCCGGCCACTTCGTCCAGCGGAGTACACAGGGTATGACCTTCACCGAACTGGAATCCACCCGGCCCGAAGGTATGACAGTTGAAGTCCGGCCCGCTGTAAAAGCCCTTGGTGTTTTTGGCGACCAGCGCCTTGATGCCGCCGGGGACGAAGTAGTCACTGGTGTCCTCAGGGATTTCATCCGTCATCTCATGCAGCGTGAAGGTAACGTGTTCGATTTCATTACCCTCGACCTCCAGTGTCAGCTCGCCCAGGTAGGCGTCCTCACCGGACTCTATGATGATGACTTTCTTGCCGCTGAAGACATTTTTGATCACGATAGGATCGGGGATAGTCTCGTGGGTGTCGCCACTGAGAATGACGTCGATACCCTCGATCTCCTTGGCCATCTGAACGTTATCGCCCAGACCAAGCTCGGTTGCCAGTACAATAATATTGGCGCCGGCAGCCCTGGCGGCAGCGA
>CAJXFW010000192.1 GCA_913053655.1 uncultured Thiogranum sp. | reverse complement strand
GCACCCCAGGTTTCCGGTCTATCCTGTTCCATCAAATATCCGAACATAGCAACCAGCGTAGTCATACCGGCATTGTGTCCGGCTTCGATATCGCGTTCGGCATCGCCAACGTATAAACAGTCGCTGGGCTTGCTGCCGATCATGCCGCAGGCGTGCAGCAGGGGTGCCGGGTGGGGTTTGCGCTCTTTGAGCGTGTCGCCGGAGACGATGCCGGCGGCGCGCCGGGTAAGGTCGAGCGCATCCATCAGTGGCTCTGTCAGCCAGCCGGGCTTGTTAGTGACGACGCCCCAGTTCCTGCCGCTCTGTTCAATGCTGTCCAGCACCTCACCCATGCCGGAGAACAGGCGTGTTTCATCGGCGATGTGCGCCAGGTAGTAATCGAGCAACTGTATTCTGAGCGGTTCGAAGTCGGGGTGGTCTGGTGCAAGTCCGAAACCGAGTTCGATCAGGGCACGGCCGCCGTGTGAGACCACCGGCCGGATCTTTTCGAATGGCAACGCCAGGTGACCGTTCTGTTCCAGCACGGCATTTAGCGCGTTGGCCAGATCGGGGGCCGTATCGAGCAGGGTGCCGTCGAGGTCAAAGAGTATGGTTTGAATGTGTTGACTCATATTTACAAGCTTCTTGAACCGCCAAGACGCAAAGAACGCCAAGAAAGAATTTATTTTTCTTTGTGGTCTTTGCGTCTTGGCGGTTATAAAGATTTTTTAAACCAGGCCAGGTAGTTCACATCGACATCATTTCCCAGTCGGTATTCCTGTGTCAGTGGGTTGTAGGTCATGCCGGTCAGGTCCAGTAGTTCCAATCCCGCGCTCCGTGCCCAGCGCTCCAGTTCCGATGGTCGGATGAACTTGCGGTAGTCGTGAGTGCCTTTGGGCAGCATGCGCAATACGTACTCTGCACCGACCACGGCCAGCAGCCAGGCTTTCGGGTTGCGGTTGATGGTCGAGAAGAACAGGTCGCCACCGGGGCTGGTCAGGTCGGCACAGGCTTGTACTACAGACGCCGGGTCGGGGACGTGTTCGAGCATTTCCAGGCAGGTGCAGATTTCGAACCGGCCGAGGTGTTGTTCGGCCATCTGTTCGGCCGTTGTACGCTGGTAGTTCACCGTTACGCCGGACTCGTGCTGGTGCAGGCGGGCGACGGTGAGCGGGGCTTCGCCCATATCAATACCGGTGACCTGTGCGCCCAGTTCGGCCATCGCTTCCGACAGCAGGCCGCCGCCGCAGCCGACATCGATGACCTTGCAGTTTTCCAGCGGCGCACGTTGATTGATGTAGTCGACCCGCAGCGGGTTGATGTCGTGCAGCGGTTTGAATTCGCTGTCCGGATCCCACCAGCGTGAAGCGAGTTCCTCGAACTTACTGACTTCGGCGTGATCGACGTTGTGAGCGGTTGTATTCATGAGGTACACAATACCTAAATTACAGGTCGGGATCACCTGCCGCGATGCGCGTCTGCCAGCTGTGGGCACGCTGAATCAGCTCCTGGGTATCCAGGTGGGTCAATACGCGCGCCTTCAGGACGTGTTGCCCTGCCACCCAGACATCCGTCACCTGTTCCCGGCCGGCAGCGTAGACCAGTTGCGAGACCGGCTCGTAGAGCGGCTGGGTTTCCAGTGCGCCAAGGTCGATGGCACTAATGTCCGCCCATTTTCCGGTTTCAAGGGATCCGGTTTCGTCGGCCATGCCGAGCGCGCGCGCGCCGTTAAGCGTGGCCATGCGCAGCGCAGTATGTGCGGGCAGCGCGCTGGCATCCTGCTGTACCGCCTTGGCCAACAGGGCAGCGGAGCGCATTTCGCCCAGCATATCGAGGTCATTGTTACTGGCTGCGCCGTCTGTACCCAGTGCCACATTGACACCGGCATCGATCAGCTTCTGTACCGGGCAGAAACCACTCGCCAGCTTCAGGTTGGATTGCGGGCAGTGCACTACGCTGGCGCCGCTATCGCTCAGGCGCTGAATTTCGCTGTCTTCCAGTTGCGTCATGTGTACACCAATCAGGTTGGGGGAAAGCAGTCCCAGCTTTTCCAGCCGGTCGAGTGGACGTTGCCCGGTGTCTTTCAGGCTGTTGTCGATCTCGCTCGCCGTTTCGTGCAGGTGAATGTGGATCGGAACATCCAGCTCATCGGCCAGCACCCGAACTTTTTTCAATGGCGGGTCGGAAACCGTGTAGGGAGCATGGGGGGCAAATGCGCAGCGCACCAGCGGGTGGTGTTTGTATTCGTCGTGCAGCGCCAGGCCTTTGGCAAAGTACTGTTCCGGGCTATCGGCATAGGCAGTCGGAAAGTCAATCAGTATCATGCCGACACAGGCGCGGATTATGCCACTGGCGGCAACGCGGGCGCTGACTTCCGGAAAAAAGTACATGTCGTTGAAGCAGGTAGTGCCACTGCGCAGCATTTCCGCCACGGCGAGCTGGGTGCCGTCGTGTACGAATTGCTCACTGACCCATTTCTGTTCCGCGGGCCAGATGTGATTCTGCAGCCAGTCCATCAGGTGCAGGTCATCGGCGATACCGCGCAGCAGGGTCATGGCGGCGTGGGTGTGGGCATTGATCAGGCCGGGTATCAGCACGTGCCGGCCCAGTTCCAGTGTCGTTTGTGCCTGGTACGATTGACGGGCATCAGCTGATGGCAGGATGGCGCTGATGCGTCCTTCATCGATGGCGATGCTGTGGTATTCGAGTACCACGGCATCGGGCTCCACGGGAATTACCCAACGGGCGTGGAGCAGGGTTTCAGTTATTTTCATTGTGCCAGTATAGCGGGGGACGGTTGCAACAGGGAAGTATGCTTTTGATTTGCCTGTGCAAAAAACTATTGAACCGCCAAGACGCAAAGATCACAAAGGGTTTCTATGGTAAATAGATTTTCCTTGGCGTTCTTTGCGTCTTGGCGGTTCAATAAATTTTTGCAGGTTTTTAAGTTACATCACGTTGTGCATATACACATCCTGCTGTGGGTAGGGGATGCTAATACCGTTGGCGTCGAAGGCCAGCTTGATTTTTTCCAGCAAGTCCGCGTGTACCGCCCAGTAGTCCTCGCTCTTGACCCAGGGGCGCACATTGAAATTGACGCTGCTGTCGGCCAGTTCGCCCAGTGCAATACCGGGTGCCGGGTCGGACAGGATGCGCTCATCCTGTTGCATAATGTTATCAATAATTTTTTTTGCTTTTGCCATGTCGTCCCCATAACCAATACCAAAGACCAGGTCGATGCGCCGGGTCGGGTGGGCGGAGTAGTTGGTGATGGTGCCGCTATAGATCTGGCCATTCGGTACAATGATCTGGCGGTTGTCGCCGCTGCGCATGATGGTCGCGAACATGCGTACTTCCTCGACCACGCCGGTAGCGCCGCCGGCCTTGATGAAGTCGCCAACCTTGAAGGGATGGAACAGGATGATCATGACGCCGGAAGAGAAATTAGACAGTGAGTCCTTTAGCGCCAGACCGATAGCGAGGCCGGCGGCGCCGAAGACAGCGAGCAGGGAGGTTGTCTCTATACCCAGATGGTCGAGTGCAGCCATCACCACCACCAGTATCAGTACTGTGTAAACCAGGTTACCCGTAAAATTGACCAGCATGGTATCCACATTGGATTGGGTCATCAGTTTGCGGGTTATATTGGTCAGCCAGCGGGATATCCAGCGCCCGACAATGAATATCGCCAGCGCGATACCAAGACGAATGCCCCAGGGTATCAGCAGGGCCTGGATGACACCTGGGTCTGTCCAGTCGATAGTGGTTATCGATGCCATGATTGTCTCCTCGTGACGGGGTTGTTACTGTTGTAAATAAACTTGTAGGAGCGGTCTCCTGACCGCGACCGGCACACTTTAACAATCGCGCCGAAGGACGGCGCTCCTACAGAAACACACCATAACGTATTTTGAGTTGAGTCAGCAGAATGTCAAACCTTAATGATCAGATTCGTGCCGTGGCGTGGGTGGACGATGTGCTGCACCTGCTGGATCAACGCTATCTGCCCGCTAAGGAGGAAACGCTGGTGATAAGCGACTGCCAGGTGGCTGCCGATGCGATACGTGACATGGTGGTGCGCGGTGCTCCCGCTATCGGGATTACCGCGGCCTATGCTGCGGTGCTCGCTGCCCGGGCACGTTTTGCGGCTGATGCCGGGGACTGGCGTTCAGGGTTTCAACAGGATCTTGCCGTGCTCAACCAGGCGCGGCCGACGGCGGTTAACCTGGGCTGGGCAGTGCAGCGTATGCGGGGAAAAGCACAGACCCTGGAGGGCGATCCGGTGCCGGCATTGCTGCAACTGGCGCGTAGTATTCATGAGCAGGATATACAGGCCAATCGCACCATGGGTGAGCTGGGTGCCGGGTTTATCGATACCGGCAGCGGTGTGCTTACCCACTGTAATACCGGTTCGCTGGCGACCGGTGGTTATGGCACAGC
>CAJXFW010000191.1 GCA_913053655.1 uncultured Thiogranum sp. | reverse complement strand
ATTCCGGCCTGCGCCGGAATGACGGGGTCGTTCTTCCCCGATTTGTCGCCGCGTAGCGGGGTGATTTGCTCGCAATGGCACACCAGGGGTTCCTCCAAGGAGAATTGTCATGAAGTTTGGTATTACCAGCCTCGCACTGATGGCTGCATTTTTATTTTCCCCGCTGAGCCTTGCGGACAGGGGTCCGGCCATAAAGGATTATCCTGCAAAGCAGGTGGCCGACAATGTCTACGTGATTCACGGACCCCTGGGCACGCCCAACCCCGAAAACCAGGGATTCATGAACAACCCGGCATTTGTCATCACCAATGACGGCATTGCCGTCATCGATCCGGGTTCCAGCGTTCAGACCGGTGAAATGCTGTTACGCGTTATAGCAAAAATATCGAAAAAACCGGTAATCGCCGTATTCAACACACACATTCATGGCGACCACTGGCTGGGTAACCAGGCGATCAGGACCGCCTACCCGGATGTCCCGATTTACGGGCACCCGAACATGATCGCTCTGATCGAGGCCGGCGAAGGCCGGAACTGGGTCAACCTGATGGAGCGTCTGACCAAAGGCAAAACCATGGGGACAGGCGTCACCGGCCCAAACAAGGCTGCCAATAACGGCGATGTATTCAAGTACGGCGGCATAACCTTCAAGGTCCATCATTACGGCAAGGCGCACACCACGTCAGATATCATGATCGAGGTTCCGGAATACGCTGTCACGTTCCTTGGAGACAACGTGCTGAACAAGCGTGTTCCGCGCCTCGACGACGGTGATATCCTGGGTAACATTGAAGCCATCACGCGGATCATGGAAACCGGTAGCAAAACCTATGTCCCCGGTCACGGGCCGAGCGGCGATGCCAGGGTTCCGCAAGCTTTCCAGCGTTACCTGGAAATTCTGTATACCACTGTGAAGAAATACTACGGTGAAGGCTTGAGCGACTTTGAAATGAAAGACCAGGTGGCCAGTGCACTGAATGCTTACGCCGGCTGGTCAGGATTTGATGAGCAACTTGGCAAACATATCAGTCTGGCCTACCTGCAGATAGAGGCAGCCGATTTCTAGCTAGCAGCACCAGAAGTTGGTTAAATGTACGTATTCCCGTCATTCCGGCGCAGGCCGGAATCCAGGAAATAGCCTATATCGGTGCGTCTATGGATCCCGGCCTGCGCCGGGATGACGGTTGTCTGGTCTTAAGTAAGTGCCATTCGCTCAAAGCGTATTTTCCAGTAGTTGCAGACAGTGCTGCAGCGCCCCCCTGTTCTTTTCAACCAGCCTTGAACCAGCTTCAACAACGGCCTTGCGCTGTTCTTCATCCCTGAACCATTCGCAGATCAGGTCAGCCAATGCATTCTCGGTATCAATCATGCGCGCTGCACTACTATGGATCATATCCTGATAAACATTCCTGAAGTTATCTGTGTTTGGCCCGGTAATAACCGGCGCACCTGCAAGTATCGCCTCAACCGGGTTATGCCCACCCGCTGATACCAGGCTGCCCCCGACAAAAGCGGCCAGTGCCACACCGTAGAAATACACTAGCTCCCCCAGTGTATCGACAATCAGTACCGGCACATCCCCTGCGAGCGATGTCGTCCCGGTGGAAAGCCGGAAATCAATACCGGACTTCCTGCATAAGGCGGCAATCTCACTTGCTCGCTCGGGATGCCGGGGCGCTATAACCAGCAAGGCGCCGGTACAGGATTCCAGTACGCGCCGGTGTGCTGCCAGCAGTTGTGCGTCTTCACCCTCGTGCGTGCTACCCGCGACCCAGACACATCGGTCCGGACCCAGGCAGTCTTTCAGGGCGCGGGTACGTGCTGGAAAATCATCGGGCAACTGCATTTCAAACTTCAGGTTCCCCATAACGGACAACTGTGCTGTGCTGGCACCAAGACGCTGAAAATGTTGTGCGTCCTGTTCGCTCTGGGCGGCGATATGCCTGATGCTGCGCACCGCCGGTCGACTCAGCGCACTCATTTTAAGGTAACCTCGCAGCGACTTTTGCGAAAGCCTGGCATTAACCAGTAACAGCGGAATACCACTCTGCTCCAGCTGATAGTAGAGATTGGGCCAGATCTCGGTTTCCATAATGATAACTATCACTGGCTTTATTACACACAGAAATCGCTTCACTGAGGCGGACAGGTCGTACGGCAAATAGTGGCAACTGACCTCACCCCTGAACAGCTGCTGCACAGTGTCCCGGCCGGCGGGTGTTGTCGTCGTTACCAGTACAGACAGACCCGGGTGACGTTTGAGCACAGCGCGGACAAGCGGTTCCGCTGCGCGTACTTCGCCCACTGATACGGCATGAAACCAGACAACGGGCTGCACAGATTCCACACCGCCAATGCCAAAACGCTCCTTCCAGTTGTGGCGGTAGCCTGGAACATGCGCGCCTTTACGCCACAGGCGCAACAGCACCCAGGGCAGCGTAAAATACAGGATTAAGGTATAGAAATAGCGCACGTTCCCAGTGTACCTTGCAGCAAGCCGATGGGGTATCAACCTGTAGGAGCGCCGCCCTTCGGCGCGACTGGTTGTATTGCCGGCAATCGCGCCGAAGGGCGGCGCTCCTACAGTTCTGGATCCGGCTTGTTACAATGGCAACTGTGCATACCGATTCTGCTATCTGGTGGTTGCGTTTTACAGGGCCTCGCTTCTGGCCTACCTGGCTGATGTTCGCTGCACTCTGGCTGGTCACGCGCCTGCCTTTTCCCTGGCAAATGGGGGTCGGCAGCCTTATTGGCAGGATTGCCTGGCGTGTTGCGCGTCGCCGCCGGCACATTGCGGAAGTCAACATTCGACTTTGTTTTCCGCAGCTCAGCGAAAACAAACGCGCCAGGCTGGTCAAAGCGCACTTCCTGTCGGTGGGTAAAGGCGTGGTGGAAACGGCGCTTTGCTGGTGGGGGCGTGAGTCACAACTGAGACACAGGTTCACGCTCGTCGGCCACGACCATCTACGCGATGCGCTTGCACAGGGCCATGGCGTCATTCTGTTGAGTGCGCATTTCACGACGCTGGAACTGGGTGGACGCCTGCTGGCACTGGATACGCCTTTTCATGTGCTGTACCGACAGCACAAGAATCCGCTTTTCGAATATGTCATGCAGCGTGCCCGCAAACGCCGTTTTGAAAAAGCCATTCCACGCAATAACACGCGCACGCTGCTCAGCAGTCTAAAGGACGGCATGCCGGTCTGGTATGCACCTGACCAGAATCATGGTGGACCGCAATCTGTTTTTGCGCCTTTTTTCGGGATATCCACCTCCACGCTGACTACCACTGCCCGGCTTGCAAACGCCAGCGGCGCAGCCGTAGTGCCGTTCTTCCAGATCCGCTTGCCGGGAAACGAAGGCTATCTTCTGACGCTGTGTCCGGCACTGGAGAACTTTCCAACAGAGGATCCGCAAACGGATACTGCACGTATCAACTCACTGCTGGAGAGCGTCATCCGGGAGATGCCGGAGCAGTATCTGTGGGTACACCGGCGCTTCAAAACGCGGCCCGAGGGGGAGCCTTACCCCTATTAATCAACCTGTAGGAGCGCCGGCCTTCGGCGCGATGGTTGCGGTGTGCTATCGCGGTCAGGAGACCGCTCCTACAGGAGCGCCGGCCTTCGGCGCGATGGTTGCGGTGTGCTATCGCGGTCAGGAGACCGCTCCTACAGGCGGGTGTTGGGCGTGGCGAGTTAGATCAGGCCCAAGTGTCGGGTGTTCCGGGTCAGGTCAGGCCCAGGCGTTGGTCCAGCTGTTTCGACAAGCTTTCCTGCGGGGATTCTTCAAGTACCTTGCATTGTGCATCATTCAGCATCTCCGGCTGTTCTGCCAGCTGGTTCAGGGCGTAGCGACATATCAGGCCGCGATCGGCAAAACGTTGCACCATCCGCTGGTATTGATCATTGGGCAGGCTCTGTTGTGGCCGCAGACTGAAAACCGGGCGACGTGCGTATATCGCTTCGGTCAGCATGGTCATACTGTCTTCGGTCACGAAAACCTTTTCGGCTGCCCCCAGCCAGGCCTCGGCGGTGTAGGTGTCTCCCCTGTCATACCGGCATTGTGCTGCGAGTAATTTCTCGCCCATATGCTCTGCAAGCAACTGCCCGGCTTCGGTTCCGGTGCGCCTGGAGCTGACCAGCAACCAGCGAATATCATGTAGATCAGCCAGCTTTTTCATCAGCCTTGCCAGTGCACGCCAGTCCTGCTTCCGGTAACGGTAACCCGCTCCATTACCACCGATCAGCATGCACCAGCATGGCTGTTCTCCCAACCCGGCTTGTTTCCGGAGCTGTGCAGCCTGTATATCCAGATTCTGCTCATCAAGCGCACTTGGCGGCAATTCAAGGAACAGATGGGCGGGGGCGTTGTCGGTGAGTTCAAGTGTCAACACCGCGCTGAAATGCCCGGGCGACAATCTACGCAACGAACCGA
>CAJXFW010000190.1 GCA_913053655.1 uncultured Thiogranum sp. | reverse complement strand
CTCGAGTTCTGGAAGAAACTGGCTGGCGAGTCTGCAGGGCAGCCATGGCTGGTCTACGGAGGCGATGATCCTCAGTCCCGCTCGGGGATCAATATATTGCCCTGGAGTGACTTTGACGCTGATCGGGTTGTCGCGTTTTAGCGGCCTGTCCCCCGGTTAGTCGAGACCAACTCCCAGCAAAGCAACAGGAAGCGGTGTCATATCGATATCATTGATCTTGCCCCGTTGCCGGCTTTTCGAAAATATCCGGCTATTGGGATATTTAGCAATTTGCTTTAGATCTTTGGGCCGCAATTGTTCCGTCCATTTTATTTCAATGGGCCAGAAGCGGTTTTCATGAACATAGGCAATGTCGATTTCGCCCTCTGCTTTTATGTAGTAGGTCGAGTAGTAACGGCGATAGTGGGTCGTCACACAGGCCTCCACCAGGTGTGAACACAGGATGGAATCATCTATAGCAGTGAGGATTTGTGTTTTGAATGGATCGGCATCCGGCCATAACCAGGAACGGATAGCATGAAAAATAAACGGATCGGTAAACATCAGTTTGCGTGCCTTTTTAGGCGCGGGCGCCAGTTTGGATTCCAGCAGGGCGGCTTGAATGAAAAGCGCATCCATGGTGACCAGCAAGGCTGCGTAATCGGCGACGGTTGCCGGGTGGTCTATCGATAAATCACGCGCCAGTGCGTTCCAGGTTACCTGGGTGTTGTATCGTTTGATGATGGTGGCCAGGATTTCACGTAAGTAATGTTCTTGTTTGCCTCGTTTGATCATGTCACCGCGTATCCAGTCGGAATAGGTGTTTAACGTGGCGACCTGGATCGAACCCGAAGACGCATAGTCATTAATGGCGGTGAGAAACCCACCGTGAATGAGATAGCGGTTGAATTCCGCAAAAAGCGTGTCTGATAAGTCAGGTGAAATATCGGTGTTTGACGAATCAAACGCTGACAGATCTTTTATGGCGCCTTTAAGCAACACCACCTCTTTAAAGGACAGAGGGTAGAGATGAAAATCCACGGTCTCGGCTTGCCCACGCCTGCCGGGGAAGGTCATCCGTGCCTCTTGAATCAAGGCAAGATCGGAACCAGTCAAGACCAATACCACATTTTCTAAAAGACCGGCGTCCGCCGCATACTTAACGGCCTTGTCCCAGTCACGGATATAGCTGACTTCATCCACCAACACATACGAAAGCGCGTCGGTCGGCATCGTCGCCAGGTGCGTTTGTAACAGGCGATACAAGGTACGGTGATCGCCGATTAATTCGCCTGAAAAAAAGACAATCGCCGAGGGTGGCGTACCATCCCCCAATAATTTGGCCATCCATTGTTTAAGCAGCGTGGTTTTGCCGATTTGCCGGCCACCGCCGACGGTGTAAATGCCGGGTAGCCGATGAGGAAGCTGATCCAGAAGTGCAGGTTTGTGGACGTACACCTGCTTTTGTAGCTGGCGCAGCTGTGGGTCACGGTCCTGAAAGTGACCAGGGTTTTCCAGATGGGTGTTATGGGGGGAAAACAGTGGATCCATGAGCTGAATATAGGCTAATGACTATATTTAGTCAATGTCCATTGAATAAATATGGATATTGCCAAGGTGAGCAATGGGACTCACGATGCCAAGACGCGTACGGATAACGGTTGCCAAGTTTCTGCATCAACACCCTACACTGTAATAATGCGCTATCTCATCATCGATCTCGAAGCCACCTGCTGGGAGAAGGGCACCCGTCCCGGACGCCAGGAGATCATTGAGATTGGCGTGGCGATGTTGGTGTCTCCGGCCGATCCGCCTGAGGATGAGTTCTCGGCATTCGTGCGGCCAATTGATCGGCCTGGCCTCAGTGATTTCTGTACGCAATTGACTTCGATTACCCAGGCCGATGTGGATCGCGCCGAGCCGTTCGACAAGGTCTTCCCGCGTTTCATCGGGTGGATCGGCCCGCAGCCTTTCCAATGGTGCTCCTGGGGCGCCTATGACCTTAAACAGTTCCGCACAGACTGTCGTCGGCACAACATCGCCTTTCCCGAATCGTTCGAAAACCATATCAACCTGAAAAAGCGTTTCGCCGAACACATGGGTCTTCGGCCCGGTGGCATGCGTGAGGCACTGCGCCGACTGGAACTGACGCTGGTCGGCACACACCACCGCGGCATCGATGATGCCCGCAATATCGCCCGTATCGTACAGGCCAAGCCCGAACTGGTGGCGTAGCGCAGGCATGGGAAATCGATCAGATATCTCAGTGATCGGTATCGGCGGCGCAGGATGCAATTTCATCGACTACATGCTTGAACTTGGCGTTGGCAATCTACGTTACATAGTCGCCGATACCGACGAACAGTCACTGAGAAACAGCGCGTGTACGCATCGAATATCGCTCGGCGCGAATACCAAACCGAGACCTTTTTGTCATTTGTCGCCGGAGTGGTGTAGCCGGGCGGCACGTGATGATAGTGAATTGTTCAAGCAGGTCTTTCACGGGAGTGACTTGGTTATTGTAGTCGCAGGACTCGGTGGCGACACCGGTAGTGGGGGTGCCCCCATAGTCTGTCAGCTGGCCCGTGAGTCAGGAATCAGGGTCTGTGCGGTCATCCTGTTTCCGTTTTCATTTGAAGGTCGCCAACGTCGGGCAATTGCCGAGTCGTCGATGGCCGGCTTGCATGAGCATACGAATGAAGTTTCCGTTACCAACGGCGATGATGTCATTGTCGACAAAAAAGCAGATATGACGCTCAAGGCGACGCTGAAGCTCGTCAATGCGGAGATGGCCCAGAAAATATTGTCGATGATGGATGCGCAACGTTGAAAACCGCCACCGATATGGCCCGGAATATCAAAGTCATGGCGCTGACGCTTGGATTCTTGTATACATTCTCTACAGGCTCAGGGCCGCCAGGCGATGTTGTACCCTGGCCGATGACCCTGGATGCAGCGGTCGAAGACATCCTTGCCGGTATGTCCGAAGAAGACAAAAAGATAATCTGGAGCCTGGAAAAAGAGCAGCTGATCCAGTATCACCATGGTTGGGGTACCGACATCAGAAACGAATACGGCCTTTGGCGCGGTAACGAGGCCTTGATGGTCTCGGCTTGCGGAAGACCCTGTCTTCCTGATACCGCATCGATGTATATTATTGAGGCGGTCTGGGCGGCGCTACAGGAAAGCCCTTATTGAACAAGCGAAGGCAACAATATGAACAAGACGCCAGAACAGACATGGTTTGACAAACAAGTAGCCCGTTACGCATCCGTCCAGGCAAATTACCAGCAGCTTGGCGAAGTACTGCGAGAGATTCTCCAACAAGCCGCCAATCAACTGGCGCCGCTGGCCATCGTCCAGACACGGGCCAAGACCGTGGACAGCTTTGCCGGCAAGATCCAGCGCAAACGCGACAACACGCCAGACCCGGTAATGCAGTTCACCGACCTGTGTGGCGGCCGGGTCATCACCCAGACCCAAAGTCAGGTACGGGCAATTTCTGATTTTATAGAACAGCATTTTCTGATTGACTGGGATAACAGCGTCGATATCAGTCAGCGCCAAAAACCTGCGGAGTTCGGTTATCGTTCCGTGCACTACATCATCCAGTTGCAGCCGGATAAATTCCCGACCAGTGAAATCGACGTGGCGATTCCTCGTGCAGTATTGCCCAAACAAACTCGACCGATGAAGGTCGAGATCCAGGTCCGGACCTTGCTCGAACATGCCTGGGCCGATTTCTATCACGAGTGGGGCTACAAGCCGGCGTTTCAGGTGCCCGCCAAATCACAACGTGATCTGGCGGCACTGGCGGCCATTCTGGAAGATGCCGACCGGTCATTTGAGCGGATTCAGTCAGACCTGGAAACCTATGCACGGAGCGCCGGTGGTTATATGGATCGCGACGCTACCCAGAAAGAGATCGATCACTGCAAGACCCTTGTGCTCGCCAACCCCGATAACAACGCGATGGTGTTGCAGCAGGCCAGGCTAAGCATGTCACTGGGTGAATGGAATGACGCGGCCGACCTGTTGGAGCCGTACAAGGACAGTGACGATCCAGCGCTTGTACAGGCCTATGCGATGGCCCTGTGCCGCAAACATCGGAAAGCACCCAAAGGCAAAAACTATAAAGCAGGACTGCGCTATCTGAAGCAGGCATGCGACAACGAAACCCCGGACCCGACAGCGCTGGCAGCCCTGGCCGAGGGCTGGCGGCCGCTTGATGGCAACAAGGCCGGCGCCCTGTGGCGCAAGGCCTTTGAGCTTGATCCCGTTGATCCGGCCCTGCTCGCCAGCTTCCTGTGCGATGAGATTATCAAGGAAGGCGATCTTTCGCAGATAGTCATGATGACACCAGCCATCAAGGCGGGAATACAGAGATGCCATGATTTCAACCAGGCACAGGTCAACCTGCCGATGGCCTGGTTTCATATGAGTCTGTTCAGTCTGTTACTCGGCCACCC
>CAJXFW010000189.1 GCA_913053655.1 uncultured Thiogranum sp. | reverse complement strand
GCATTCGCCGGAATGACGGGAGTACGTGCATTTAAGGCTTAACTTAGTGCCATTCGCACCTGACCCGGATTATTCAGCAGCCGCAATATCTTTCCATAACCGGTCAAGCCGTTCCGGCGACACCTTTACCGAGGTCCCGAGTCCCTGCGCAAACAGCGATACGCGCAATTCCTCGACCAGCCAGCGAAATTCTTCCACTGCCTCGCCAGTCCTGCCACCGGCAACCGCCTGATCGTAAATCTCCCGGTAGCGTCGCACTGTTGCCGCCTGCTTGCGCTCCTGCCCGGTATTACCTGACAGCTTGTCCAGGCGTTGCGATGCCGCGCGAAGAAAACGCGCCAGGTGTGGCAACCAACGCACCGGAGTCTCGCTGACAAACCCGGCATAGACTAACTGCTGTACCTGCGCCTGCACCTCTCCCGTTGCAGCCAGCAGTTGTGGCGAAACCGCACCTTTCAGCGAGCGACTGAGCGCCTGGTAGGCTTGCAAGGTCTCGTAACTCCAACCCCCAATTGAAACCGCCCAGTCGAGCAGAGACCGTTTGCCTTCCTCCAGGCACTGCTGAAAAGTATCGGCATCACGCACGTCAGGCGCATCGTCACCCATAAAGGCGGCCTGTATGACCGCCCGCTCCAGGTCGGCCAGCAGAACATCTGTGCCAGCCACTGTGCTGAACCACAGGCCCTGCTTCTGCAACCCGGGCACCGAGCGCTTGACCTCACGGACCACCCGCCCGGCCTTTTTCCGAAACAGCGCCAGCAGTCCTTCACGGTGTGAAACATGTGCCTGTTGCCGCTGGTCAAACAAGCGTAACTCAATCGATCCGTCACTGACCGCAAGCGCCGGATAGGCACGCAGTACCAGGCCACCGGTTTCAAGTTCAATACTGTCCGGCAAGCTACCGAAATCCCAGTCATGAACATCCTTACGTTCGTAACGGGCATCCGATACCTGCCTGAACCCGTGCCGGGCGCGCTCACCGTGGTCGTGCTGAAGGCGCGGCAGGTCACGTCCTGAATCGATCAATTTTCCCTGCTCGTCATTCAGCTCAAAGAAGGCAAACAAGTGCTGCGGTATCAATTCAGGACGCCAGGCAGCGCCGGGCAGCGGCACATCCGTCATGGATTGCAACTGCTCCGCCAGGGCTTCGAGCAGCGGCATACTGTGTGGCCGCAATGCTGCAACACAGGCATCAGCGTAGTCCGGCGCAGGCACAAAATGGCGCCGTAGCTGTTTGGGCAGCGATTTTATGAGCAGCACAACTTTCTCCCGCAGCAGACCCGGCACCAGCCAGTCAAAATCACTCTCCTGCACCTGGTTCAGCGCCGTGATCGGCAGCTGAACACACAAGCCATCACCCACCTCGCCGGGAGAAAATCGGTAGCAAACCGGCAGACACAGGCCACGAACTTCCAGCTGGTCGGGAAACTGCTGGCCGGTCACTTGTTCTGCCGCGTGGTGCATAATATCGTCCCGCTTCAGATACAGCAGATCTCCCTTTTCGCTCTCCTCCTTCTTCCACCAGCACTGGAAGCTTTTGCCATCAAACACTGAAGCCGGTACGCGTTCATCAAAAAACCGGTACAACTCTTCTTCGTCAACCAGCACATCGCGGCGACGGGCTTTTGACTCCAGTTGATCGAGCGACGCCAGCAATTTGCGATTGTGCTCTGCAAATCCCGCGTGCGTTCTTAACTCACCCGCTACCAGCGCATGACGGATAAAAATCTCGCGCGAGATAATGGGATCGACAGGCCCGTAATTCACCTTGCGTCGCTGGACCAGCGGCAGGCCATACAGGGTAACGCGTTCAAACGCCACCACCTGCGCGCGCTTTCTCTCCCAGTGCGGTTCGGAATAACTGTGCTTCAACAGGTGTCCGGCGAGCGGCTCCACCCAGTCCGGCTCGATGGCAGCGACAGTACGCAGATAGCATCGACCGGTTTCCACCAGTTCGCTGGCCACCAGCCATTTCGGCTTCTTCCTGCCTAACCCGGAACCGGGGAACAGGACGAACTTCAGATTACGCGCCCCCAGGTATTCACCGGGTTCCACCTGCAAGGCGAGGTTGCCCAGCAAACCACTCAGCAAGGCACAATGAACGGAACGGTAATCCGCCACGGCCTCGTTACAGGACAATCCCATGTCCCTGACCTGCACCAGTAATTGCCGGTGTACGTCATGCCACTCGCGCATGCGCATATAAGATATAAAATGGTCCCGGCACCACTTGCGCAGCTTGTTTTGGGTCAGATGACGCGCGTTTTCCCGGTAGGCCTTCCAGAGATTCAGGTAAACCATGAAATCGGATTTTTCGTCCTTGAACAGCGCATGCTTTTCGTCCGCGGCCTGGGTCTTGTCCAGCGGGCGCTCGCGGGGATCGACAACTTCCAGCGCTGACACAATAACCAGCACTTCCGTCAGGCAATGCAACTCACTGGCTGCCAGGATCATACGCGCCAGGCGCGGATCTACTGACAAACGGGCAATCTTGCGGCCCAACGCTGTCAATTCCTGGCGTGTATCCACAGCACCAAGCTCATGCAATAACTTGTAACCGTCGCGAACAAAACGTGCATCGGGCGGATCAACAAACGGGAACGCTTCAATATCGCCCAAACCCAGCACCGCCATTCCCAGAATAACTGCGGCCAGGTTGGTTCGTTGTATTTCAGGCTCGGTGAATACCGCACGCGACAGGTAATCGTCCTCGCTATACAGGCGAATACAGACACCGGCGGCTACCCGCCCACAACGCCCTGCACGCTGATTGGCCGATGCCTGCGATACCGATTCAATGGGTAGACGTTGTATCTTGGTGCGGTAACTGTAACGACTGACCCGCGCCAGCCCGGTATCCACCACATAGCGAATACCGGGCACCGTCAGAGAGGTTTCGGCAACGTTGGTCGCCAGCACTATCCGCCGGCCCCGGTGCGGCCTGAACACCCTGCTCTGCTGCGCAGCAGACAGGCGTGCATACAGCGGAATGATTTCGGTCTGCGAGGGGTGATGCTTACGCAATAGTTCACTGCTTTCCCGGATAGCGCGTTCACCCGCCAGAAACACCAGCACGTCGCCCGGCCCTTCTGCCGCCAGCTCGTCTACCGCGTCCAGCAGTGCCTGCCCCCGTCCCCTGTCTTTCTGATCTTCGTCCTCGCCGGTTATCGGCCGGTAGCGCATTTCGACCGGCCAGGTTCGGCCCGACACCTCGATAATCGGCGCCCCGTTAAAGTGACTGGAAAATCGCTCCGGATCAATGGTGGCAGAAGTAATAATGAGCTTGAGATCCGGACGACGCGGCAACAGTCGTTGCAGGTAACCCAGCAGGAAATCAATATTCAGACTGCGCTCATGTGCTTCATCAAGAATCAGGGTATCGTATTCGCGCAACTCCGGATCGGACTGGATCTCGGCCAGCAATATACCGTCGGTCATCACCTTGACGTAACTGTGCTGCTGAATCCTGTCCTGGAAACGGACCTTGTAACCCACGTGTTCACCCAGCGGACTGTCCAGCTCCTCGGCAATGCGCGCTGCAAGACTGCGTGCCGCAATTCGACGCGGCTGGGTATGACCGATCCTGCCGCGCAGGCCGCGGCCCATCTCCAGGCAGATCTTGGGTAGCTGGGTGGTCTTCCCCGACCCGGTTTCTCCACACAGAATAACCACCTGATGCCCGCTGATGGTATCCCGGATGCGTTCGCGACTATCAACAACCGGTAACATCGACGGATAGCGGGGCAGCGGCGCGTTGGCACGACGCCGGTCGACGCGGCGAATAGAGCGCACAGTCTCGGCGCGCAGTTTGTCAATACCCCGTTGCACAGCGTGTCCGCGCTGACTGCGCCGCTTGAGCGTGGCAAGCTGTCTGGTAAACGCAGGAACATCCCTGGCCAGACATTCGTCCAGGGAATGGAGTAACCGTTCCAGTTGTTCAAGGTCGGAACAGCCGCCGGTGTTATTCATGGTGAACGGGATCAGTGGCCAACAACAGGCCCTATTGTACACCGGACATAACAACAGGCTTTTGGCGGAACACCCGACATGTGCTAGTGTCAAACCCGAAACGCCCCCACCGTAAAGGCTCTCGATACCCATGAAACCCGATACCCGCCGCCGTCAATTACTGCAGTGGCTGAGCGCAAGCAGTGGGCTGATAGCCGTTTCGGGCCGCGCGAAAGCCGAGCCGGTAGACCGCGACCTGTTCGGCGATCCCGTTCACAAAATGGTTTATCAGTTCAACAAGGCTGATCTGGAGTATATGGAACACATCCTGTTCTCGCTGGGCGCCCTGTTGCGCAAGTACGGGGATGATGTGCACCTGGTGGTAACCGCGATCGGTCCGGGTCTCCATATCCTCGCCAAAAACCCTACGCGACCGATCCCTGACATTATCCGCCAGCGCGTCTCCAGCCTGGCCGCTTACGGGATTTCCTTCCACGCCTGCGGCAATACCATG
>CAJXFW010000188.1 GCA_913053655.1 uncultured Thiogranum sp. | reverse complement strand
ACCGACAATCGCGCCGAAGGACGGCGCTCCTACAGAATCAGATGAACGTCGTTATGGGTCGATTCCTGCCCGTTAGCGGGCGCTAATATTAGCCGTGGCTAACAACCCTTAACGGAATACGACCTATCGCTTTTTTTACCTGGATTTCGGCATGCGCGCGGAATGACAGAGAGGAAACTGAGACCTACAGAGAAATATTGAATTGGACTTAATCTGACACCAGCTGTCACGTCGAGTCTGAGTCATTGAAATTAAAAACCGCCTTTTGGCTCAATTGGCGACGTTGGCATTCAGATCGGCTATCGAACAACACCATGGATAACGGCGTATGATAGCGGTTGGAGCGCAATACTTCGTGTTCGATGGATTTACTGAATTAGCGGTAGTTATGTAATTGAGTCAGGTCGTCGACCTCAGTCTCCGTTTCTTTGCGAAGACGATAGGCATGCACTATCCCACACCTTGTTATGCGAGGTAGCGGGTGTCCCTGTCGGAACGGAATAGTGCCAGGTAGCATCAACTGGAGTAAAGCTGTATCAGTTTTTCGATTGAGGTAACGGGTGGCAGGCAGCTCATCCCCTGGCAGACATAGGCGACGCCCTCCTGCTGCGGGGTGCGCTGTTGCAGTTGTGCGGGGAGATCATCAATCGAGTCCGGTATGGCAAATACCAGTCGCCGTGGTGTGTAACTGCGCGCCATGGCACTTTGCCAATCGCCGAGTTGCTCACCGGCCCGGATGATGACGGTTTCAACCGGGTAGAGCGTCTCCTCCAGCGCAAGCAGCAGCCCGGTGTGGCCATAGGGACTCTGCTGGATCGGGTTCCAGGCAGCTTTGAGGGTCTGCTCGGAGGCATCGAGAAAACGTGTTTCTCCCAGCAGATGACCGAGACGCGCAAAGACTTTAGCGGCGATTGCGTTGCCGGCGGGTAGAGCATCATCATTTAAGGGTTTGGGGCGCTGGATCAGGTTTTCGTGGTCGTCTGCGGTGAAATAGAAGCCGCCAGCGGGATCGGAAAAATGTTCCAGTACGACATCAGCGAGTTGTAACGCAAAGGTCAGGTCATTACTGTTCCAGCGTACTTGCAGTAGTTCCAGGATAGCGTCAATAAGAAAAACATAATCGTCCAGATAGGCTGCCAGGTGTGCACGACCGTCTTTGTATGTAGCACACAGACGTCCATCGGACCACATCTGTGTGTGGATGAAATGCAGTGCACGCTCGGCTGAGTCCTGGTAGCGGCTATCGTGAAAGTACTGTGTTGCCTGTGCCATGCCTTTGATCATCAGCGCATTCCAGGACACCAGCACCTTGTCGTCTCGGCCCGGATGAATGCGCTGTTCACGCGCGTTGAACAGTTTGCCGCGCGCTGATTCGATGTGTGCCTCAATATCGCTACCAGGCAGTCCGAAGCATTTGCCCAGTGCTTCTATAGACGTATACACGTGCGCATGCCAGCGGCCTTCGAAATTGGCGTCTCGATCAAAACCGAAGCGCGCTGCGACAAGCGGATACTCTTCTTCACTCAGCAGCCGTTGAACCTCGTCTGGTGTCCAGACGTAGAACTTTCCTTCCTCGCCTTCGCTGTCGGCGTCGAGGCTGGAGTAATAACCACCCTCGGGTGATTGCATCTCGCGCATCACCCATTCCGCTGTTTGTTCAACAATGCGTCGGTACAGGGGGTTATGCGTTGCAGTCCAGGCTTCGCTGTATAAAGACAATAGCGGGCCGTTGTCGTAAAGCATTTTTTCGAAGTGCGGAATCATCCACTGTTCGTCTACCGAATAACGGCAGAAGCCGCCACCGAACTGGTCGTACATTCCGCCCAGCGCCATACGGTCCAGGGTGAACAGCGCCATGTGCAAAGCCTGATCATCGGCCTCGCCATCCTTGCGGGTTCCCGCCCAGTGACGCAGCAGGCGTTCGATGCTGGTGGGATGTGGAAATTTGGGCGCGTCGCCGAAGCCGCCGTATGTTGCGTCGAACTGTTGCTCCAGTTGTTGGCGTGCAACGTCCAGTGGCATGGCGTTGAGTTCAC
The DNA here is from genome assembly GCA_913053655.1 of uncultured Thiogranum sp. GTDB lineage: Bacteria > Pseudomonadota > Gammaproteobacteria > DSM-19610 > DSM-19610 > Thiogranum. Next base: position 2,433 of record CAJXFW010000188.1, on the reverse strand, counting down.
CACTGTCGTGTTCAACGGGCTCCGGCCGGTTCATGGACGACATGAAATTAATCAGCGAGCGGTTCTGTTTGTCCAGTTCCTCCCGTTGCTCTATATAAAAATCTGACACGCGCTGGCAAAGATCAGTGAAAGCGGGCATGCCGTGGCGCGGCTGGTCGGGAAAATAGGTGCCGCCAAAATATGGAACCTGCTGGTCCGGTGTCAGAAATAGGGTCAGCGGCCAGCCACCGGTGCGCTGGGTGAGCAGCGAATGTGCGGTCTGGTAGATTTTATCCAGATCCGGGCGTTCTTCACGGTCGACCTTTATGTTGATAAACAGCCTGTTCATCACTTCCGCAGCAGCAGGGTCCTCAAAGGATTCGTGTGCCATGACATGGCACCAGTGGCAGGCGGAATATCCGATTGAGAGCAGGATGGGCCGGTTTTCCTGGCGAGCCTTATCCAGCGCCTGCGGACCCCACGGATACCATTCGACCGGGTTATGCGCGTGTTGCAGCAGGTAGGGACTGGTTTCGGTTATGAGGTGGTTGGTATAGCGGGTGTCTTCTGTCATTGAGTCCGGGTCAGGTCAGGGAAAGTAGGTTCAATATAGCCCAGACGGGTGCGCCCATATCCGGAAAATGCAGAGGGTTTACGCAGAAACGACCTGCGCACCTGAAAAAAAGCCGGTTTAGACGTCGGCTGTTATTGTGGCGATGTTGTTTTCTTCACTGTCGACCATAGGGACACGCTGTAGCTGCTGCGTGATTTCAGGCATCGAAGAAGGTCGTTCACCCGGCACCTTGGCAAGCATCTGTATGATGAGCTTGTTCAGCTCCTCGGGGATCCCGGTGTTGTGTTGTCGTGGTGCAACGGGAGTTTGTGACAAATGCTGGGCGACGATTGACTGTGGGTCGCCGTTGAAAGGTAGTTTCCCTGTAGTCATGCGGTAGAGTGTGACGCCGAAGGCGTAAATATCGGTGGCAGGGGCGGTGGTTTTTCCCGAAGCCTGTTCCGGGCTCATATAGGCCGCTGATCCCATGACCGTACCCACTTGAGTGTATCCGCTGGACTGGACAATCCTGGCCAGACCAAAGTCCATGATTTTGGTGTCACCATTTGCCAGCACCAGCACATTGGCAGGTTTGAAGTCGCGATGTATCACGCCATTGCTGTGGGCATAACCCATGGCATTACTGAGCTGGATACCGAGTTTGATACAGGTCTCCATTGCCAGGGGGATGCCAGGTGCCAGTTCGTCCTCCAGTTCCTCGCCGTTAACGAGTTCCATGGCAATCCAGATGCCGCTATCGGCATTGATGAAGTCGAACACCTGCACGATGTTAGGGTGGCTTAGTTTGGCCAGCGCACGGGCCTCCCGCACAAAACGCTCAGTGAACGCCGGGTCGTGGGCGAGATGTGGCGCCAGCTGTTTAAGGGCGACATCACGCTCTAACAGGGTGTCATGCGCCTGGTAGACAATGCCCATGGCGCCACGTCCGATTTCGTCTGCCAGTCGATAGCGTTCGGCAATGGTGTTTTGCCCGGCGTTATTGCCGGTGTTGTGGATGATGACCGTCTGCTCGATGTCATCAGCCCTCCCTGGAAGTTTATTTATGGCCGCAATTTTGTTTTGCAGCGTAGCTTCCTGTTGCGGATCGAGGGTGAGGGCAAGGGCGGAATGGTACAAAAGCACGCTTTGTGAAGGGTCCTGCTTTTTCAGGCGATCAGCCTGCTTTTCATCACGTCGGGCTGTCAGGGAGGCAGTGGACACCGCGCGCGGCAGTTGCAGGAAAAAGGTAAACAGGACAATAACAGCAGAGCTACCCCATAGCACAGTGTGCGAGACCTCCTGACGGGGTTCCTGGTCCTGTCTGGAGGTGAGATTGTCGAAAAAACGCTGGAGTTTTTCTGAAGTTGTGGGCGGAGCGGTGGCTACTTCTGTGGTGCTGTCGAACCATTCCGGTACACCGCTCGACATTAGCAGCAGGACGCACAGCAGAATGAGCTGAGCCCAGTGCGCGGTCAACAGCCAGTGACGCACGAGACGGGGTTTACGGACCAGACCGGGCGCCAGTTTCATCGCGTCGAGAGTGTTGTGCAATGTGGTCGCAGCGACGCTTAAAAACCATTTAGAGAGTTTTTCCCGGGCGGCCATGGTCTGTGTATAAAGTCTTTGAAATATGGGGAGATAGTTATGGCTCGTTAGCGTCTGGAGGAAGGGGATCTTTAACAATACAGGCGGCGGAATGGGCTGGTTTTCCCGGGTTATACGCGTGTTGCAGCAGACTTGGACTGGTCTCGGTAATGAGGTGGTTGGTATAGTGGGCGCTGTCTGTCATGGGGTCCGGGCCAGGTCGCAGAAAGCCGGCTCGATATGGCTCGGGCGGATGTACCCGTATCCGGAAAATATAGAGGGTTTTCATGGAGTTTTCCATTGTCGTCCCGGTTTAC
>CAJXFW010000187.1 GCA_913053655.1 uncultured Thiogranum sp. | reverse complement strand
GCGGCGCGCACGCCCAGCTGTGTGAGCGCATCGACCTGATCCTGCATCAGCGCGATCAGCGGCGATACGACTATGCCGATACCATCGCGTACCAGCGCAGGTATCTGATAACACAGCGACTTTCCCCCGCCGGTCGGCATCAGCACCAGCGCGTCGTGTCCGTCTAAAAGGGTTTGAATAATATCACTCTGGCGGAATCGAAAATCATCGTATCCGAAAACCGAGCGGAGAATCTGACGTGCGCATTCCATGCGGTGTCCCTCTTCCTGGTTTAATGTTTGAAAATCAATCATACAGTATAAAGTGCCTGATTTATCCGGCGTTTGACAGTATCCTGCGCCAGCGCTTGTCGGCCAGGTAGGCCCAGCTCGCGGGGTCTGCGAGAATATTGTGTTCGAAGAAACTGATGTAGTGTTGAACAGCGCTTTCGATACTGTCCGTAATGATCGGCTCGCCGACAATTATCCGGTGCTGATTTCCCTTGCTGCTGAAGTAGCAGGGGATGACGGGCAGTGTTTTCCGGGTCGCAATTTTTACCGCCCAGCGCGTCATGCCGACCTGCTGCCCGAACATTGTAGCATCTACCCGGGTATCGCTGTTCTCGGTATTATCCAGCGTCGCTGCGATAACCATACCTGTTTTGAAAGCGGTAAACAGGTTACGCGACAGTTCGAACGGGTTGCCATCACGCACCATGAGCACCGGAACCCGCATATGCTCGAAAAAATCGAGGGTAACTTTTGTGCGGGAAATGGTGGGCGGGTTTCTGGCGACCACCAGCAGCGGGAAGCTCCGGTTGAGTTGCAGGGCCGAAATTGCACTGGCGATATTGTGCGGAACCGCGAGCATAGCGCCGCCGTGCTTTTCCGCCAGATCACGTATCATGCGGGCATCCCGTTCCTGTAGCAGGATACGCTCTGAAATTCGTCCGATGCCGTGACGATGAAGCAGGAAATAGTTTTCAAGAACGCCAAATGAGTTGCCCAGGAATTGCCGATATACCTTTCCAGGATCATGTTGGTGTCCTTCGCGTCTGGCAATGAGACAGACAGCTTCGCAGGAAACCCGCAAGGGGTTTCCCGGCCAGAAATACAGTACCCGCATGATCCATACGAGTATACGCATCGGGATCAGTGCGATGGCCACCGAGGTATGTTTCAGCAGCCAGTGCAGAAACGGGAACAGCAGGAGTTTCAGACGAGTTCCGCTGAACAGCTGGCGTCCACGGCTGCGTTCATGTTCGGTGACTGTGATCTTGCCCAGTAACAGGGCTGAAGAATAAAGGGTTTCCGAACGCGTACCTTCAGGGAAGCTCTGATTAATTCGTTTTCCGTCATTCCGGCGTATGCCGGAATCCAGTGGTTTCGATGAGCTGGATACCGGCTTTCGCCGGTATGACGAATTGACCGGAGTTTTTTTAGTCATACATTGATTTCCGGTACTTCCAGCGTTTGTACATCCATACCCAGTCCTGTGGTGCTTCAAGCACCTGTTCTTCTACTGCTTTGATGTAGATGTCCATAATCTCACCCATCTTCTGACGGTACGGTGGCTCCGTCAATACTTCAAACTTTATTCGGTAGTAGCCGCGCCGCAGCCGTTTCATATGTATAAACACGAGTGGAGCCTTGAACAGGCGCGCCAGTTGTTCCGCGCCGGGATAGAAGGCGGTGTCCCGCCCCAGGAACTTTGCCCAGTGCTTCTCCTCGTCCGGGCGAGGGCCCTGGTCGGCCACCAGTGCAATGATGCCGGGTTGCCGGGCAAATTCAAGCAGCTCGGGCAAGGCATTTTTTACCTTGATCAAATGGCTGCCAAACCGGCTACGCGTTTCCTGTAGCGGGATATCGATAGCGGGACGGTTCAGTGGTTTGTAGAGGGCTGCGAGCGGCACTGCAAACCGGGATGAGCAGGCCAGTTGCATCCATTCCCAGTTGCCGTGGTGGGCGGCAACTGTTATCACCGTGTTGTACCGTTTCACGAGGTCGTCGATCAGTTCAGGATTTTCCATGTCGACACGCCGCGCCAGTTCTTCCGCTGTCAGTGTCCCGCTTTTTATGGATTCAAGCAGCATATGTGCGGTATTCCGGTGGCTGCTCGCAGCGAGTCTGCGGATGGCACCGGATGAATGCCCTGGAAAAATACTCTGCAGATTGTTTTCCACCAGCTTTCGCTGGATACGCAGCATGTAAAAAGCCAGCACAAATAATGTATCGGCGACGAAATACAGCACGGGAAGTGGCAGGCGGGCCAGCGTCCGGATCAGTATCGTCAGCCATTGCTCGGAATGTGCACCTGGATTTGTTTGACGCATTGCCAGTGAATTATCGTAGAGTTGTTGGTCAGTCGGCGCCAGAGCGTGCCACCGGGCCGGTCAATGCCGGTTCGGACGTAGTATAGCACCTGGCGGTCATTGACCGTATGCCTAGCCTGTAGCGGGTGTTTTTCAGTGACCGGCTAGCCGACTACAAGGAAAGCGACACCGCCGCGTCGCCGGTCGCCACAGTATTCGAAATCCTCGCCGTCCAGAGAAACTGCATGCACGCCGCCAAAAAACAGATTCTGGTCCGGCCAGCAGCGAGTTTGCTCGAATTCGCCTTGCAGCTGCTTGTATACCTCGCTGTCAAATCCGTTTTCAATATTCAGCAGTCCTTTCTCGTAGTGGATTCTGGGTCGCTCAATAGCCTCCGCGAGGGGTAGCTGTTCGTCCACAAGGCGTAACAACACTTGCAGAATGGCAGAGCGAATACGGTTAGAGCCGCCGGATCCAAACGCGACGGCGTGCCCGTCATTGAGTCGCAGTAGACTTGGTGCCATCATCGAGGTGAGGCGCTGATTTTCCCGCCAGGTGTGAAAGCCGCGAGGATTGAGATCTTCTTCGCCCAGCATATTGTTCAGCATGATTCCGGTGCTGCCGAGCATGTGACCACAGCCTTCTCCATTACTGGTTGTCAGTGAGGCAAGGTTTCCTTTGTTGTCAATGACGCTGATGTGCGTTGTGCCCCGGAATGCGTGTTTGCGGCCCCTGATCTGCTCCTCGTATTGCTTCAGCAATTCGGAATCAAGCAGTTGTTCGTTGAGCTTGTCAGTCCTGTCCAGACGGGCTTCATTGGTAACGTGCATAACTTCGGCAAGCCTGGATATACCTTGCGTGCTATCAATACAGAGGCCTTTCGTCGAAAGTTTTTCCAGCAGTTTGAGTGCAAAGCCGATCAATAAACCACCGGATGAAGGGGGAGGGTTAGTGAGGAATTCGCCGCTCCGGTATTTTATGCGCAACGGATCGCGTTTAATAACGCGGTAGCCGGCAAGATCCTCACGCCGGAGGTGGCCGCCGGCGTTACGGCACACGGATTCAATCTGTGCAGCGATCTCACCTTCGTAGAACAGGCTTTCACCTTCGTTGCCAAGCGCGAGCAGGGTATCCGCCAGCTCCGGAAGGTGCAGTGTCTCGCCTTCACCGGCCAGCTTGCCCCGGTCTGAACAGCTGGCAAAACGTTGTGCGGCCTCGGGCGTGGCAAGATATACGGGGCGCACAACGTTAAGGATATAAGCCTGCAGCTTGTTAACGCGCAGCCCCTTTTTGGCCAGTTCAATAGCAGGCTCCATAAGTACCGGCATTGGCAGGCCACCGAGGTCCCTGTGGATTGCAAACAGTCCACGCACAGCGCCCGGCGTCGCAACTGCACCATAGCCAATATGAAATTCCTGCTGCGTGGTACCGAAATCTGCCTGGATAGGGTGAAAGTCGATATCGGCGTCGGAGCGCTTGTGTCCGGGTGTCTGGGCAAAAAAGTCGTATACGCAGGCCTGACCATTTTCCGGTTGCGCCATCAGAAAGCCGCCACCACCCAGTGAGGTCAGTACCGGTTCTGCCACACAGGCTGTCCACTGTGCTGCGATAGCGGCATCAAAGGCATTGCCGCCTTCGCGTAGTGCAAAGGCCGCAGCTTCGGCGGTCGCTGCATGACCGGCTGCTACAGCACCTTTCGCCAGGGTCCTGTTCATGTCTGACAGATTACCAGTTTACCGGCATAGCGCACTAGATCAGCAGGTCGGTCCTGGCAGATGCATCGGTGTCTGCAGTTTCGATCCTGGGGCGGCAACCCACCAGGTGGTCGGCGGGCACCTTGAACGTCTCTATCAGGTAATTTTTCACCTGTGCGGCACGCCGGCTGGCGAGCTCGGTCAGTTTTTTACTGTCGATGGCGGGCTCCCTGGCAGCAGTTTCCCCGCCGCTCTTCCTGTTGCGCCCGGTATCCTCCAGTTGCTGAAAATAGACCGCATCCTGTTTGACTGCTACACCGCACAGTTTGATCGCCAGTTTCGGACGGTCGTGCAAAACCTGTGCAACCCTGGCCAGGTAATTTCGGTCAGTATCGTCCATGTCGAACCGACCGGGTTCAAATTCAATGGGTTTCAGGCGCACCCTGGTAACCGCCTCTCCCGCATATTCGGCGGCCAGGATCAATGCGCCGTAGGGTTGCAGGGC
>CAJXFW010000186.1 GCA_913053655.1 uncultured Thiogranum sp. | reverse complement strand
TTAGCCAAGCACGACATACTTTGATTAAAGCCGGGTTGATCGCCTTTGATCAACCTATAAAAATCAGTTGAAATAGCGCTAAACTGTCAACTCTTTGAAACAGGGGATAAAATCATGGTGCTTTCTCCCGAGCCGGGTCACCCAACGGGTGAACAACTCTCTACCCCATTCAATCCGCTGGCAGAGGCTATTGAGGTCGAGACCTACGCGGGGAAAGTACACGTTGAGTGGGATCCCGATGCCGCAGTGACGCCGCTGGGCCAGCTCCCCTTTTTCATTCAGTTTCTCAAAATGGGTGGGCGCTTCGACCCCTGGGTTGAGACGTGTCCGCTTACCTACCACAGCAATAACGCTCCCGAGACCGTCGATGTACTGGGTTCCTTATTTCTCTCCATACTGTCAGGGCACAGGCGCTATGCGCACATCACCACCCTGATGGGTGACCGTGTCAATTCAAGCTTGCTGGGGATGAGCAAAGTGGTCAGCGACGACTCCGCCCGCAGAGCGCTGAAGAAAATCAATGAAGCCAACGGTATTTCCTGGCTACAAGACCATTTGCATTCATGCTATGAACCTTTGTTAAGAACGCCCTGGATCCTGGATGTCGATGTCACTGTCAAGCCGCTCTATGGGCATCAGGAAGGCGCAAAGCTAGGCTATAACCCCCATAAGCCGGGCCGCCCCTCGCACACCTACCATACCTACATGATGGCCAATTTACGGCTCGTGTTGGATGTCGAAGTACAGGCTGGCAATCAATCCCATTCGAACGACTCACTCCCCGGTCTGGTCGCGTTACTTAATCGGCTACCCGCCGATAGCAAGCCTGAATGTGTGCGCGGTGATATTGGCTGGGGAACCGATAACGCCATGACCCAGATGGAAGCCATTGACCAGCCGTATCTGTTTAAGCTAAAGAAGTCGAAGAACGTAAAAAACCTGATATACAAGCAGCATTGTCTTGGTGAGTGGATACGTATTAATAAAGAATGGGAAGCGAAGGAAGACACGCTGCAGTTGCAAGGTTGGGAGAAGTCCCGTCGGGTAGTGGTTGTGCGACGGCGGTTACCCGATGATCATGTGATCGGCATCGACTATCAAAAAGACGGCCAACAACAGTTGGCCTTTATCGATGGCCCGGAAGACATAAAAATCTATGAATATTCTGTCCTGGTGACGGATTTGGAGAGTGACTTGGTGAGTATTTTCCATCACTACCGGGATCGTGCAGATTGTGAGAACAATTTTGATGAGCTGAAGAACCAATGGGGCTGGGGCGGTTACACGACTCAGGATCTCAAAAGCAGTCAGTTGATGTCGCGCATGATTGCGTTGATCTATGACTGGTGGAATCTGTTTGCCCGACTGGCCATCCCCGAGAAACATCACGAGGCGATCACCAGCCGTCCGTTATTGCTCAGTAGCGTTGGCCGGTTGACGGAACACAGTCGTCAAAAGCGGCTGGTGATCACAAGCGCGCACGGTAGTATCGAGAAGATCAAAGGTGCTTATACGCGCCTGGTCCACTTCTTTAATGGTTTGAAGGCTATCGCGCCGCAGTTAACTTCAAGGCAGTGCTGGCAGCGGATTTTGGACAAAGTGATGGAGGCATTCCGGGTTCATCCCGGGACAGACCATCAACTCGGACCACCCTTGCCCGAGTAGCCCAGACGAAACCTATTCTTTGGAGCAATTTATGCCGGCTTAGTGCTCTCGGCAGGGGCAACTGATTTTTTTAGGTTCATGTCTGTCACTAATTTTTTCATCGCTGTTCCCCTTAACTTCCGCTGCCGGAAATGCCGCCGCCGGATGAACCGGACGAACCGGATGAATTGGATGAGCCACCACCACAGGCACTCAGGCCTGCAGCCATTGCGAAAACCAACAGAACCGCGGCTATACCGCGAACAAAAGTATTTCTTTTCATGAGAACCTCCCAAGGTCCATTTATGAAGGCAAAAAACTGAATCAGCAGGTAGGCTGGTCAGTCACCTATGCGTCTCGTTACGGCATAGAGAGGAATACCTTTAAAAAGTGTGCTGATCCAGATGCTGTGACTTATTTTCGGCCGGCAACTATCGGGGCACCTTACAGAGGCGATGAAATCGGTACATTCACCGGGAGTCAGATCCAGACATGATGTCTAGAGGGGCGGGTTTTGCCGGTCTTTCGGCCAGCGACGCTTGGTACACATCCATTCGTGGGGTCGTTCGCGGATCCAGGATTCGAACAAGCTGTTGATCTTGCGCGTCATTTGCAGGATTTTCTCGGCGTTTTCGATACTTTCATCGTCAACAACCACCGGCTTGTAAAAAGTTACACGGAAACGTGCGCCGTGCAGGCGCTGAATCCGGATCGGGATCAGTTCGCAGTCAAAGCGCACGGCCAACTGGGCTGGGGTGGTTGAGGTCAACATGTCGCGACCAAAAAAGGGTACCGGTTCCCCCGCATCGACGCGCTGATCCACCAGCAGACCAATGGATGTGCCTTTTTTCAGGCAGCGCAGTAACTCGCGTGCGGCACTGTCCCGTTCCACCAGTCCACAACCGAGTGATTCGCGAGCCCTGTACAGCAGACGGTCCATCCAGGGGTTCTGCATTTTAGTGTAGACCACGCTCAGCGGCACTTGTTGCTGCACAAATGCGCCGGCGGCGGTTTCCCAGTTGGACAGGTGAGCGGTGACAAAAACTGCCGGTTTTCCGGTTTTCCGAAACACTTCCGGATCGCCCTCGATCACGCAGTTGATTCTTTGTCTGGCCCTGCAAATCCGGTTCAGGTGCGGGTATTCAGCGAGTACCGAGCCGATGTTCCCCCAGATAGCGCGTACCAGACGGCTGGTTTCCGCTTCATCTATTTCCGGGAAGGCAATCTTCAGGTTGCGCCGGATGTGGCGCGTTTTGTCCAGGTGGGGACCCAGTCCGGCCAGCAGTGCGTGTCCTGCTGCAGAGGCCGCATCCGGAGGTAACAGGCGAGCCAGTGCGCCGGCCAGACCCACCAGCCCGGCTTCTAATGCCCACAGCATGCGCAGCAGGCGCGGTGACCATTCAGTGTGTTTGCTGCCCAGAAAAAGTTTTGCCAACGCCTGTACACCCTTATATATGGTACCCGGCCACAAGCGAACGGGGTATCTGGTCGCAGGAGCGGGCTTGCCCGCGAACAATACGTTGCCGAAAACTGCTTTATTCGCGGGCATGCCCCAGGGCAGCCTCTCGGCGCAAGCGCCTCACCTTCAGCCCGCTCCTACGGGTTTCGCCCGTAAACGGCGGGGAATTGAACCCAAAAGAAATAAAACTAACCCGCCTGGCGGGAGTGCTATTCTGCGGCATGCGATGGGCATTGACCAGACGCGGTGCCTCGTCTTTGTTGGTAAAACGCCGGCCGCAGTTTAGAATGAGCCTGGTGTAAAAGAGGGTGCAGACGTGGACTACTGCGTATTTATTCAAGCCAACGACAAACAGTATCTCGGCGCACTTGTCGCTCAGTACGCGTTGCGCCGCAATTCCGCTCATAACGACAAGTTCGATATCCGTATCATGAACTACGATGATTTCCCGTGCCTGCACGCCCAGGAGGGGAATACCTACCTGCGTGACGGTGGCAAGCGGGAATGGGTGAGGAATGATTTGCAATCGTTTACGCCGACACGTTTTCTGCCGCCCCAGCTGATGAATTACCAGGGCCGCTCGGTGGTCATCGATCCCGATGTCTTCGCGCGGGCGGATATCTGGGACCTGTTGTCGCGCGACATGCAGGGCAAGGCCATCCTGTGCCGGCCGAAATCAGGCGCCAAGGGCAAGCGCGGTTGCCTGGCCACCAGCGTAATGCTGATGGATAACGCCAGGCTCACGCACTGGAAGTTCGAGGAACAGTTCAACGCCATGTTCACCGCTGAACGCGACTACATGAAGTGGGTGTGCCTCAAGTACGAGGATCCTGCCAGCATCGGTTTTTTCGAATCCGAGTGGAACGATTTTGATCATCTGACCGATCAGACCAAAATGTTGCACACCACCAAGCGCAAGCACCAGCCCTGGAAAACCGGGCTGCCGGTGGATTACCGCGCGGCTGATACCTTTCGCCTGTTTCCGCCCAAACACTGGATACGTCGCACGCGGCGTGCGCTGTTCGGCGACTACGGTTTTGCCGGCAAGTACGGTGAGCACCCGGATCGCAACCAGGAATATTTCTTTTTTGGTCTGTTACGTGAATGTCTCGACAAAGATATTGTCAACGAGGAGATGTTACGCGAGGAAATGGCGAAGAATAATATCCGGCACGATGCGTTTGAAGTGCTGGAGCGGACACCGTCGCTGGCGGCCTGATTGAAATCTGCTTTATTGGACTGCCATCTTGTTGTAGGAGCGCCGCCCTTCGGCGCGAAAGTTTACCGCTGCTGTCGCGGTCAGGAGACCGCTCCTACAGGAGGCTGGCCTGGCCTGATTCAGCTTTATTGGGCTGCCATCTGTAGGAGCGCCGCCCTTCGGCGCGAAAGTTTACCGCTGCTGTCGCGGTCAGGAG
>CAJXFW010000185.1 GCA_913053655.1 uncultured Thiogranum sp. | reverse complement strand
CGGGAAACGAGATTCGAACTCGCGACCCCAACCTTGGCAAGGTTGTGCTCTACCAGCTGAGCTATTCCCGCATCGATCAAGACCGGCCATTTTAGGGATGTAGCGCCTGCTGTCAACTCCCGTGCAGCGCATCAGGGCTTGCGATCAGCCGACAACAGGGGCCAGGCAGCCCGCAGATAGATAACCATCGACCAGAGCGTCAGGACAGCCGCTATATAGAGCAGGACCACACCGATCCCGGCGGTGGGCATACCCCACAAAGGGTCTCTGTACAGTAGCAACAGCAACGCTGTCATCTGGGCCGTGGTCTTGATTTTACCAATAGAGGAAACCGCCACCTGGGCACGCTCGCCGATCTCGGCCATCCATTCACGCAGTGCTGAAATCGCGATTTCCCGGCCAACTATGATGGCTGCCGGAATGACAAACCACACGTTTGGATTGGTCTGCACCAGCATAACGAGCGCTACGGCGACAATCAGCTTGTCCGCAACCGGGTCCAGAAAAGCCCCGAAAGGCGATGACAGCCCAAGCCTTCTGGCCAGATACCCGTCAAACCAGTCGGTCAGCGCGGCCAGTCCGAACAGGGCTGTCGTCGCCAGATGATTCCAGGAGACCGGCAGGTAGTAAACCAGCATGAATACCGGAATCAGCGCGATCCGTAACAGGGTCAGAATATTGGGTATGGTCCAGGGCATGTCCGGCAGGTCTCAACTATCGCCGTGAAAGGTATCATAAATCTGCTGTGCCAGTGTACGACTGATGCCAGGAACCTTGTCCAGATCCTCCACCCCGGCGCGCATCACTTCCTGCAAGCCGCCCAGCTGCTTCAACAGTTGCTGACGTCGGCGTGGCCCGACACCGGGAATGCCTTCCAGTGGTGAGACCCTGCGCGCCTTGCCGCGCTTCTGCCGGTGCCCGCTAATGGCGAATCGATGCGCTTCATCCCGAATCTGTTGAATCAGATGCAGGGCCGGAGACCTTGCATCCAGGTCGAGCTGTCGACCCTGGGCCGGAATATGCAGGATCTCCATCCCGGGCCTGCGCTCCGGCCCCTTTGCTACACCCACAACCAGTATTTCCCTGATCTGCAACTCCTTGAAAACACGCATGGCGACCGCTACCTGCCCCTTGCCGCCATCGATCAGGACGATATCCGGTAGCCGGCAGTCTTCTTTTTTAAGACGCGTATAACGTCTTAACAGGGCCTGTTGCATGGCAGCATAATCGTCACCACCCACAATGCCGTCGATATTGAAGCGCCGGTAATCCGATTTCCTGGCGCCTTCATGATCAAACACGACGCAGGAAGCGACGGTGCCCTCTCCCTGCGTGTGGCTGATATCAAAACACTCGATGCGCTTCGGCAACTCCTCCAGCTCCAGCACCTGCTGTAACAGGGTCAACCGTTTTGCCATGCCGGCCTGACTGTCCAGTCGTGCCGCCAGCGCCTGCTCCGCGTTCGCGATACCCAGTTGCAACCAGCGCGCCCTCTCGCCACGCACCCGGCAAGACACACTGACCTTGCGTCCGGCCCGCTCTCCCAGCACCTGTTCCAGCAGTGCGACATCCTCTATTTCCGCATTCAGCAACAGCTGTTCAGGTACAGGATGTGCCAGGTAGTACTGGGGAACAAAAGCCGACAATACCTCTTCGACACGGCTGTCCACCGGAATCCTCGGAAAGAAATGTCTGTTGCCCAGGTTAATGCCCTGGCGGATAAAGAAGACCTGTACGCAGGCGATACCGCCCGACACAACACAGGCGACGATATCCACATCACCGGACTCGCCGCTCACATACTGCCGTTCCTGGACACGCCGCAAGCTGGCGATCTGGTCGCGATAGACCACCGCCTGTTCGTAGTCCTGCTGCTGCGCCGACTGTTCCATTCGCCTTACCAGTTCATCGTTCAGTACATGACTCTTGCCTTCCAGAAAAAGCACGGTATGACGCACGTCTTCCGCGTAGTCCTCTTTAGAGATGAGCTGTACACAGGGGGCAGTGCAGCGCTTTATCTGGTATTGCAGGCAGGGGCGGGTCCGGTTACTGAAGAAGCTGTCTTCACATTGCCTGACGCGGAACGTTTTCTGTAACAGGTGCAGACTCTCACGCACCGCACCGGCGCCGGGATAGGGGCCGAAATACCGCCCCTTTGAGCGTCGCGCACCGCGATGCATTGCCAGGCGCGGATACTCTTCATCCGAGCTCAGGTAAATCCAGGGGTAACTCTTGTCATCGCGCAGCAGCACGTTGTAACGCGGCAGCTGGGATTTGATCAGGTTGCTCTCGAGGATAAGCGCTTCGGCCTCGGTGTGGGTCACGGTAATTTCCATATCCACCATGTGCCGCATCAATACCTGCGTCCGGGTCGGCAATCCGCTTTTCCTGAAATAACTGGAGACCCGGTTTTTGAGATTACGCGCCTTGCCGACGTAGAGCACTGCGCCCTTCGCATCCAGCATGCGGTAGACACCGGGACGGGTTGTCAGGGTGCGTAGAAAGGATTTGGCGTCAAAGCCGGTGTCGGGAACGTCAGCCATGACGAAACGTCTGCACCACTGCTATCCAACCAGTTCGCGGGCACGCCTGAAAACATCGTGAAACATGCTTTCGGTAAGCCGTCGGGTATTGGTGTTGTAACGGCTGCAGTGGTAGGAATCCAGCAACACGCGGCCACCGAGCCGGTGTTCGGCTGCATGCGCGAACCGGTAGTGCGACAACGGCACTGCGAATGCGCGCAGTACGGCATCGTGCGCTATCTTGCCCAGCGCCAGAATCACACCCAGCTCCGGCAGCGACATCAGTTCAGCTCGGAGAAAGTGATTACAGTTTTTGATCTCGGTGGTTACCGGTTTATTCTGTGGTGGCAGACACTTTACAGCATTGGATATACGGCACTGCATCAGCTCAAGCCGGTCCGATGCGCACTCGGAAACCGGTTGACTGCCGAAACCGAAATCGTACAGCGTCTGATAGAGCAGGATACCGGCATGATCACCGGTAAACGGCCGCCCGGTTCGATTAGCGCCGTGCATCCCGGGCGCCAGCCCGACAATCAGTAATTTTGCTTGCGGGTCACCGAAGGGTGGAACCGGCTTCGCATAGTAGTCGGGGTATTGTCGCGCAACATCTGTCAGAAAATCACTCAGGCGCGGGCAGCGCCGGCAAGCCACGTCAAACTCCGGGGCGGAACTACTTATGTACATCCACAGTCTCTACCATCCGCGTCTGAAGATCCAGCGCCACGATCTGATGCTCATTGGTGTTGGCAATAAAGAGCTTGTTGCGGTAAATACTCAGGCCGCCGGGTTCATTGAGTTTGAAATTAAACTTGAAGTTGCTCACTTCATTGGTCTGTACATCGATACGCTTGATCTTGGAATTATAGGTGTCGGCGATCCACAATGCATTTCGATCAGCATCCACTGTGATGCCCAGCGGATGTTGTAAACGGGCTTCCCGCCCGACGCCGCCGCGATCACCGAAGTCGAACAGTCCTTTGCCTACCATGGTTCTCACCATACCCTGGTTCAGTTTAATTTCACGAATGGCGGACGTTTCAGAGTCTACCGAATACAGACGTCCATCATGCGCCGTCAGACCCGAGGGTTGCGCAAAGCCCGAGCGATCCAGCGGACCGTCGACAATATCCTCGCGCCCGGATCCCGCAAAACGTTCGATGGCGAGGTGGTTCAGATTCATGCGCCAGATCTGATGCTGGCCCGCCATGGCGATGTACAGGGTGCTTTCGTGGTAGGTAAGGTCCCAGGGCGAATTAAGCTGTGCTTCCAGGGGTTCACGAAAGCTGTCTGCCACATAACGGCCTTGTTTGCCGGTTCCTGCCAGGGTCATGACTTCACCTGACTTCAAATGGATACGCCGTAACGCATGATTCCCGGTGTCGGCCACGTACAGGAAGTCGCCAGCGATCACCATGCCCTGCGGATTGTCGAACATGGAGGCCGTTTCAATGCCATCCAGCATGCCGGCGGTACCACTACCGAACGCGCGACGTATCTTGCCGTTGTGATAGGTCTCGAGAATACGGTTACGACCGCTGTCCGCAATATACAGATTATGGCGCGTTGCCAGTATCTTGCCCGGGAAACTCAGCGCCGACTCCGGTTCGGGTTTCAGCTTAAGCGGCATGGGTGAATGGCGCACGGTGCCTTTTGACTCGGCGATATCCAGATGCTTGCTGATCAGCTCGTCAAGCTGTTTGCGCCGTCCCTCACCCCGCAAAACACCCACTACATACCCTTGCGGGTCTATAAAAATAACCGAAGGCCAGGCCTTGATACCGTAGGCACGCCACAACTGGAAGGTGGGATCGCTGATGACCGGGTGGCGCAGGTGATGACGATTGATCGCCTTTTGCAGCTGTTCAGGAAGACGTTCGTTCTCGAACTTCGGCGAATGGACGCCGATAACGGTCAGTGTTTCCGGGTACTTGTTTTCCAGATAGCGCAGGTCCGGCAGTACGTGCATGCAATTGATACTGCAATACGACCAGAAAT
>CAJXFW010000184.1 GCA_913053655.1 uncultured Thiogranum sp. | reverse complement strand
CGTATATCTATCACCCCATTGCGGTGGCACGCATACTCGCCGAAATGCATATGGATGCCGAAAGCATCATCGCCGGTATCCTGCACGATGTTATCGAAGATACCGGGACTCCCAAGGAAGCCGTGACCAGCGAGTTCAGCGAAGAAGTCGCCGAACTGGTGGACGGCGTCAGCAAGCTTACCCAGATCAAGTTTGAAAGCCACGCCATCGCGCAGGCGGAAAACTTCCGCAAAATGATGCTGGCTATGGTGCGCGATATTCGCGTCATCCTGGTCAAGCTGGCCGATCGACTGCATAACATGCGCACGCTGGGCGTGATGCGCAGCGAAAAGCGACGTCGCATAGCGCGTGAGACGCTGGATATCTATGCGCCTATTGCCAACCGGCTGGGCATGAACCAGATGCGCCTGGAACTCGAAGACCTCGGCTTTGCCTCCCTGTACCCGATGCGTTACAGGGTGCTGGCGAATGCAGTGAAAAAGGCGCGCGGAAATCGCAAGGAAATTCTCAACAAAATTGAATCGGCTATATTGCAGCGCATAGAGCAGGAAAATTTACAGTGCCGGTTGCTCAGCCGGCAAAAACATCTGTACAGTCTGTATAAAAAAATCCGTGACCGTGTGGGCTCGTTTACAGAAGTGTTCGACGTCTACGCATTCCGTATTATCGTCGACAACGTGGATACCTGTTACCGCGTGCTGGGCATGATGCACAACCTCTATAAACCGGTCCCTGGCAAGTTCAAGGATTACATTGCCATTCCAAAGGCCAATGGCTATCAGTCACTGCACACGGTGTTATTCGGGCCTTACGGCGTCCCCATAGAAGTGCAGATTCGTACCGACGATATGGAACGGGTCGCTGAATCCGGTATTGCCGCCCACTGGTTGTACAAGAGCAACGACAAGGCGACGGGCAATAACGCCCAAACCCGTGCGCGTGAATGGTTGCGTGAACTGCTGGAAATGCAGCGCCATGCAGGAAACTCGCTGGAGTTTCTGGAGAATGTAAAAATTGATCTGTTCCCGGATGAAGTGTATGTGTTCACCCCGGCGGGCGAAATTCTGGAGCTGGCGCGCGGAGCGACGGCGGTGGACTTTGCCTATGCGGTGCATACTGACGTCGGCAACACCTGCATCGCCGCGAAGATTGATCGTCGTCTTGCACCACTGCGCACACCCTTGTTGAATGGGCAGACCGTAGAGGTGATTACTGCTACCGGTGCACACCCCAACCCCGCCTGGCTTAATTTTGTGACAACCGCCAAGGCGCGCTCCAATATCCGCCACTATTTGAAGAACCTGCAAAATGACGAAGCGACTGAACTTGGTCAGCGTATGCTCGACAAGGCGCTGCACAATACGAATAGCTCGCTGGCGGAAATCAGCGATGCGCAGTTTGAACAGCTGATGTTTGAATGCGGGTTCAAGACACGGGAAAGTCTGTTTGCCGATATCGGTATCGGTAACCGCATGGCGATGCTGGTGGCACGCAGGCTGGTGCCGCCGGAAGAGGGTGACGAGGACAAGTCACCGGAAACCGGGCACAGCAAGCCACTGGCAATCCGCGGTACCGAAGGCATGGTGGTGCATTTTGCACGCTGTTGCCGGCCGATTCCCGGGGATGCCATTGTTGGTTTCATCAGTACCGGTCGCGGGCTGGTTATACATACCGGGACCTGCAATAACCTGAGCGAGTTTCGCAGCCGGCCGGATAAATGGATCGATGTCGAGTGGCAGCGGGATATTAAAGGTGAGTTTCCGGCGGAAATACGTGTCGATGTCTCCAATCAGAAAGGTGTGCTGGCAACCATTGCGGCGGAGATTTCCCAGGCCGGTTCCAACATCGAGAATGTATCCATAGAAGAACGCGATGGACTGGAGACCGCGATGAATTTTACGGTGACGGTACACGATCGCAGGCATCTGGCCAGGGTCATGCGCTGCGTCCGCAAGTTGCCATCGGTTATACGCATCAGCCGCACTAAAAACTAGCAAGGAGAAATCATGCAACGCAACGTTATTCACACGGACAGGGCACCGCAAGCGATCGGCACCTATTCACAGGCTGTGCAGACCGGCAGCACGGTATATCTGTCCGGGCAGATACCGCTGGTACCGGAAACCATGGAGATGGTTGAAGGCAATATGGAAATGCAGATTCGTCGAGTGTTCGACAACCTTTCTGCGGTTGCCGAAGCGGCGGGTGGAAACCTGGCAGATGTTGCCAAGCTGAATATTTATCTTACCGACCTTGGCCACTTCCCGCTGGTAAACAAGGTAATGGCCGAATACTTTCAGGAACCCTACCCGGCACGCGCTGCCGTGGGCGTAGCCACGCTGCCCAAAGAAGCGCAGGTGGAAATGGATGCTATCATGGTAACGGGCTGAAGTGCCGGAATTTCAGCGCTACCAATTCAGGGAGATGTTTAAGGATGAACAACCCTTCTGTTAGCAGCAAGACGAAACCGGTGATCGCTACACTGGACGAGCTGCCGGTCACAACATTGCGTGGTGTCGGCCCCAAATCGTGCGCCAAACTCGAGGCCTTCGGACTGGAAACGGTTCAGGACGTACTGTTCCACCTGCCACGCCGTTATGAAGACCGCACACACGTCGTGCCGATCGGCCGCCTGCGCTTTGGCGACCACGCTGTCATTGAGGCCGAGGTGGAACTGGCCGAAGTCAAGTATGGCAAGCGCCGCAGCCTGCTGGTACGGGTCAGTGATGGCACCGGTTCTTTGATGCTGCGTTTTTTCCATTTCAACAAGCTGCAACAGCAGGGTTTTGAGCGCGGTACGCGTTTGAGAATGTATGGTGAAGTAAGGCGCGGACCAGCGATGCTGGAGATGGTGCATCCCGAATACCAGCGCCTGGTCGAGGGCGAGCCAGTCCCTGTCGAAGACCGTCTGACAGCGGTCTATCCCACTACCGAAGGTATTCACCAGTTAACACTGCGCAAGCTCAGTGACCAGGCATTGCAAATACTGGGCACAGATAATTTGCCGGAGTGGTTGCCGGACGAGTTGTTGGAAAAACTTGATCTTGGCGACCTTCAGTCTGCATTGCGCTATGTCCACCGGCCACCGCGTGGCGCGAACCTTGAAGCACTGGAAGCGGGCACTCACATCACACAACAGCGCCTTGCCTTTGAGGAGTTGCTGGCCCACCACCTGAGCCTCAGGCGAGTGCGCCTGCGGGCACGCAGGCTGCAGGCATTGGCACTGGATGCGCGCAATGAGCTGCTGCCAAAGTTTATCCAGTCCCTGCCCTTCAGATTGACCGCCGCCCAGCAGCGCGTTATCGAAGAACTTCTGCACGATCTGTCCAAGCCGCATCCGATGATGCGTCTGGTACAGGGTGATGTGGGATCCGGGAAAACGGTAGTCGCAGCCGCCACGGCAGTGCAGGCGGTGGCCTGCTCCTGCCAGGTTGCCATTATGGCGCCGACCGAACTATTGGCGGAGCAGCACTTCAATAACTTTGCCAACTGGTTTGAAGCGCTCGGCATTCAGGTGGGCTGGTTGACAGGCAAGGTCAAGGGCAAGGCGCGCGCCAGCGTGTTGGAAGGGATGGCGGATGGTAGCGTGCAGGTTGTTATAGGTACGCACGCCCTGTTTCAGGATGATGTCGTTTTCAGGCAGCTCGGGCTGATTATTATCGATGAACAGCACCGTTTCGGCGTGCATCAGCGCCTCGCGCTGCGCGACAAAGGTCGCACGCAACATACGGTCCCCCACCAGTTGATCATGACGGCGACGCCGATTCCAAGGACACTGTCCATGACGCTTTATGCGGATCTCGATGTCTCGGTGATCGACGAGTTACCGCCGGGGCGTACACCGGTACAGACCGTGGTCTTGCCTGAACAGCGGCGTGATGAAGTCGTGCAGCGAGTACGTAAGGCGTGCCGGGAAGGCAGGCAGATCTACTGGGTCTGTACGCTGATAGAAGAATCCGAATCACTGCAATGTCAGGCTGCGGAAGATACCGCCGCACTACTGGCCGAGGCACTGCCGGAAGTCAAAGTCGATCTGGTGCACGGGCGACTCAGAGAACAGGAAAAAACGCAGCGTATGCAGACGTTCAAGCAGAGAGATATCGACCTGCTGGTTGCTACTACGGTGATAGAAGTCGGTGTGGACGTCCCTAATGCTTCCTTGATGATTATAGAAAACGCCGAGCGGCTGGGGCTGGCACAACTGCACCAGTTGCGCGGCCGGGTCGGGCGTGGCGCGGTACAGAGCAGCTGTGTGCTCATGTACCGCGGACCGCTGTCGCAAATGGCGCGCAAAAGACTGGCTGTGTTACGCGAAACCAACGACGGTTTCGAAATCGCCCGTAAGGACCTGGAGCTGCGCGGCCCCGGCGAAGTGCTGGGAACCCGGCAGACCGGCATGCTGCAGTTTCGTATCGCCGACCTGATGCGTGACCAGCGGCTATATGACAAAGTGGAAGTCGCCGCCGGGTACTTGCTGGAGAAATATCCCGAATCTGTTAAACACATCATACGGCGTTGGCTGGGGCA
>CAJXFW010000183.1 GCA_913053655.1 uncultured Thiogranum sp. | reverse complement strand
CCACTGGATTCTGGCATACGCCAGAATGACGGAAAACGAATTAATCAGAGGTTCCCTAGAGCAATTCCCAGACGTCATCAAAATCGGTTGGTTTAGGCGCCTTGCCCTGTTTTTTTGCCCTGGCCTGAGTGACCTCGCCCAATGACGTGAACTGGAACTGGGCAAAACTACCCGTGTTTTCAACAAGCTTGGTCAGTCTGACCCGTACATCTCTGCCATAACAGTTGGCGATAGCCATATCCCCCGACTTGAAGGGCGGGGAGGGCAGTAACAGGGTTGCCTGCTGCTGTAGTGATGCAATTTCCGGCAGTAACAGGCCGCGTGTGTAGTGCTCTTGCTTGCCCCGGCGTTTTTTATCGCTGCGCGCTGCAATGCCGACAGCTCCGGGTGACAACATCTGAACACCCAGATCAAGGCCTCGCTTATCGGTATATTTCAGCCAACGGATGACACCCAGTCGCCAATGGAAGGTGTCCGGGTCGCTTTCCTCGCGAATGCCGAGCAGTTCGCCCACCTGAGCACGGGTTGTTTCCGGATTATCCCACAGCAGGCAGTAGCCTCCGGCGCTGACATTGACCATTTTCCAGCTCTGGGAGTAATAACTGGTATCGATGCGCATACCCCCCGCTGCGCGGGCAACCGCTTCTTCCATGCTGGACGGTGCACTGGCACCTTCAAGCTGGTATTCCATTTCCCATACGTCCGGCAGCTTGCCCTCGTGCTCGCGGATTGTCTTTGCACCGAATTCAGCATGACCCAGTCGCGGTGGTGGCGTGCTGTGCGGGTGAGTGCCGAGCTCGCTGTGACAGTTGTGTGCAACTGACGCATCGTTGAACGCGACTTCGCCACTCACAAAATAATGTATTGAGCTCAGCCCCATGGCTACCACTACCTGGGAGTGATCTTTGACGCGGGAAAAACGGCGCTTGGGCATTACACCCCAGGCCAGCATCAGTCGCCGCAGGGTATTGGTTTTGACTCGATGGTGATGTTTCCCGGAGTCGGTATCGCGTTTTTCCGCCAGTTCCTTGTGCAAACGTTCGGCCAGCCTCCGGGTGGTCAGAATACGGGAGGTATGGCAGTTCTCACTGGCATCACGCAGCACCAGGTAGCCTGGAGGTTGATCGGAATCCAGGTTTGTCGCAAATAACGCGTCCGTAGGTCCTTCAGGAGTCTGCAGGTCGGCGTAGCGCGCCCATTCTTCCAGGGCCTGATAGATATCTTCAGCTTCGCTGTGGCGGAGACGATAGGGACAGGCCAGCGCCAGTAGCAATATCTGTTTGTAGGCATCGGCAATAGTGGAATAATTTTTGTCTGAGCCCAGTTCTTCGGCTACCCTGGTTTTATGCAGGCGGTTGCTCTCCGCGTAGCGGTACAACGAGTGCACCTCCAGCCATACGGAATCCGGGTAAGGCTCGTAGACCTGGTACGCTTTAAGCAGGACTGAACTTAACTGTTTGATAGAACGGTGCACAGCGGTAACCAGGAGCTTTTTGTCCTTGCGCCCGATGCCGGCGATCTGTTCCATGACCAGTACCTTATAGCCGGTCGCAAGTGCATGTGAAATTTCGCGCGACAAATTTGCGATCTTCAGATTACCTGTGGATAGTGGCAGCGGTTGGCCTACAAAATGCTTTTTCATGCGCTCGGTAACATAGCGAACCGGACGGTACAGCAGCTCCAGTGTCTTGAATCGTTGCTGGGCAGAGACGTCCTGGTGATTCAGTTCAGTCAGGGCTTCAAACAACAGCCGGGTGGTTTCACCGATATTGGCCATCGGTAAGGCGTTGATCCATTTTTTTACACTGGCAGCGCTACTGTCAAAAGATCCGCTTTTCGGTGCCGTTCGATTGGGTACAGAAAGTTGCATGGGTATTTTGTCCGCTGGCTGTTATTAGCATTGGCAGGTCAGATTCTGACCGGTGTTCAGTCATTTCCGCTTCCCGAAGGGACTATCGTCCCGCAGGGCTAAAACTGAACGGGTGCCAGGAGATAGTAATTAAACAAGGGTTTTTGATGGGTGTCCCGGCTGTTCCCGAACCAGCTGTGGAACCAGGTAACCGGGCAAGGATGCCCGTACTTCCGCCATCAGGGCCCGGGCTTTCCGCTCGTCCACCGAGAAATGTGCAGCGCCCTGAACCGGATCGAGCTGGTGCAGGTAGTAGGGAAGTACATGGGCGGCAAACAATTTTTCGCTCAAATCAGCCAGTGCTGCAGCCTGGTCGTTGACACCGCGCAGCAGCACGGACTGGTTCATCAGGGTGATGCCTGCCGCGTGCAGTTGCTGCATGGCTGCGGCAACGCGGGTATCAATCTCGTTAGCGTGGTTGCTGTGAATAACCAGCACAACCTGCAGGCGCGTAGTTGTCATCCATGCCAGCAGTTCCGCATTAATGCGCTCCGGCAAAACCACGGGTACCCGGCTGTGAATCCGCAGGCGTTGCAACTGTGGAACCGTTTCAAGTTCTGTCACCAGGTCGGCCAGGCGTTGGTCTGACAGGGTCAGGGGGTCACCACCGCTGAGAATGACTTCGTTAACATCCCTCTGCCCGTGCAGGTAGTCCAGTGTCTGCTGAATTTCGCGTGTGGGATTGGCATCACTGTAGGGGTAATGGCGGCGGAAGCAGTAGCGGCAATGCACGGCGCAGGCACCGGTCATGGTTAGCAGCACTCGTTTGCGGTACTTGTGCAGCAGACCCGGTGCGGGCATCGCCTTCAGTTCGTCCAGTGGATCGCTGCTATATCCTGGCGCAACAAGCAGCTCATCTCCCAGTGGCAGGACTTGCCGCAGCAGCGGATCATCTGCATCCCCCGGGTACATGCGCGCCACGAAACCGCGCGGTACCCGCAGCCTGAATCCGGAGCAGGCCTGTAAGGCGGCGGGTAACAGGTTGACCGGTAAATGTAATTCCCGCAGCAACTGCTCCGGGTCGGTAATGGCCTGCCCCAGCAATGTCTGCCAATCCTGCGACTGTCGTAGTTGAATGCTTCGGGTTATCATACGCGTCCTGATTTTTTGCAGATTGCAACACAAAGGATGCTCAATGGCGACCTACAGCACAAACGAATTCAAGGGCGGGTTGAAAATCATGCTGGATGGCGACCCCTGCTCCATTATTGAAAACGAATTCGTCAAGCCCGGCAAGGGGCAGGCCTTCAATCGCGTCAAGATCCGTAACCTGAAAAATGGACGGGTAGTGGAGAGGACCTTCAAATCGGGTGAATCCGTGGAAGCTGCCGATGTGATGGAGACCGAGTTGCAATATCTCTACACCGACGGGGAATTCTGGTACTTCATGGACCCGGAAAGCTTTGAGCAAATACCCGCCGATGCCACAGCAGTTGCTGACGTAATCAAGTGGTTAAAAGAGCAGGATACCTGCACAGTGACTTTATGGAACGGTACTCCGATCAGCGTTACCACGCCGAACTTTGTGATGCTGAAAGTCACTGAAACCGATCCGGGTGTGCGCGGTGATACGTCCGGTGGTGGCGGCAAACCAGCCACACTGGAAACCGGGGCGGTGGTACGCGTACCTCTGTTTATCGATATCGATGAGGTTGTCAAGGTCGATACCCGAACCGGCGGGTACGTCGGCCGTGCCAAAGACTGAAGGCATCGGAGATGACCTCTGGCGGCCCGGCGCCAGTCTGGAAACCCTGACACTTCGTGCCACCTTGCTGGCGCGCATGCGTGCATTTTTTATGCAACAGGGTGTACTGGAAGTCGATACGCCCCTGATATCCCGCTTCGGTAGCACCGATGCCGCTATTGAGTCATTCCGTACCCGTTACAGAGGTCCGGGCCATGTCGATGGTTTGCCGCTGTATCTGCACACATCGCCTGAATTTTTCATGAAGCGCATGCTGGCAGCCGACAGTGGGCCGATCTACCAGTTGGCACATGTTTTCCGAAATGAAGAACTGGGCAGAAGGCACAATCCGGAGTTCATGATGCTGGAATGGTACCGGCCGGGAATGGACCACCAGGCGTTGATGGATGAGACAGACATTTTACTCGCAAGTGTCCTGCAAGGCGTCATGGATTATCAGCCTGCAAAGCGTATAACGTACCGGCAGTGGTTTCGTGACGGAACCGGACTTGATCCCTGGGCGGACAATATTGTTGCATTCCGACAGTTTGCCGAACAACAGCTTGATTCGGTGCCGGAGACCATGAATAACCAGGAGCTGGATCCCTGGCTCGACCTGCTGGTAACGCACTGGCTGGAGCCACGGTTCGGCGATCAGCCCGTGTTTGTGTACGATTACCCGGTGAGCCAGGCGTCGCTGGCAAGAGTCCGGTACGGAGAGGTTTCGGTTGCAGAGCGTTTTGAGCTTTATATCAAGGGAGTTGAGCTTGCCAACGGTTTCCACGAACTGGTAGATGCAGAACAACAACAGCAACGCTTTGAAAGCGAGAATCAGGTTCGGGAAAAGGCGGGAAAATCCGCAATCCCGATGGACCGGCACCTGTTGGCAGCCTTGCAGTCCGGTCTGCCGGACTGCGCTGGTGTGGCAATCGGTTTTGACCGCCTGGTGATGGTGGCTGCCGGACTGCCGGATATCGCTTCGGCCATGCC
>CAJXFW010000182.1 GCA_913053655.1 uncultured Thiogranum sp. | reverse complement strand
TGTAGGAGCGCCGCCCTTCGGCGCGAAAGTTTACCGCTGCTGTCGCGGTCAGGAGACCGCTCCTACAGGAGGCTGGCTTGGCCTGATTCAGCTTTATTGGGCTGCCATCTGTAGGAGCGCCGGCCTTCGGCGCGAAGGTTTACCGCCTGCTGTCGCGGTCAGGAAACCGCTCCTACAGGGGAATGATGAGCTTAGTCGGGTTCGGGAGGATTGATGGCTTCCCTTGCCACCTGCTCTTCACGCGTATAACCGAAGAAAGGTAACAGGTCGGCGGATACCATGGCCTCGATCTGTTCTACCTGCTGATCATCGAAATAATCCCTGAAGCCACCCACCTTGGCGCGGCGGACCTTGTAGCTGTCGGGATTGGCGCGGTTGCCGGGCGCCATGCGGCCGCCGCTCAGCCAGGAGGTGTTTTCCGCTTCCATCTTTTTCATGTTTTCGTAGGATGAATACTCCACGGCGGCCTGGATCTGTTCGTCGCTTGCCGGAGTGCCTATGAACTCAACCAGTTTTGCCAGGGTTTCCTGCGGGTGCGATTTTAGATCCTCATAGCGCAACAGGAAGAAATCCTCCATCTTTGGCGCTTCTCTGGCCCAGGTATTCAGAAAGTCGATGACCCAGACGAGGCCGGCATCGGACTTCATGACAAAGTCGAAAACGGAGACATCCGAACCGCCTTTCGGGTATTTGTTAATGGCGCGTTTATGTTCCTGCATCCGGTGTTTCCACTGGAAAAACTGGGATACGGCGACGTCCCGGGGGTCACGCGCCAGCAAAACAACTTTCTTGCCGTAGAAGTCCGCCTTGGAATCCGAGTGACCGGTGTAATCCCCGATGTAGGTGTCGTGGGTAAAGAATATAAGCGGAATGGCATTATTCATGCGATGGAAATTGTCAAAGCCCATGGTGACGCCTTCGGGCAGTCCGTGCATCTGTTGATAGAGGCGCGAGAGCATGACGCGTAACCAGGTGCGGCCGCTTTTCCCGAACGAAACCAGCGCAATGTCAGCCTGCTGCAGCCTGCGGTATTGTTCGCGACCGCGCAGTTTTCGTTCCGCAGCCAGTTTCTGTTCTTCCGGCCGGTAGAACATCCGGGTTCTCAGCAGGCGCCGGGAAAGCACTTTCCGGAAAGAACGCAGCGCCTGGATTCCGGAATAGAAGTGGTAGGACATGGATGGACCGAGTAAAAATACCGCGTGCAGACTACGCGGGCGCCTGACCGAATTCAAGTGCTCTGAGGCAGGCGGGTAAGCGGTCATCCACCTCAGACGGGAATGGCGCTAAGTTAAGCCTTAAATGCACGTACTCCCGTCATTCCGGCGAATGCCGGAATCTATACGGCCTGATTAAACAGCCTGGATCCCGGCCTGCGCCGGGATGACGGAGGCTATTTCGGCTTAACTTAGTGCCATTCACCTCAGACGGTATTTTTCCGAGTTTTGCACGGGGTTTTTTATGACCCCAGAAGCACAACTTAACTTCTTGATTTCGTATCGGAATCTTTCGCCTTCAATGCTTGACTCTTTTCTGCCAACTGGCCTAGACTGCGGAGCGGCGCGCTTTTGCGCGGCAAAAATCAGCCCGGTTATGACCAGGGGTATCGGAAGGGACTTGTATGCTGGAAAATTATTTACCAGTTCTGATTTTTATTGCCGTCGGCGTCGGCGTCGGGCTGATGATGACCATGATGGGCGCTATGCTCGGGCCCCGGAAGCCCGACAGCGAAAAACTTTCGCCCTACGAGTGTGGTTTCGAAGCCTTTGAAGATACGCGCATGCGCTTCGATGTGCGTTATTACCTGGTGGCTATCCTTTTTATAATCTTCGATCTGGAGATCGCGTTCCTGTTTCCCTGGGCCGTGGTGCTCGATGATATCGGCTGGTTCGGGTACATCGCCATGATGATCTTCCTGGGCATTCTGGTAATCGGTTTTATCTATGAGTGGAAGAAGGGAGCACTGGAGTGGGAATAGAGGGTCTTCTGGAAGAAGGTTTTATTACCACGTCCGCCGACAAGCTGATTAACTGGGCGCGCACCGGTTCGATGTGGCCGATGACCTTTGGTCTGGCCTGTTGCGCGGTCGAGATGATGCAGGCGGGTGCTGCGCGTTATGACCTGGACCGCTTCGGGGTGGTGTTCCGCGGCAGTCCGCGCCAGTCGGATGTGATGATCGTCGCCGGTACCCTGTGCAACAAGATGGCACCGGCGTTGCGCAAGGTCTACGACCAGATGCCGGAACCGCGCTGGGTTATCTCGATGGGCTCTTGCGCCAACGGTGGCGGTTATTACCACTATTCCTATTCGGTAGTGCGCGGCTGTGACCGTATTGTTCCCGTTGATATCTATGTGCCCGGTTGCCCGCCGACCGCGGAAGCCCTGCTGTACGGCATTCTGCAACTGCAGAATAAAATTCGCCGTACCAACACGATCGCGCGCTGACTAAGGACACTTGATGCAGGCGAAGGCACTCCTCACCCTTTTACAGGAACGTTTTGGTGAAACACTCCAGAGCGCCGGCATCGCCGTGGGTGAAGTGACTATCGAGATAGCTCCCGGAGACCTGCTGGCAACCTGCACCGCATTACGTGACGAAAAAGAATTCAGCTTTGAACAGGTAATCGACATCTGTGGTGTCGATTACTTCGCCTGGGGCAAGACCGAATGGGCGACGCAGGAAACAACCGGAACAGGATTCAGCCGTGGCGTGCAAGCCAATACGGCAGAACGCCTGCCGGGGTTGGAGGAAGAACTGTCGACAGAGACGCTGCAACAAGACCAGCGCTTTGCGGCGGTGTATCACCTGTTGTCGATACGTAATAACCAGCGTTTGCGTATCAAGGTGTTTGCCGTTGACGACCAGTTACCGGTGGTCCCTTCGGTGCTGGGAGTCTGGAGCAGTGCCAACTGGTTTGAACGCGAGGCGTTCGACCTGTTTGGCATCCTGTTCGAAGGCCATCCGGATTTGCGGCGCATTCTCACCGATTACGGTTTTATCGGCCACCCGTTCCGCAAGGATTTTCCGCTTAGTGGAAACGTGGAAGTCCGTTATGATCCTGAGAAAAAGCGGGTGATTTATCAGCCGGTCAGTATCGAGCCGCGTGTGCTGGTGCCGAAGGTGATTCGTGCTCATGCCGGGGAGGAGGTCGCTGATAGGCCTGTAGCGGAAGAAGCATCCGCTGACGAGGGACAGAGTGAATAGCATGCGAACAGATTTGACCGTCATCCCGGCGCAGGCCGGGATCCAGAAACAGGTGACAATGGCGACCATGGATCCCGGCCTGCGCCGGGATGACGAATAGACCGGGATGACGAATAGACCGGGATGACGGAATCGACTGGCTGAACTGGAATTATGCCGGAAATCAGAAACTACACATTGAACTTCGGTCCCCAGCACCCGGCTGCGCACGGTGTATTGCGCATGGTGCTGGAGCTGGACGGTGAAACGGTACAACGTGCTGACCCGCACATTGGCTTGCTGCACCGCGCCACTGAAAAACTGGCAGAGAGCAAACCCTACAACCAGAGCATCGGTTACATGGACCGCCTCGACTACGTCTCCATGATGTGCAACGAACACGGTTACGTCATGGCCATCGAAAAACTGCTGGGTGTCGAGGTACCGGAGCGCGCACAGTATATCCGCGTGATGTTCGACGAAATCACCCGCCTCCTGAATCACCTGTTATGGCTGGGTGCGCACGGGCTCGACGTCGGCGCCATGACAGCGTTCCTGTATACCTTTCGTGAACGCGAAGACCTGATGGATGCTTATGAGGCTGTGTCAGGTGCGCGCCTGCATGCGACCTATTACCGGCCGGGTGGTGTTTATCGTGATTTGCCGGAGTGTATGCCGCAATACCAGCCGTCCAGATGGCACAATCAGAAAGATGTCGATCGCATGAACGGTAACCGCCGCGGCTCGTTGCTGGATTTTCTCGACGACTTCGTCGCGCGTTTCCCGGCCTGCGTCGACGAGTACGAAACACTGTTAACGGACAACCGGATCTGGAAACAGCGCACCGTAGATATAGGCATTGTCTCCCCGGAACGCGCCAGACAACTCGGGTTCACCGGGCCCATGTTGCGTGGTTCGGGTATCGCATGGGATCTGCGCAAAAAGCAGCCTTACGAAGTCTACGACCGGATGGATTTTGATATTCCGGTAGGTGTCAATGGTGACTGCTATGACCGTTACCTGGTGCGCATCGAGGAAATGCGCCAGTCCAACCGTATCATTAAACAGTGTATTGACTGGCTGCGTACGCATCCCGGTCCGGTCATGGTGGGCGATCACAAGGTGGCGCCACCGCCGCGTGAAGAAATGAAGCAGGATATGGAAGCGCTGATCCATCACTTCAAGCTGTTTACCGAAGGCTACTGTGTGCCGGAGGGTGAAGTGTATGCCGCGCTGGAACATCCCAAGGGCGAGTTTGGCGTGTACCTGGTGTCTGACGGCGCCAACAAGCCCTACCGGGTGAAGATACGTGCGCCGGGTTTTGCGCACCTGTCGGCCATGGACGAGATGGCGCGCGGCCACATGCTGGCCGATGTGGTTGCCATTATCGGCACGATGGATATTGTATTTG
>CAJXFW010000181.1 GCA_913053655.1 uncultured Thiogranum sp. | reverse complement strand
CCTTCCAGGCCGACCTCGACCACCTGTCCCGGATGAAAACGCCCGGCCAGAATTTCCTGCGCCAGCGGATTTTCCAGCTGTTGCTGAATAGCCCGCTTGAGAGGACGCGCTCCATATACCGGGTCAAAACCGGCCTCACCGAGCCTGTCGAGTACCGCATCAGACAGTTTCAGGCCCAGCTCACGCTCTGCCAGCCGTTTGCGCAGAAAATCGATCTGCAGGTTGGCAATGGCCCGAATCTGCTCGCGGCCCAGCGGATGAAACACCACCGCATCATCGATGCGGTTGATGAATTCAGGCCGAAAATGTGCGCCAACCACCTCCATTACCGCACTCTTCATGCGCTCGTAGTTCTTTTCGGTCGCTCCCGGCGTCCTGCCTCCCGCGACACTTGCACCTCCCTGTGCTTCGCCCACCAGTTCCTGGATCTGCTGGCTGCCCAGGTTGGATGTCATAATAATGACAGTATTACGGAAATCGACGGTGCGCCCCTGGCCATCGGTGAGGCGACCGTCATCCAGCACCTGTAACAGCACGTTGAACACATCCGGGTGCGCTTTTTCGACCTCATCCAACAGGATCACTGAATAGGGTTTACGCCGCACCGCTTCGGTCAGGTAACCACCCTCCTCGTATCCCACGTAGCCGGGTGGTGCACCAATCAGGCGCGCAACCGAGTGCTTTTCCATGAATTCAGACATGTCGATACGCACCATGGCTTCTTCCGTATCAAACAGAAACTCGGCCAGCGCCTTGCTCAATTCGGTCTTGCCCACGCCGGTCGGCCCCAGGAACAGGAACGAACCGTTGGGCCGCGCAGGGTCGGACAGACCGGCGCGCGAACGGCGTATGGCATCGGATACCGCCTTGACAGCCTCTTCCTGCCCGACCACCCGCGCGCCGATCTCCTGCTCCATGCGCAGCAGTTTTTCACGCTCGCCTTCCAGCATTTTCGACACCGGAATACCGGTCCATTTGGCCACTACTTCGGCAATTTCCTCTTCGGTGACCTTGTTGCGCAACAGCTTCATTTCTTGCATTTCCGCCTGCGCAGCCATATCCAGCTGTTTTTCCAGCTCCGGGATACGCCCGTACTGCAACTCTCCGGCGCGTGCCAGATCACCCGCGCGTTGCGCAGTATCCAGTTCCTTGCGCGCGCGCTCCAGCTCCTCCTTGACGTGGGACGAACCCTGCACTGCCGCCTTTTCCGCTTTCCAGATTTCTTCCAGGTCAGAATACTCGCGTTCCAGTGAATCAATTTCCTGCTGCAGATTGCCCAGGCGCTTGACTGACGCTTCGTCGCTCTCCTTGCGCAGAGCCTCGCGCTCGATTTTCAGTTGAATCAGGCGGCGTTCCATACGGTCCATCACTTCCGGCTTGGAATCGATTTCCATACGAATGCGGCTGGCCGCTTCGTCGATGAGATCGATGGCCTTGTCCGGTAGTTGCCGGTCGGTAATGTAACGCGTTGACAGGGTTGCCGCCGCGACAATCGCCGGGTCGGTGATATCAACCCCGTGGTGGACTTCGTAGCGTTCTTTCAAACCGCGCAGTATGGCGATGGTATCTTCCACACTGGGCTCATCGACCCGTACTTTCTGAAAGCGCCGCTCCAGCGCGGCGTCTTTTTCAATGTACTTTCGATACTCGTCAAGCGTCGTGGCGCCTACGCAGTGAAGCTCACCACGGGCCAGTGCCGGTTTCAGCATATTGCCGGCATCCATAGCGCCCTCGGCCTTGCCGGCGCCGACCATAGTGTGCAATTCATCGATAAACAGGATGATCTGACCTTCCTGCCTGGAGAGATCCTTGAGTACCGCTTTCAGACGTTCCTCGAACTCACCGCGGTACTTGGCGCCGGCGATCAACGAACCCATATCGAGACTCAGCAGGCGTTTGCCCTTGATGCCTTCCGGTACTTCACCGTTAATAATACGCTGCGCAAGACCTTCGACAATGGCGGTCTTGCCGACACCGGGTTCGCCAATCAGCACTGGATTATTCTTGGTACGGCGCTGCAGGACCTGTATGGTGCGCCGGATTTCATCGTCCCGGCCTATGACAGGGTCCAGCTTGCCCTGCTCGGCGCGCTCGGTGAGATCGATGGTGTACTTTTCCAGCGCCTGACGCTGATCCTCGGCGTTCGGGTCATCGACGCTCTGCCCACCACGTACGTTGTCGATGGCCTGCTCGACCAACTTCTTGCCGGCGCCGGCCTGTCGCAGCGCCTCACCCAACTGACCCTTGTCTTCCACCGCCGCCAGCACCAACAGTTCGGACGATATGTACTGGTCCTTGCGCTGCTGCGCCAGCTTGTCGGTGAGGTTCAGCAGACGGGTCAGGTCATTGGAAATATGCACATCACCCGCCGTGCCTTCCACTACCGGCAACCGGTCCAGCTGTTCACCCAGGTGGGAGCGCAACATATTGATATTGACACCGGCCTGCGTCAGCAGGTGGCGCACGCTGCCACCCTCCTGGTCCAGCAAGGCCACCATGACGTGTACCGGTTCGATGTAATTGTGGTCACGGCCTACCGCCAGACTTTGCGCATCGGCCAGCGCCATCTGGAATTTTGAGGTCAGTTTGTCCATTCGCATGGCGAGAATTCTCCCCGAAAATCAATTCATATGACAGCTATATGGGTGGAAATGCGCCGGAATTCAAGGATGCCGCCAAATAAACAACCCCACAACACCTAAAGCAGGGAACTTCGGGCTAACTGACAGGGCATTGGTCGAAAGTACAATTTTGAACCGCCAAGACGCAAAGAACGCCAAGAAAGAATTTGTTTTCTTTGTGGTCTTTGCGTCTTGGCGGTTCAAAATTAATTAATCGGAGTTTCCCTGACCCTTGTATACCTTGCGCTGGAACAGGTCCTGGCGGCGGCTGACCAGCCGATCGAGAAACAGCAGGCCATCAAGATGGTCCATTTCGTGCTGGACAGCGCGCGCTTCGTATCCTTCCATTGCGAATGCACATTCGCTACCTTCGCGATCAAGGGCATGCAGCTGGATGCGCTCTGCGCGCACTACGTTGCCAGTGTAATCAGGAACCGAAAGACAGCCTTCCCGGCCCAGCGCAAACCCCTCCCATTCGGTAATTTCCGGATTCACCAGGATCAGGTGGCCATGGCTTTGGGTTTTCCGGCGACCCGACACATCCACAATAACAACGCGTTCGAACCAGTCCACCTGTGGCGCAGCAATGCCCACGGCACCGGGGCCGGCAAGCCGCGTTTCCTCCAGGTCGTCGATACGCGCCTGCAAAGCATCGTCGAACCGCTCTACCGGCGCTGAAACCTGGCGCAGGCGTTCATCTGGGTAGGTGAGAATATCGCGGACGGCCAAGCTTCACCCGATGAGTGTATCTATGGGATGGACATCGACCTTTACACCTTCCGCCTGCAGCGGTGCCAGCGCCTGCCGGATGGCATCCACGCCGCGTAGCGCGACGCCTTCAATCTGCAGGATATAGATCGGATCGGTTTCGGTACCACCCACATCTGACTCGAGATCAAGAATATTCAGACCGGCCTGCTCTGCTTTGCCGGCCACCTGCGACACAATGCCGGCCCGATCCGCTCCATGCACCAGGATACAAACATCCGGTACCAGACGTTGATGCAAGCCGGGCTCGATGGCGTCAATATGCAGAGCAAGCTGCAGGGCCTCGACCACCGGTTGTAACACACTGCACAACGCTTGTGCGTCGCTACCCTGCACCATCATCATGACAGTAAAGTTTTTACCCAGGCGTATCATGGACGTCTCGCCAAGGTTACAGTCTGCCTCAAACAGGGCGGTAGTCACCCTGGCCACGATACCGGGCTGGTCCTTGCCAACCAGCGTCAACATGTACCAATTCAACATGACTTTCCCCCTTCAGGTCCGACCGGGTTTCAGGTGTGTAAGGTAGCGTGGGTCATATAGATCAACGCCACCCCGGAGCCAATCAGTACTACCTGCTTGACGGTGGCGCTGAATTCCACGCGCTTGTGCAGGCCGGGAATCAGGTCCGCCACGGCTATATAGATAAAACTGGATGCTGCAATCGCCAGCACATACGGCAGGGCAGGTTCCAGATTCTTGAAGCTGTAATAGGCCAGCACCGCACCGACGACGGTAGCAAGGCTCGACAACAGGTTAAACAGAAAGGCCTTGCCGGTACTGAATCCACTGTGCAGCAACACGGCAAAATCGCCTACTTCCTGCGGGATTTCATGGGCGGCAACCGCCAGGCTGGTGACGATACCCAGGTGGACGTCGGTGAGAAATGCCGCGGCGATCAAAATGCCGTCGATAAAATTATGCAGCCCGTCACCGATCAGGATCAGGGTGCCGGCCGCCCTGTGCCGGTGATCGCCATTTTCGGGGACGTGGACTTCACACTGTTCATGATGGCAGTGACGCCACAGCACCAGCTTTTCCAGCAGAAAAAACCCCAACAGGCCCAGCAGCAGTGTACCCGTAATACTGTGAAAATCGTTGCCACCCAGCGCCTCGAGCGCATGCGGCAACAACCCCAGTAACGCCGCACCCAGTAGCGCGCCGATGGCAAAGCTGACCGCGTGCGGCAGCAGCCGCGTGCGCAGCGCCTCCGGCAACAGCAGAAA
>CAJXFW010000180.1 GCA_913053655.1 uncultured Thiogranum sp. | reverse complement strand
TACTCCGCCAGCGTTCCTTCATCCCAGCTGTGCCCGGTGGTGTCCCCCGCAGCGGCTTCACCGAGCTGTGGTTTGCTGGTCCAGCGGATGAGCCACCAGCAGGCCAGAATATTGCCGATGGTAAGGACGGTAATCCAGATACCCCAGAAGCCGCTGGTGAAACTGAAATCATTGACTGTCATGGCTGACACCCTTGCTGTGTTGGTCTATATCGTCGTCCGCGAACGGCAGATTCGCGGCTTCATCGAATGAACGTTCACGCTTGCTGCTCCAGGCCCAGACCCACACCCCGATAAAGGCAACCAGGGCCAGCAGCGTAAAAATTCCGCGCAGTGTATTTATATCCATCACCTTTACCTCCGTGACGAGATGACTGTGCCAAGGTTTTGCAAGTAGTCGATCAGCGCGTCTAGTTCAGTCTTACCTTCAACCGCGGCCGTGGCGCCGGCAATGTCTGCGTCGCTGTAGGGAACGCCCAGTATGCGCATGACTTTCAGTTTTCTGGGTGTCAGTTGACCGTCCAGCACATTTTCCGACAGCCACGGGAAGCTCGGCATATTCGATTCCGGCACTACGTCGCGTGGATTCGTCAGGTGCACGCGGTGCCAGTCGTCACTGTAACGACCTCCTACCCGGGCCAGGTCCGGACCGGTGCGTTTTGAACCCCACTGGAAAGGATGGTCGTAGACGAATTCGCCGGCTACAGAATAGTGACCGTAACGCTCGGTCTCGGCACGAAATGGACGGATCATTTGCGAGTGACACAGGTAGCAGCCCTCGCGGATATAGATGTCCCGCCCTTCCAGTTGCAGGGCCGTATAAGGTTTAAGGCCTTCAACCGGCTCTGTCGTGCTTTTCAGGAAGAACAGCGGCACGATTTCAACCAGCCCGGCAACACTGATGACCAGCAGGATCAGCAGTGCCATCAGGCCGATATTTTTTTCGACAACTTCATGGCTCATAGCAGCGCTCCCGAATCAGGCGGCTTGTGGTACAGGGGTGTCTGCCGGGCGTGCGCCGGAGATGGTTTTGGTAACATTCCAGGCCATCAAAAGCATGCCGGAGAAGAACAGCGCACCCCCCAGAAAACGGACAAAGTAATACGGGTACGTGGCCTGCAGCGATTCAACAAAGCTGTAGGTCAGCGTGCCGTCGTCGTTAACGGCTCTCCACATCAGCCCCTGCATGATGCCGGCTATCCACATGGAGACGATGTAAAGCACCACGCCGATGGTAGACATCCAGAAATGCCAGTCGATCATTTTGATCGAATACATCTGTTCGCGGTCGAACAGTTTCGGTATCAGGAAGTAGATCGAGCCGATAGAGACCATCGCCACCCAGCCCAGGGCGCCCGAGTGCACGTGGCCGATGGTCCAGTCGGTATAGTGCGACAACGCGTTGACCGTCTTGATGGCCATCATCGGGCCTTCGAAGGTGGACATGCCGTAGAAGGACAGCGACACGATCATGAATTTAAGAATAGGGTCGTCGCGCAGTTTGTGCCAGGCACCGGACAGGGTCATGATACCGTTGATCATGCCGCCCCACGACGGCGCCAACAGAATCAGCGAGAACACCATACCCAGCGACTGTGTCCATACCGGCAGCGCCGTGTAGTGCAGATGATGTGGGCCGGCCCACATGTAGGTGGAGATCAACGACCAGAAGTGCACCACCGACAGGCGGTAGGAATACACCGGGCGCCCGGCCTGCTTGGGGACAAAGTAATACATCATGCCAAGGAAACCGGCGGTCAGGAAAAAGCCCACCGCGTTATGGCCGTACCACCACTGCACCATGGCGTCGATGGCCCCGGGATATACCGAGTAGGACTTGGTCAGACTGACCGGTAATGCGGCACTGTTGACCACGTGCAACACGGCAACGGTCAATATGAACGCGCCGAAGAACCAGTTGGCGACGTAGATGTGTTTGACCTTGCGCTTCATGATGGTGCCGAAGAACACGATCGCATAGCTCACCCACACCACGGTGATCAGGATATCGATCGGCCACTCCAGTTCTGCGTATTCCTTGCTGGTGGTGATGCCGAGCGGCAGCGTGATGACAGCGGAAATGATAACCAGTGTCCAGCCCCAGAAGGTGAAGGCCGCGAGCTTGTCGGAGAACAGCCGGGCCTGGCAGGTGCGCTGTACGACATAGTACGAGGTCGCGAACAGCGCAGAGCCGCCGAAGGCAAAAATAACGGCATTGGTATGTAACGGGCGCAGTCGGCCAAAGGACAGCCAGGGTACGCCCATGCCAAGTTGCGGCCACACCAGTTCCGCAGCGATAAAGACACCCACCAGCATCCCGACGATGCCCCAGACGACGGTCATCACGGTGAACTGGCGCACGACCTTGTAGTTATACGTAGTCTGTGAGTCCATAGCGGTTTCCTGTGAGTTCATGATGCGTATTCAAACAAAAAGGCAGCGGTTATCAAACCGCTGCCTTCGGAGGCGTATCAGAATTTTTTACCGACACCGAGCATGAAGACCCAGGGGTCGATATCGATATCGGCTTTGCCTGCGAGAGAAGGGTCGCCCAGCACACCCTTGGATCTTGCGGTGGTGCTGATATCGACATACCAGACCTGAGCACTGACCAGGTAATCGTTGGCAAGCGTGTAGTCCAGCCCAAGTTCACCCGCCAGACCCCAGCTATTCTCGAGGTCGACGCGACTGCCGCCAAGCGTGCTGTTGCTTTTAGTGCTCTCATCCCAGAAATAAGTGTAGTTAATACCGGCGCCGATGTAAGGATGAAAGTCGGGGCCGGCATCGAAGTGATACTGCAGTGTCAGCGTCGGCGGCAACGCCTTGGTATCGGCGACCTTGTCGTCGTTAGCCAGGGCGCCTTTGTCGCCCTTGATATCCACTGTGAACGGCCATACGCCGAGCAGGCCGATGCCGATATTGTCGGTCACCAGGTACGAGAAGGTGATGCCCAGCGTGTCGGCACTGTCAACCTTGACGGAGGTGCCTGGCAGGTTGGAAAAATCGTCGGCGTCGTCATTGGGCTCCAGGTGTGCCCAGCCGGCTCGGGCAATGAAATCGCCGGCCTCGTAGGCCATGACCGATGTGGTGGTGAAGGTTGTGGCGATTGCAGCAACCAGCGCGGCCCCTTTGTATATACTCATGTAAAACATCTCCCGGCAGATTGTAAAAAACCGGGGTCAACTCTGGGGGTTGAGGCATTAGGGGGCATTGATACAGATCAATTCTGCACCAGATAGAGGTAGGTGGCAGGGTTCAGTTTTCGGTCTGCGCCTTCGGCGCTTCATCTGCAGCGCAGTGCGCGCCGGAGAAGGTGTATAACTGATCGCGGTCGAGCAGCTCAATATGCTTGCGGTCGACACTCAGCAGCCCTTCATTCTGGAAACGGGTGAACAGGCGGCTGACGGTTTCCAGCGCCAGCCCGAGGTAGTTGCCGATATCGCTGCGCGACATACTGAGGTTGAACTGGTTGGCGGAAAAACCACGCCGCCGGAAACGATTGGAGAGGCCGATCAGGAAGGCCGCCAAACGCTGCTCGGCGGATTTCTGACCCAGTATCACCATATTCTGCTCGTCATCACGGATTTCCTGGCTCATCACGCGCAGTAGCTGGTGCTGCAGGCCGCCGATCTGGCCGCTCAGTTTTTCCAGCTCATCGAAGGGGATTTCGCAGACGCTGGTAGTTTCGAGCGCTTTGGCAGCCAGCGGGTGGCAGTTTTCGGCAATGGCATCCAGCCCTACCAACTCGCCGGGTAACTGGAAGCCCATCACCTGCTCCTGGCCGTCTTCCGAGGTGGTATAGGTTTTCAGGGAACCCGAGCGGACCGCATAGATAGACTGAAAGTTGTCACCAACGTGGAACAGGTGCTCACCACGCGCCAGCGGTCGCTTGCGGTCGATGATGGCGTCCAGGTGATCGAGATCGTCCTTGTCGATACCGACCGGCAGGCAGATTTCTTTCAGACTGCACGCCTTGCAGGCGACTCTGATATCGTTCAGTGAAACGACGGATTCGAGTTTTCTAGTAGGCATAGATAAAACACGTTCTCTGCTCAGAAATCCCATTTGAGCAAATTCATTGATCTATATCAATATTTAAAGAACCTGCCAGCGGGTGGTTCTCTCGCAGCCGGATTTCCGCTACGATGCTAACCAGAGTTGACCCCCTGATTTGATTGAATAAAAAATGACTACACGAGCGGCACAGGTAAAACGCGACACACTGGAAACCGAGATCTCGGTGAACCTGGTTATCGACGGTAGTGGCAAAACCCGCCTGAAAACCGGTGTGCCGTTTCTGGAGCACATGCTGGACCAGATCGCGCGCCATGGCTTGCTGGACATAGACATTGAGGCAAAAGGCGACCTGCATATCGATGCCCACCACACGGTGGAAGATATCGGCATTGCCCTCGGTCAGGCATTTACCCAGGCGCTGGGTGACAGGAAAGGTATACGTCGTTACGGGCATGCCTACGTCCCGCTCGACGAGGCGCTGTCGCGTGTGGTGATCGATTTCTCCGGGCGTCCGGGTCTGGAATACCACGCCAGCTTTGCGCGTGCGCGTATCGGTGATTTCGACGTGGACCTGTTGCACGAGTTTTTCCAGGGTTTCGTTAACCATGCCAATGTGACGTTGCACATCGATTGCCTGCGTGGAGACAATGC
>CAJXFW010000179.1 GCA_913053655.1 uncultured Thiogranum sp. | reverse complement strand
CTATGGAGGTATAGCGACAACGGATGTTGGCTGGGGTCTGCAAGCCCGGCGTATTGGGCAGTCGAAAATTTTTGTGACCCCCAATCCCAGCCCGGCCAATGCAGCATTTTCCGTAGATGATCTGGTAATCGCGTACCGGGAGCTGGCAGCGTGTCTTGCTGAGGACTAGCACCTGTCGACAGGATCAGCATACAGGGTGCAGACTGGTTCGCATGTTAAATCTGATTAATCCAGCAGTCATTGTGCGCGTAGCGTGCAAGCACCTGTGGCACCTGGTTGGTATCCGTGCAAATTCCGGTGTGTCTGACTAAACTTATGTGACAGGCGCTGGATGCCTGAGTCTGGCTGACGGGAGAACGCATCGATGATCAGAAAAAACTGGCCGGTATTGGCAAGTTTCTATGTCGTACTGTTGCTGGCCGGCTGCCAGCAAGCGGGTTCCAGGCAGGGGTTCTATACCAGCCCGCTGCTGGCAGGTGATGAGGTCGAGGTGTTAAAAACCATTACCATCCCGACAGGGCTGGCGCGGGTTTACCTGCAGCACGGCAAGACCATGAGTTACAGCAGTACCGACCAGTACGCGCCATTCTGCTATTTTTTGCTGCGCGACCCGTTGCCGGTAGAACAGAAAATCAAGCCGGGTGTACTGGTCGTTGATTCGGTCTGGCTGGATGAAACATCGTTTAATTCCGAATGGCCGGTCAGGGTGGCTGCCGCAACGTTGGCCCTCGGCAGCAGTCGGTCACCCATCGCCTACCAGTTTTATATCAGCCTCAGGTCACACTGGCAAGCGCCGGTGACGCTGGT
Organism: uncultured Thiogranum sp.; assembly: GCA_913053655.1. Taxonomy (GTDB): domain Bacteria; phylum Pseudomonadota; class Gammaproteobacteria; order DSM-19610; family DSM-19610; genus Thiogranum. The sequence goes on along the minus strand of CAJXFW010000179.1, from coordinate 3,877 downwards.
TTGTTCCGGGGCTTTTGAGTCGGCGGCAGCAGCGCAACCGATCCGTTTGCCGCAAGTACGCGAGGTGCTGGGAGATTACGCCGAGGTCAGGGTGAAGGCCCCGCTGACTGGTCAGTAAACTTGTTCCAGCCGCCCTGTTTACCGGGCGCCATATTCTGTCGGTCTTCGTAGAGTATGGTGACCATGTCGGTTACTGCGTTGGCGAAGTTGACGTTCGGACTGGCGGCACAATAGCCCTCAAGCCAGTCGAGAATGTCGGCCATGGATTTGTTACCAAGAATGTTGTAGGTGCTGGCACCGGCGTTGTTGACCGCAGACAGGTAGCCGGCGAGCCAGTGGTGGTACCAGCGTTCGGCAGCCCCGCCCCGGTCGCGGGCGACCAGGTAGTCGGCGCAGTTTTCCGCGCCAACACCGAATACGGCATATTGGTCATCCATATCCCTGGCTGCGCTCGGGAGCGCATGCATCAGTCCAGGCAGGAGCAGTAATGAGAAAAGTGACGTCCGGTTCATGAAAAATCCTCAGGTTTCAGGTTCTGCGTCGGCATTTTGGGCCGCACGCTTGAGCGGTTTATCGCCGCATCCAGCGCAACCAGCGCCACAGGTTCAACAAACTCGCCAGCGAACCGGCGACGTAGGTGAAGGCAGCCGCTGTAAGAATCTGCCGCGCATCGCGCTGATCCTGGTCCGATAGATACCGCCCTGCCTCGAGTAGCGGCAGGGCGCGTCGGAAGCTGGCGTCCCATTCCACCGGCAGTGTGATCAGGTGAACCAGCGCCGCCGAACCAAAACTCGCTACGCCGGCAGCCAGCATCAGAAATGCCGACGAGGGTGCACGGGTCGCAGCGGCTACCAGCGGTGCCAGAATAAAAAGCCCGTTTCCCAGTTGCTGAATGGTCTGCGCCAGCAGCGCCAGGCGGGTGCGCCAGCGCAAGGGTTTATAGCCGAGCTGGTCCTGCAGCGCGTGCCCTACTTCATGGGCTGCTACGGTTATCGCCGTCAGTGACCTGCCGTTCAGTTTGTCGGGCGTCAGGCGTACCACCTTGTTTGCAGGATCGTAATGATCGCCTGCATCGCTTGCCTCAAGCTGGATATTCTTCAGCTCTAGCCGGTCAAGCAGATGGCGCGCGAACTCACCACCCGTACCGGGGAAGTCGTCCCTGGGTTTGCTGTGTCTTTTCAGTACCGCCTGCACCCAGAGCTGAGGTCCGAACAGGAGCAGTAGCAGTATCGTAACGCCTATCAGAATATGCATAGCATGGCTGGTGCAGGGATTTGCCAGGCATTATCGCACGTCGGCCGGTGTTTCCGGGCGGTTCGATTGTGGGCTGAATAGCGATGGTATGTACCTGAACTATACTCAGAGTGAGAACCCGGGAATGGAGGGCGTGATTATGACCATAGCAAGTCGTTTAGCGGATTATCTGATTGAGCAGGATGCTGATTTCGAGCTCATTGACCACCCGCATTCCTCCACCAGCATGGAATCGGCACAGCTCGCACATGTGCCGGGGGCGCTGCTCGCCAAATCAGTGGTGCTGGAAGATGATCGTGGATATGTGCTCGCGGTGTTGCCGGCCAGTTGCAGGCTGGATCTCGGAGAGCTGCACCGCCAGACCAATCGCAATCTTGGCCTGGCGACCGAGTACGAACTCGGTGCCCTGTTCGAGGACTGCGAACCCGGTGCGATACCGCCTTTTGGTGCGGTTTATGACGTTGAGACCATTCTCGACGAGAGTCTGGCAGAAGAGCCGGATATCTACTTCGAAGCCGGTGATCACGAGCAGCTCGTCCATGTCAGCGCGGAAACATTCGAAACGCTGATGGGGGATGTTCAGCACTCCGAATTCAGCCGCCACATTTAGCTATTCGTTCCCTGGGGAGCCAGTCAGGGTTTGGCTGTCGTGCGTCCTATCGAATGGTAGGTAAACCCCTGTTTAGCCAGAAATTCAGGGTCATACAGATTGCGGCCATCGAAAATCACCGGCTCCTTCAGTTGCTTTCGAATGTGCTCGAAATCCGGGCTGCGGAACTGGTTCCACTCGGTAATGACCACCAGAGCATCCGCACCGTGTAGCGCAGCTTCGGGCGAATCGCACAGGGTCAGGTCGTCCCGCTCGCCGTAAATGCGGCGGGTTTCTTCGATAGCTTCCGGGTCAAAAGCACGTACTGAGGCGCCCTGTTCCCACAGACTTTCCATTAGCACCCGGCTCGATGCTTCGCGCATATCATCGGTATTGGGTTTAAACGCCAGCCCCCACAGGGCGAAGGTTTTGCCCTTCAGCCTGCCCCGGTAATGGGCGGATATCATTTCCGGCAGTTTGCGTTTCTGGCGGAAATTAACGGCTTCTACGGCGTGCAACAGTTCCGGTGTGTAGCCATTTTCCAGCGAAGTACTTTCCAGGGCGCGGACATCCTTTGGAAAGCAAGAGCCTCCGTAACCGGCGCCGGGGTAGATAAACTTGTAGCCGATGCGGGGATCGGAGCCGATGCCGACGCGAACCTTTTCGATGTCCGCGCCCAATTTTTCCGCGATGTTGGATAATTCGTTCATAAAGCTGATTTTGGTGGCCAGCAGGGAGTTTGCTGCATATTTGGTGAGTTCAGCGGAGCGAATATCCATCGCCACAATACGCTCGTGGTTACGGTTAAAGGGTGTGTAGAGTTCCCTTAGTAATTCTGTGGTTCGGGGGTTATCGGTGCCGATGACAACCCGGTCCGGGCGCATGAAATCATCGATTGCAGCGCCTTCCTTGAGGAATTCCGGGTTGGAGACGACATCGAATTCGAGGTTCGCAGCACGCTGGTCGAGGGCCTCCTGAACCTGGGTCCGTACCCGGTCGGCTGTGCCCACCGGCACTGTGGATTTATTGACGATAATGCGGTACTCGCCAATATGTTCGCCAATCGTCTTCGCTACGGCCAGCACATGTTGCAGGTCGGCAGAGCCATCTTCATCCGGCGGCGTGCCGACGGCAATAAACTGGAACAGGCCGTGCGCCACGCCTTCGGTAGCGTCCAGAGTGAAATTCAGTCTCCCGGACGCCTGGTTGGCGCGCAGCATATCCGTCAGGCCGGGTTCGAAAATCGGGCTTTCACCACGTTTCAGCAGGTCGATTTTGTCAGGATCGATATCCACACACAGCACGTCATTACCCACCTGTGCAAGGCAGGCGCCAGTGACCAGGCCTACGTACCCTGAACCATAAATGGAAATTTTCATGAAAACCCCTGAATAAAATACGGATTTAAAGTTATTGTCTGCGCCGTTGAGGGGGTCCGGATGCTAACCGCGATCCTCGTGTTCGCACGGGGGAGGCATGTTACCAGAAAGCCCATGGGGAGAACATCTGGCGGATCCAGACACCGCCTCGTCAAGTTTTCATTTTTACTAACAAAATCCACCCGCCGCAGTTGACAGCCACGAGCCCCTGGATCAAAATACGCGGCTTGCGTTTTGGGAGGGGTTCCCGAGTTGGCCAAAGGGATCAGACTGTAAATCTGACGGCTCAGCCTTCGGAGGTTCGAATCCTCCCCCCTCCACCAGAGTGAGTTTTGCGGGTGTAGTTCAGCGGCAGAACCTTAGCCTTCCAAGCTAATGACGTGGGTTCGATTCCCATCACCCGCTCCAGGAGGGTGCCCTGGGGGTACAGGGCGGAATTTGCTCATATAGCTCAGTCGGTAGAGCACTTCCTTGGTAAGGAAGAGGTCACCGGTTCGAATCCGGTTATGAGCTCCAGATAGTGATCGGATGTATATCAGGTCTGTATTAAATAGGTAGGCATAGCCAGCCGGCGAATAGAGAACGGGGAGATTGGTTCGATGTCCAAGGAAAAATTTGAACGTACGAAGCCACATGTGAATGTGGGAACGATTGG
>CAJXFW010000178.1 GCA_913053655.1 uncultured Thiogranum sp. | reverse complement strand
TACATTCCATGCCCGGTTTCGAAAACGCACACATCACGCGGCCCGGTTATGCCATAGAGTATGACTATTTTGACCCGCGCGATCTGAAAGCGTCGCTGGAAACGAAGTTTGTGGAAGGCCTGTTTTTCGCCGGCCAGATTAATGGAACCACCGGTTACGAAGAGGCGGGTGCACAGGGGTTGATCGCCGGGCTGAATGCTGCGCGCAAGTCCAGGAGTGAACAAGCCTGGAGTCCGCGCCGTGACCAGGCGTACATGGGTGTAATGATCGATGACCTGGTTACCCGCGGTACCCGTGAACCATATCGAATGTTTACCAGCCGCGCTGAATACCGCCTGTTATTACGCGAGGACAACGCCGATCTGCGACTCACGCAAACAGGGCGCGAACTGGCTCTCGTTGACGATGCGCGCTGGCACCGGTTCGTGACAAAGCGCGATGCTATAAAGGAAGAGCAACAGCGCCTCCAGCAACTGTGGGTAAGACCCGGTACGCCTGAATCGCAACAGCTGGAGGAAATTCACGGTGAGCCCATCAGCAACGAACAACGTGTCGCGGACCTGTTACGACGCCCGTCGTTAACATACACCGACTTAATGCAGCTACCCGCAGTCGGTCCGGGTACAGCAGACAGCAAGGTAGCGGAACAGGTCGAAATACAGGCCGGCTACCAGGGCTATATCGAACGCCAGCAGCAGGAAATAGCGCGCCAGCAACGTAACGAGCACAAGGCATTGCCCGGCAACTTGGATTTCCGGCAGGTAAAGGGCCTGTCATCTGAAGTCAGGGAAAAACTGATTGCTGTGAATCCGGAAACCATCGGCCAGGCCGCACGCATTCCGGGCGTGACGCCGGCGGCGGTATCGCTGTTGCTGGTGTATTTGAAAAAATCCGGCTTGGCGAAAAGTGCCTGAGCACATCTCAGCCCGCTTTGTTTTTGACATACAGTATCCTGTACCGTCAGGCAGCGAGTGTTCTAGGGAACCTCTGGTTAATTCGCTTTTCGTCATCCCGGCGCATGCCGGGATCCAGAGTTTTCAAGATGCTGGATGCCGGCATACGCCGGCATGACGAATTGATCAGAGCTTCCCTAGAAGGTTATAGATGGCATTAGAAGATAAGGTTAAAAAACTCAGGGAAGAAATTTCCGCACAGGGGGGTAATCCCGCGCCTAAAGTCTATCAGAAGGTCAGTAAAGCCAGGATCAGTGCAGTGCTGCGGGAAATCGACCGATATTCGGCAGATCAGTGTGATGCAGTGTTTGCTTTGCTTGATGACCAGAATGATAGTTGGTTTACCAGGGCGAAGACGGGTACACGATTCTGTGATGGTGCAAGCACATCACATATTGCGTGTCACATTGGAATCCTTCAGAGAGATGATAGAAAACTCGATAGAGAAGGACGTGACTACTGGTTAAAACCCATGTGGGAGCTTGGTGCAATTGAAAAGGTCTACTTTGATTCCAAGAGCCGCGCGTTTTTGCCGGGCCACCCTGTATCGAAATCATCAAACTCATCTTATAAACTTGCCGATGCTTTCAAAGCTATTCTTAAGGCCCCTGAGAAAACGTGGCGCGAAGAACTACGGCAATGGATACAGAAAGACAAGGTTCGGCTGCGCCTGGAATTGCAGGCCAGACTGGCAGCGGAATCCCGCCAAAAAGTTGATACGAAGCATAGTGATTTAATCAGGGCCAGTTGCACTCATTACGTACCGCACTTTTTACCGAATTTTAAAATTCTTTACATCGATGAAGGTGATGGAGAGCGCATAACTACCGATGATCGAGAACAACTTAACGAGGCAGGTTTAACAATAAGGCTGGATGATTCTATGCCCGATGTCTTGTTATGGAATCCCGATACAGACTTTTTGTGGGTTATCGAGGCGGTAACCAGCGATGGCGAAGTTGATATACACAAGGTGAATAACCTGACGGCTTTGGCCAATCGCGGTGGTAAAGCCGGAATAGGTTTTACCACCGCATATCTATCGTGGAGCACCGCTGCGAAACGACAGCGCAAGTACAAGAATATTGCGCCAGGAACTTATATCTGGATACAGGAAGATCCTTCCAAGCATTTTTTGGCAGAGACGTTCGAACTAAAGTAGCTTGGAAAATACTGTTTCTTCTATGATCTCGTCTATACGTTCCTGGTCAGGAATTTTGTTCTTGATGCGATTGCCCAGCTGTTTCAGTTGTCGTATCGATGGGTAACGAAGGCTGCGTAAGTCGGCTGCATTGACCTGTGTGTGGCCGCTGAAAAGCCGAAAATATTGATCGACAATGCTTGAATTGAGAAATAGCGCTAATCCTTTTGCTACATTTCTGGTTAAACCTTTTCCGTCTACGTGAAAGTAGTTTAGGTGGTTTTCAAAGCCAACCCATTCTTTTCTCAGGCGCCGTGGGTCGTAGATCGCTGCAACGATGCGGCGACGCTCTTCTTTGGAGGAAAAGCGCTTTACGAGCACATACATGCCGGAGGGAACCAGCAGGTCAGTTGTACTGGCATGCTCAATAATCGCATTGGGCTTGCGCCCGTGCAGCTTTGGCCAGGAAATAAAACCATCTTTGAAATGGGATGGATAAATCAGCGGCACGGTTGACGCTTCGGGTTCCATGCGTAAAAATTTTCTGGACCGAAAGTCAACGACGCGTCCTGTCGAAACCTTGATATTCAAATCTTCCAGCGAGCAAGGGAGCCCACGTACTCTCAAGGTGGTTGCAGCATCATTTTCTTCAGTGGCAATATGAATGAATAAATCCGGATCAGCCGGGTTGACAACTTCATGACGTTCAATCCAACGATGTACAATGTTGGGATCGTTAGCGCAGGTGCTTGAAGAAATTAATACGCGGCTGGCAACCTTGGCCTTTATCGCATGGAAGATAATGTTTTCCTGTAGTACAGCATCACCTTTGAAGGCTTTGTTTCTGGCATGAAAGATATGTATGTGTGTGAGCGACATCTCTTTCAGCAATAGCTCGCGGAAGGGTTTGAAGTAGGGGCCGTTACAGAAGCTTCGGGGTGTGATAGCAACCAGTTCACCGTCCGTTTCAAGCAGCTTGATAGCGAGGGCAACAAAAGCTGTATAGAGATTGCTGGTCTCAATGCCAACACTTCTTAAGAGCTTGCGAACCGTTGAAGCGCTGTTTACTTTACAGTACGGAGGGTTAAGAATCGCCCGGTTGAACCGGGGTTGGATACGTTCAGAAAAAAGGTCGCCGCGCAGGATTGAAGTGGCTTCCTCAATGAAGTTTAGTGGACGAATTCTGTTGATGAACGAGATGTTTGCTTGCTTGCACGTCTCTCGGCACAAGGCCGTCGTTTTTTCAAGATGGGAAAGTAAAAGTGGTTCCAGTTCATAAGTGTTGGCAGTGATCGAGCGCGGCGGTATTTTACGAGTAGTGGCATTTTCAATGAGTGCCGCAGTTAATGAACCAACGCCTGCACCAGCATCAAGCAGGTGAATGTCACCGCCCAGATCGTCAAACATCGCAGCCATTAGTTGCGCAACAGGTGAGGGGGTCATGAATTGACCCAGCTGACTACGGCGGCTTTCGTCCAGGGTTACATTGGCGGTAAGTCGGATTGCCTCAACCTGATGGATCAATCTTTCGGTTTTCGGCGCTATTTCCGCGTCGGTTTGCAGTGTTTCACCCATGGCAGGAAGTCGCTCTAATTCAATGACACGTATATTCATATGCATAGTCCTTTGCTTGATTCGTCAAATCCGTTGACGTCGTACGACTCGTTTTCTGTTAAATTCACGCTGACAATACCCGTGCTCGCGGGTCAGGACAATGGTAAACCAGGATTGGTCCTGTCAGTAGGGATTGCCGTAAATTCATGGCGCTCGGTTTTGAGCACGGGGACGTTGTTGTCGTTTCTCTGCTGTGTAATGGATAGGCTGAACCCGTGCAATGGTGGTTAATCTACGTTGAAAGAGAGAGGGCTGCTCGTACTCATTGATTAAACAAGATATTTACGTTGTAGGTTCTGATGGGTTGCTGGATGGTATCTGAGGGTTTACAAGCCGATATTCTCAAGGGCTGGCACGCGCTGGAGCTGGCGCCAGATGCCACTGCTGTGGCGCAGCTTGCCAGTCTGGTGCGTCTGCTGGACAAATGGAATCGCGTTACTAACCTCACCGCAGTGCGTAAACCGTGTGCCATGGTGGCCCGCCACATCCTCGATAGTCTGGTGGTGTTGCCCTATCTATACGGTGACAGCCTGCTGGATGTCGGTACCGGCGCCGGTCTGCCAGGCTTGCCGCTGGCCATTGCGCGTCCACAGCTGGCAGTCACGCTGCTGGATTCGAATGCCAAAAAAGTGCGTTTCGTGCGCCAGGCCGTGGCAGAGCTTGGGCTGGACAATGTCGAGGTGGTACACACGCGCATGCAGGAGTATCAGCCGCCCCGGTCATTTGCTATGGTAATTAGCCGGGCGGTGGCGAGTCTGGACGAGCTGCACCGGCAGACTGCTCACCTGCTGCGTCCCGGTGGTCGCATGCTGTTCATGAAGGGCAGCGTGCCCGAACAGGAAATATATGCGCTGCAAGGCGATCGGGCCGGGCTGCACATAGAACGTCTGAACGTCCCGGGGCTGGCAGCAGAACGCCACCTGCTCTGGCTGGAAATAACCGCGGAGTTTTCCACAACATCATGAGTCGTATCATCGCCATCAGCAACCAGA
>CAJXFW010000177.1 GCA_913053655.1 uncultured Thiogranum sp. | reverse complement strand
GCCACATTCCTGAATCAGGGCGGCCATATATGGGATACCACACATTGCGTTATGTGTGAATTCAGCACTATTCAGAATGAAAACATCAACGCACTGGAAGCCGTATCCACCGTACCTTTACCTGCCGCAGTATGGCTGTTTGGTTCAGGCCTGCTTGGTCTGTTCGGAGCTGCCCGTCAGAAGAAATCCGTCTCGTAATACCCTGTATTTAAAAAAGACGATTTCCATGAAAAAAGCCCCTGTAACCTTGATGGGTTGCAGGGGCTTTGGTAGCGTTTCTCTTTCAGGTTCAGGCGGAAAACACCACCGACAGAAAACTTAACCAGGCACTGGTGGTGGAATTCAGCGCAGATTGTGCAGCGATCAGGGCGAAGAGTGGGGAGGGCTGTTATTCAGAGGCGGTGGTTTCCTGGAGAAAGGGTGTTTATACTTCCTATACTCCCAGGTCGCACACGCACTGGGCAAACAAACGATTGCTGAATATGTGGAAGACTCAAGAATGCTTGAGATGCTACGTAACTACGGTGTGGACTATGCACAAGGCAATTACATCGGCAAACCGCGCGAAGCACTGATGAATGTTGCACGCTTGCGTTACACCCATATCCAGACGGTAAGCCGGGCAGATTAATCCCAGTACGGACAATCACCAAAGCGACTGGCAAGAAAATCCGAGAACACCTGAACACGTTTTGGTATTAACCGCCCCGGTGGATATATTGCACGGATTCCCGTAGCGGGGCGTTGATATCCACTCAGCAATGCTACCAGGCTGCCATCCTTAATATAGTTGCCAAGAATAAACGTGGGGCCTGCCGTAATACCCAGACCTGCCATGGCTGCTGAGGCCAGCGCATCCCCGTTATTACTTCTTATGCGAATCTGTGGCTGACCGAAAACCGTTTTACCCTCGGGATTCACATAACCCCACTGCTGTTTGTAGGTAATGTTGCTGTATTGCAGTCCAACGTGTTGCTGCAAGTCATCCGGGTGCACGGGTTCCCCGTGCTGTTGCAGATACGCCGGACTGGCACAGGTGACATGCTGTGAGGTTCCCAGACGCCGGGCCACCAGCGTGGAATCCTTCAACTTCCCGATCCTGACGGCCATGTCAAAACCGTCCTCAACCAGGTTGATGTTGCGATCATTCAGATCCAGGTTTAATTCAATGGCAGGATGTTCGTTGAGAAAATCTGTGATGGCACGCGTCAGGTGCAAAAGACCAAACGACAGCGGAGCAGCAAGCTTGAGTGAACCGCGCAACTCTGCCATCTCTTGTGTAACACTCTGTTCTGCATCATCCAGGTCTGCCAGTATCTGCGTCGCTCGTTGATAAAAGTTTCTGCCGGCATCGGTCAAGGCGAGACGCCGTGTCGTACGATTCATCAGACGACTGCCCAGACGACTTTCCAACTGGCTGATGCGCCGACTCACCACCGATTTGGCAATGCCCAGCCGTTCCCCGGCGGCACTGAATGTCCCGGATTCCACCACCGCCGTAAACGCTTCCAGATCAGCAAACCTGCCCATACTGTTGTTAAATATAGAACAGTAAGTTCCATAAATCCATATTTATCATTTCATGTCGAACAACTAAGCTCTTCTCCGTCGCAAACAAACACGCCAGGCAATACCAACGAGGACAACGCCATGAGCACACTTATGATGAAAGCCAGTACCCAACTCGCCGGCCGGGCACTGATGTCAGCCATTTTTATTACGGCCGGAATCAATAAGCTCGGTGCCGGTTATGCGGGCACCCAGGGCTACATGGAAAGCATGGGGCTTCCCGGCGCATTGCTGCCACTGGTGATCCTGCTGGAAATCGGTGGCGGACTGGCCGTATTGCTGGGCTGGAAGACGCGTATCGCTGCCTTCCTGCTGGCAGGTTTCAGCCTGCTCAGTGCGCTGATCTTCCACGCCAATTTTGCTGACCAGATGCAGTCCATCATGTTCATGAAAAATCTGGCCATGGCCGGTGGCTTCCTGTTCCTGGTTGCGGGCGAGACGCACGCCTGGTCGATTGACGCTAAACGAAACCCGACTGCATGAGGTAACGGACATGACCGAAACACAGGTAAAAAAAATACTGCGCATCGATAGCAGTGCGCGCCACAGCGACTCGGTAACCCGACAGCTGGGTGATGAAGTGATACAACGTCTGATGCAGGCAAACCCGGATGCCGAGGTGGTCGTACGAAAACTTTACGAAACGATCGATTTCCTTGATGAGCGCTGGGTACAGGCCAACCTGACGGATCCTGCCGAACGTGATCCGTCACAACACGAGGCGCTGACGGCTTCTGATTTACTGGTACGCGAACTGGAGTCCGCCGATGTGATTCTGTTGACAGTGCCGGTTTATAACTTCTCCGTGCCAGCGATACTCAAAGCCTGGATCGACATGATCTGCCGTGCACGCCTGACCTTTGAGTACACAGAAAAGGGTTCGCAAGGCCTCCTGAAAGACCGACCTGTCTATCTTGTCATGGCGTCAGGCGGTATACCGTTCGGCAGTGCGGTCGATTTTGCCAGTGGGTATCTGCACCACATCTTTGGCTTTATCGGCATCAGCGATTTGCGGCCTGTCTATGCGGAACAAACCAATGTGGATGCATCTGCCAGTAAAACCGCAGCTCTTGCGATGCTGGGGAAATGGTTACCTGAAGACACTACACCGGCTGTTGCTTAAACCAGGGAGAAACCGACATGAAAGCTACTGTAACCCGAGAACACATTCAACCGAGAAGGCTAACCCGGCTGGTTAAAGGTATGCCAGCGACAGACGGGGCCGGTGTTGAACTCACCCGCGCCATTGGCCAGCCAGCCTTTCCTATGCTTGACCCGTTCCTGCTTCTGGATGCCTTTCGTTCCGACAGGCCGGAAGACTACATTGCCGGTTTCCCTTCCCACCCGCATCGTGGATTTGAAACCGTTACCTACCTGCTTGCGGGGCGGATGCGACACAAGGACAACGCGGGCCACGAAGGTGTGATCGAATCGGGTGGTATCCAGTGGATGACAGCCGGCAAAGGTATTGTTCACTCGGAAATGCCGGAACAGGAAAATGGCTTGCTGGAAGGGTTCCAGCTGTGGGTGAATCTGCCTGCTGAACACAAGATGGATGCGCCTGGCTACCAGGAGCGCCCGGCAAAAGATATCCCGCTGGAATCACGGGGAGGAGGTGTCGAGGTTAAAGTGATTGCCGGGGTGACCTCACAGGGCACGACCGGGCCGGTTGTTCAGCCTTTAACCGAACCCGTGTACCTGGATGTCCGGGTTCCGGCCAGCCAGGCATTTGTCGAAATGCTACCGATATCACATAACGCCTTTATCTATGTGATAGACGGGCGGGTCAGCATGCCAGATGAGAACGGGCAAATGGTCACACTGGTACGGGATGACCTGGGTATACTCGGCGAAGGTGGCGCCATTGAACTGAATGCCGATGAAGATGATGTGCGGTTCCTGTTGATTGCAGGCAAGCCTTTGGATGAACCCGTTGCACGTGGTGGACCGTTTGTGATGAATACCAGCGAAGAAGTTCAACAGGCTTTTGTTGATTACAGACAGGGGAGGTTTTAACACCGCCCGCCCACTTATGCTCCGCAGCCGCGGGCCTGGCAAGGCTTGCCGAGGCAATGGCAGAAAGTGGGTGGCTGAATTATTCAGTCTTTACGTGTTGCGCACACGGCGCATAAAACCGGTAAGACACAGCAATCCACTGGCAAACAGCCAGGCGGCGGCGGGTAACGGTACCACGGCAACGTAATAGGATTGCGTGGTGTTAATGCTACTGCCGGAATCGGAGCCGTTATCATCACTGATTACCTGGTACAGCAGGGCACGCGTATCGGCTGCATTGAATGCCAGGGTTGCTGTACCGCTACCGGAATCAACATAGTTCAGATAGATCAGGTTCAGCCGGGCGCTTGCGGTACAACCTGCGGCGGCACAGGGCAGCAATGCGCCGCCACCCATATCAGCCAGCAGATTCATATCGCCCAGAGAAAACGGGTTGTTGTTGCTATCGAGACCATTCGTCTCGGAACCACTACCGGCCAGCAACGCGGCATTGGTCATATCGATGTCGATATCAAGACCATTGCTGTCACCAAACAGCAAGTTTGTCGGCTGCGGATTGGCCTTGTCAGTATAGACGGTTACACGATTTGAATCGCCCGCAAGCGCATAGCTGTTCTGCACCGTCAACCAGACGTAGTCCATATAGGGCGTCGTCGCTGAACCGGTAGTGACCTGGCCCGACGGAGGTAGCAGGATGTAGCGTAATGCAAAACCGGGAACGGCCGATCCGGATGGATCATTGACATAACTGTAGGCTTCCAGCGTGCCAAGTGAAAAAGCGGGTGAACTGGTGTCAACGAAACAATTATTACTTCCAATACAGCTCTGCAACTGGTTGGGCAGATCGCTGACCAGGATGGCCTGTGCCAGCTGGAAAGGTGCGAGCAAGACCAGTACGAGTGCGAATAAACGTGGCTTTTGCATGAAGATTACCCCCTTAATCGTCAGTTTTTTTGATTTCACCAAGAGCCGCCAGCTCTTTGGCCGTTGTGATTGCCAATGGCGCGGCCTGCCGCTAGCCGTGCGCAATAATCACTCCAGGGAGTCTACAGGTGATAATAAGACATTATTATTACTATGCTTTCAAACGGTGAATGCCGAGGATAGAAAAGGCCAGGTTGTGCCTTCTGTAAAGAGCGCCGACACTTGCGAGGCACATGAATCAGCTTAACCTCATTTTATAACTCAAGTTTCGGAGTTCATGTTGACACTATCCTGTACTGCTCCAATCG
>CAJXFW010000176.1 GCA_913053655.1 uncultured Thiogranum sp. | reverse complement strand
CGGACGTGTCTATGCGTTGCAGATCGCGTTCATCGATACGGCCGACATAGCCCACGGCGTGTGACATCAGCGGGCCGTGCGGGTAGTGACGGGACAGGCCGGCGACTACATCGACACCGGGATAGCGGTGCCGGTCCACGGCGAAGCGCGCCACTTCTTCGTCGCTGAGACGAAAGCGCAGCGGCACAGGTTTGAACGCCGGCGTGCGTTTGCGCAGCTGCTCAAAGCGTTTGCGATCCACGTCACGAATATTGACCAGTTGCGACAGCGCGTCCAGTGTCGCATCCATATCGTGCACCTGTTCCGGCGTGATTTCCAGCCGGTAGGACGGCAGGTTGTCCGCCAGGATCAGACCGTTGCGGTCAAAAATCAGCCCTCGATTAGGCGGCAGTGGCAGTATTTTGATGCGGTTATCATCAGACAGGGTAATGTAATGCTCGTGCGCCACCACCTGAAGATAAATCAGCCGCCCCACCAGGATGACGATCAGTATCCCGGCAAATACCAGCGCCTGTACCGAGCGCTGCATGAACAGCTGGCTCTCGAACAGGTAGTCCTTGATCGCGACCCGCATAACCATGGCTCACTGTACCTGGAAGTTAACGCGCAGCGCGGTCAGAAAACGGGTTACGAGGGGCCACAGCAGCGCACCAACCAGGGACGGCAGCCAGTAGCTGAGCGGGCGTGAAGGTCGGCCGATGGTGCTGTCGACCCACAGGGTCAGTAACTGGTGAAGCACCAGTATCACCAGCACCGTGAGCGCCTGTTGCCACATGGGATAGATACGGATGCGCTGGTGCAGACGTACACAGACATAGGCAATCAGACTCAGCGCCAGTGCGTGTTGTCCAAGCAGGGTTCCGGTGAGTACATCCAGCAACAGGCCGACAAGAAAACCGGATGTGACGCTGACCCGGTAGGGTAATGCCAGACACCAGAAGATCAACGTCAGTGTGACCCAGTCGGGACGCCAGGGACGTAAACCATCGGCCAGCGGGATAATGGTGAGCAACATGGCCACAGCAAAACTCAGCAATATGATAATGCCGCCGTGGTGCCGGGTCAGATTCATGGCTCACTGGCGCCGGCTTCATTGCCGGCCGGCTCGGGTGCCGCCGGCGGATTCTTCAACTCCGGTGGCCATATCAGCAGTACTTCGCGGCTACGATCCAGCAGCGCGCGCGGCCGCGCGGTGACCTGTGAAAAAGTGCGGCCGGGGTCTTGTTGAACATCGATCACTTCGGCAACCGGGTAGCCGGGCGGGAAACGGCCACCCAGGCCCGAAGTGACCAGTAAATCACCGACGCGAATATCTGCATTGTTGGGAATATGTGGCAGCTCCAGCCGGTCGATCGAGCCGGTGCCCAGGGCGATGGTGCGCAGGCCGGTGCGGTTGACCTGGACCGGTATGGCGTGGGCAGGGTCGGTAATCAACATCGCCGTCGCGGTGAAGGGCCCAACGTGAATCAACTGCCCCATCACGCCCTGGCTGTCCAGCAGCGGCTGACCTTCGAACAGATGGTCGAGCGACCCCTTGTTGATTTCGATCTGGTGGCGGTAGGGATCCATATCCACTGATAGCAGCTCGGCTATCAGCACCGGACGTTCATCAACCTGGAATGAGGAATCCAGCAGTGCGCGCAGGCGCCGGTTTTCGGCTTCCAGGGCTTCCAGTTTCTGTAGCTCGGTATTCAGTACCAGCTGCTGGGTGCGCAGGCTGGCATTGTCTTCCTGGAGTTCGCGTCGTGTGGACAGGGATTCACGGAACCATTCGCTGCTGGTGTGGGGCAGGTCAACCACCCATTGCAGCGGGTAGACCAGTACCGACAGAGCGGCACGCACACTCTCCAGATGATGCTGTCGATGATCGATGGTCATTAAAGCGATGGATAGTGCGACAAGGCCCACCAGGCGGGCAAACAGCGGCGGGCCGGCTGTGAAAATCTGCTTGATAGGCTTACCTCGCGAACGTTATTCGAGGGCAAACAAATCGCCGCCGCGCTCGTCGAGCAATTCCAGCGCACGACCACCACCGCGTGCCACGCAGGTCAGCGGGTCATCGGCGACAACCACCGGTAGACCGGTTTCTTCCATGATCAATCGGTCAAGGTCTCGTAACAGTGCGCCGCCCCCGGTGAGTACGATACCGCGTTCGGCGACATCGGCGCCCAGTTCCGGCGGCGTCTGTTCCAGAGCCGTTTTGACCGCACCGACGATGCCGGCCAGCGGTTCCTGCAAGGCTTCCAGGATCTCGTTGCTGTTGAGCGTAAAGCTGCGCGGCACGCCCTGTGCCAGGTTACGACCCTTGACCTCGAGTTCCTTCATTTCGGTACCCGGGTACGCAGATCCGATCTCCTGCTTGATGCGTTCGGAGGTGGCTTCTCCAATCAGAGTGCCATAATTCCGGCGCACATAATTCACAATGGCCTCGTCGAAACGGTCACCGCCGATACGCACCGAGGACGAATAGACAATGCCATTGAGTGAGATGACCGCAACTTCGGAGGTACCGCCGCCGACATCCAGCACCATCGAACCACGCGCCTCGTCCACCGGCATGCCGGCACCTATGGCGGCTGCCATGGGTTCTTCGATCAGATAGACCTCGCGGGCGCCGGCGCCGGCCGCCGATTCCTTGATGGCGCGGCGTTCAACCTGGGTGGAGCCACAGGGTACGCATATCAGTACGCGCGGGCTGGGGCGGAAAAAACGTGCCTCGTGTACCTTGTGAATAAAGTGCTGAAGCATCTTCTCGGTGACAGTGAAATCCGCTATGACACCTTCTTTCAAAGGCCGGATTGCGGTGATATTACCCGGCGTACGGCCCAGCATGGCCTTTGCCTCGGCGCCTACCGCGGCAATGCTTTTCGGCCCGCCGGGGCCGCGATCCTGGCGAATGGCGACCACCGAGGGTTCGTTGAGCACGACGCCCTGTCCGCGCACATAAATCAGGGTATTGGCGGTACCCAGATCAATCGATAAATCGTTGGAGAACATCCCCATCAGACTTCTGAACATGGAGCGTTTAATCCCTTGCCCTGTCAAAGGGCTGTAATCTAGCAATGAGTGACAACTACAGCAAGCAATTAACGCGCCTGTTTGCAGAATACATGTTCCGCCAGTACCGATCCTGCCTGCAACAGGTGGGGCAATTGTGCTACCTTTCGCGCTTCCCCGGAACCGTAGTTGAGAGTGCAACATGTCGCTGGATTCAGAGGCCGTAAGCAAAATAGCCCACCTCGCGCGTTTGGGCGTAGATAAAAACGAATATGAAACCTATACGCGTAATTTGTCCGATATTTTGACGTTTATCGAGCAGCTGAAGCGTGTCGATACCCAGGGTGTCGAGCCGATGGCACACCCGCTGGACGCCAGCCAGCGCCTGCGCGTGGACCAGGTGTCCGAGACCATTCAGCGTGAGAAATTCCAGCAGATCGCTCCCAGGACAGAGGCGGGACTGTATCTGGTACCCAAAGTTATCGACTGAGACCCATTCACCATGTTGCAAAAATCGATCTCCGAACTGGCGGCTGGCCTGCGTGAAGGGGCGTTTTCCAGCGAGGAACTGACACAGAGTTTTCTTGACCGGATCAAGCGCTACGATGCACAGCTGAACAGTGTGATCACCCTGACCGACAGTGCTGCGCTTGAGGCCGCCAGGGCCGCAGATGCCCGTCTGAAAGGCGGTGATGCGACGGTGCTGACCGGTATTCCGTTTCTGCACAAGGATATTTTCTGTACCGACGGAGTGCGTACCAGTTGTGGCTCGCGCATGCTGGACAGCTTTATAGCCCCTTACGACGCGACGGTGACCGCAAAGTTGAAAGATGCCGGCGCTGTCATGCTGGGCAAAACCAATATGGATGAGTTCGCCATGGGTTCGTCCAATGAAACCAGTTTTTACGGGCCGGTAAAAAATCCCTGGGATCAGCAGCGTGTCCCGGGTGGCTCTTCGGGGGGTTCTGCCGCGGCAGTGGCTGCGCGCCTGGCCCCACTGGCGACCGGCACGGATACCGGCGGCTCGATTCGCCAACCGGCCGCCCTGTGCGGTATTACCGGCATCAAACCTACCTACGGACGCGTGTCGCGTTACGGCATGATTGCCTTTGCTTCCAGCCTCGACCAGGCCGGGCCGTTGGCCACTTCAGCACAGGACGCCGCGTTTATGCTGGAAGCTATGGCAGGATTCGATGTGCGGGATTCCACCAGTATCGATCAACCGGTCGATCATTATGCGCAATCACTGGACGATGACCTTTCCGGGTTGACCATCGGCCTGCCCAAAGAGTATTTCGGCGACGGGCTGGATGCACAGGTGGGCGCGGCCGTGGAAGCGGCTGTCGAGGCGTATAAAAAGCTGGGTGCGCAAATCAAAGACATAAGCTTGCCCAACAGTTCACTCGCGGTACCCGCCTACTATGTGGTGGCGCCGGCGGAATGCTCGTCCAACCTGTCGCGCATGGACGGGGTACGTTTCGGTTACCGTTGCGAAAATCCCAAAGACCTGGAAGACCTGTATGTCCGCTCGCGTGGCGAAGGTTTCGGGGATGAGGTGAAGCGCCGCATCCTGGTGGGGACCTACGCCCTGTCGGCCGGATACTATGATGCCTACTATTTAAAGGCGCAGCAGGTGCGGCGCCTGATCCGGGATGATTTTGTACAGGCTTTCAAGAAGGTCGATATCATCATGGGGCCAACCTCGCCCGGTACGGCGTTCAAGCTGGGTGAACGCTGTGATGACCCGGTGACCATGTACCTGTCGGATATCTATACCATTGCGGTAAATCTCGCCGGTTTGCCGGGCATGTCGATCCCGGCCGGGATGGTGGACGGGTTGCCGGTCGGTTTACAGTTGATAGGTAACTACTTTGAGGAAGGCCGCCTGCTGAATGCCGCGC
>CAJXFW010000175.1 GCA_913053655.1 uncultured Thiogranum sp. | reverse complement strand
CCAAACGCTATCACACCACCATGAGCTCGCTGAAAACAGCCAATGGCATAAGAGGAACCTCGATCCGGGCCGGCAAGCACTTGCTGGTTCCGGTATCCAGCCAGGGACAGGGCAGTTACAAACTGAGCTCCGGGCAGCGCCTGAAGAGCAAACAGGGGTACAAACGAAAGGGATACAAAGCGCGTCACATCGTTTCCCCCGGGGATACCTTCTGGGATCTGTCGCGGGAATACAAGGTCAGCGTACGCAAACTGGCGGCCTGGAATGGTATGGCACCGGGCGACACATTGCGTGTCGGCCAGAAGCTGGTGGTATGGACACGCCAGTCATCAGCCAAAAACTTTCATCCGGGTTCGCGCATCCGGCCCATATACTACAGGGTGCACAAGGGTGATTCGTTATCCCGGATCTCCAGCAAATTCAACGTATCGGTGGCAGACCTGCGTAAGTGGAATGCGCTGCCCAGAGGGCGCTATCTGCAGCCGGGCCAGCGCATTAAGCTGTATGTAGATGTCACACAGCAGACCGGAACCTGAGCCACTGCCTATCTTAACTGAACCCTTCGGCGTGTATGACTCCATGCACCGCTGCGCCCATAGAAATTCAGAATCCGGTCATTGGTAACCACGGTCGCCGAGTAATCCTGGACTTCAATCTGTTGAACTTTTTCCCTGGCTTCGAGGCGTGTTCCCTGCCAGCCTCCCGCCAGTACCCCGTAACCCACCAGGCGCTGATTGGTGACAACCACGGCCACTGCATTGGACACCTTGTAGTCCCTGACTCTTTCCTTGGCGTGCAGATTGAGCCGGTCAAAACGTCCGGCCAGGGTATTCGATGCAACAATTTCATCTTTTTCCACGACCAGGAAAAGCACTTTCTCGATATCGTTCGCCTGCACGGGAATAACCGTGGAGACCATCAGCAGTATCCCGCAAAGATATCTGGAAACCGCCACTGTTGTTGTGTTTTGAATCATAGGTAATACCCGTCAACGAGTGCGCAATCACCAATGTATGTGTAAAGGCGCCTGCTCAAGTTCATCGATAACTGCCTGCACAGATTCTGCCTCGGGCAGGTGCGGCCAGGGTTGCCAGCCACCATCTTCCTGCGACCAGAACAGAAACCATCTATTATCCCGGTAATCCAGCTTCACCAGCGGCCGCCGGCATTCAACACCGGTAGATTTATCCGGCCTTGTTACTTCAGCGATCAACAGGCTGTCACCTTCCTGTTGACAACTCAACTGCGCATTAGATCCGAAAGATGCACTGCGTTGCTCACAAAATGCCTCCAGCAGTTTACGTGCGCGCTTAAATTCCAGGAGACTGACAGACATCAGAACTGAACTCGTTCACGAAACACCGGCTTTCTGCCGTTGCCAACATGACAGCACCTGTTGCATGAACAGGTCCCGACTTTGTGCGTCGAGAAGTTGTTGCTCATCGATGACCGGTAGATCAGGTAGTGCCGCTATTATCCCGCGTGCGTAAATACCCGAGCCAAAGCCGTTATCATGACCGTCAACGCTGAACAACGGGGTATCGGTCAACCCGCAACTGGGCGAACGACACTTGAATATATAGCCGTTCACACCCTGCAACTCCGGAAACATCTCCCGCGCATATTCAACAAGCGTATCGGTCACATCAAGGCTTGCGTCCTCGACCCCCAATGCGCGTGGCCGGTCTTTATCGCCAACCAGTCGTACTGCCGGTCGCGGCACATCCAACCCGGCACCGACTTCCGGGCAGATCGGTTTCCAGTCGACGCGGTCAGAAAAATATTGCGCTATACAAGCATCCTGTTTGTGCCTGCCGTCGTAGCGCACGTTCTCGCCTAACAGGCAACTGCTGATGGCAACTACCGGCCGATCACTATCTGCCTGTGCGCTGTTCATCGCCACTATTGCTTCGCCCCGTGGTCCAGTGCGCGTCGGCGGCTGCGAGCAAGGTCTTCGGGAGAAGACTCCAGATCTGGCTGCCAACCTTGCAGCTGTGCATCGATCAAACCAGCCAATGCATCAACGTGCTCCGCGCGATCATTCAGTGCCGGTATATAGCTGAACCGTTCACCGCCTTTAGAGAGAAACAGTTCCCGGTTCTGCTCGTTCATTTCCTCCAGCGTCTCCAGACAGTCTGCGCTGAAACCAGGGCATACTACATCGACGCTGCGTACACCCTGCCCGGCCCACTCTGTCAGCGTCCCATCGGTATACGGCTGCAACCATTGTTCGCGACCGAAACGCGACTGGAAGGTCAGCTTCCATTGGTCATCGTTCAATTCAAGTTTGTCTGCCAGCAGGCGTGCTGTCTTTACGCATTCACAATAATAGGGATCACCCGCCCGGCACATGCGCTCGGGAATACCATGGAACGACATCATCAAACGCTCCGCCCTGCCCTGCGTATCCCAGTGTTTCCGAATACTGGTGGCCAGCGCTTCGATATAAGCAGGGTGGTCATGATAGTGCTGCACAAACCTTATGTCAGGCAACCAGCGCCACTGGCCCAGGACGCGGGACAGCTCGTCGAAAACGGCGGCTGTCGTTGTCGAGGAATACTGGGGGTACAGGGGTAATACCAGTAACCTCCGCATGCCTTTGTTTTGCAAATCCTGCAACGCGTTCTCCATCGCGGGTTTGCCGTAACGCATGGCCAGGGCGATTTCCACCCTGCTCCCGTCAACTCCCTCATAACGTTGCCGCAGTGCCGCGGTCAGCCGTCTGGAAACCGACAGCAGGGGCGAGCCATCGTCTGTCCATATCGACTGATAGGCCTTCGCCACCTTGGCAGGCCGGATTCTCAGGATCACACCGTGCAGGATCAGCCACCAGAGAGGCCGTGCCATATCGACCACACGCGGGTCCCACAGGAATTCGGCCAGGTAGTCACGCACGGCTTTGGTGGTCGGCGCCTCCGGGGTTCCCAGGTTAACCAGCAACACACCGGTGCAGGGTGCATCGTCATGTCGAAAATCCAGATTGGTGTGCAAGTCGGTCATTTAGTGCTCGTGTAGTTTAAACAGTACATTGCTTACCCGACATGCCATTTACATACCCGCTGTGAATACATCCCTGTACGCTCGATGGCAGCATCCCTGCTGCCAACGGTCTGTAAATGGCATGTCGGGTAAGCAATGTACGCACGCTGATTTTTAAGACATCGCCCATCATACCAAAGGATGGGCGCTCACTGGATCAGTTTTGCAACCGCCCCGCGCAACATCAACAGCGCCTGGGCACGACCGGGTACATTAACTCGTTCTGCACACACCCCCCAACCGTGTTTCTGCAACACCCGGGCAACCAGCAGGGTAAGCTCACGCTCGTCCAGCTCCCGGACACCACCCCCCGTCATCAGGGCATGGCATACCACCCGCCACACCGATCCGATCGACACTTCCAGCAAGCGCTGCCCGAAAGCAAACGCATACACATCCTGCCAGTCCGCTTCGTCGGGCTCAACACTGCACGGTCCCGCCTGCTGCCGCATCAACCGCACCACCAGCTGCACGTCCAGGTCTTTCAGGCTGTCAGAAAGCTGGTGCGGAAACTGCGCAAGAAACCGTTCACCGGCCTGTCGGGCAAGCGCCTTGCCGGTATCGGTGAGCTGGTTCAGCATCAGCACCGAATGACTGCCACTGCTGGTACCCCGCTGGATACCCAGGTGCGCCGCAGACCAGCCCAACGTCGCCCAGAAATCCAGCAACGCCGGTGTTGCCGCAAAACTGCTGCCGATGTAATCGTAACCCTCGCTCTGAACCTGCGCACTGATATGCTTTACCAGTCGCTTGCCCAGGCCACGCCCCTGCACGACAGGATGTACCGCAATACGCATAATACGGGCACAACGTAACAGTGGCGCCTGCGCCAGACCCTGACAGGACGCGAGCACCTCCGGCAACAGGTGCCCGTGCGGCCGGGACTTGCCGGCGTAGATGGCCTGCGCAGTTTCAGCATCGAAGCCACCCTCTTCCGCCACCAGCGCCGTGGCGGCGATGTGCCCATTGAGGCGCACCACATAGACCGACAGGTTCGGCCCGTCGAGCAAATGCCGCAGGTCCAGCGGCCGCGTGCGGTAATGCGCCTGCACCAGCAGGCCGAACAACTCGGACAGCGCCTGGTCGTCTTCGAGCAGATCATCCCGCTGTACACGTTCAATCCTGCACGCATCGAGATCGGATCCGTGCAGACTTTCATCCGGCGCTGCATCCGCATCCAGTGCCAGCATCCGGAATACCAGCCGTTCGACAGGATCGCCAGCCCCCCAGCGAATCGGGGTCTCCAGCGACAGGACTCTCCAGCTGTTGGTGTGTTTATCCAGCATGCGTGAAAAACGCAGTGCAAAGCCACGACCAGTACCCTCATAGCCATGCACCGTGGTAGCGAAAGCGATACGGGAATACTGCTTCAAAAGGGATTCAAGCAACGGTACTGGAATGGCGGCCGCTTCATCAACCAGCAACATGTCCGCCTGTTGTGGATTGCGCACCAGTGCATCAGGAGGGATAAAACGAATGCTGCCGGTATCATCCGGCAGCAATGCGCACGCGTGCTGCATAACGGCTTCTACAGATTCCCGCCCTGGCCCGGTCAGTATAATGCTGGTTCGACCCATTTGAATCAATTGCGCCGCCGCGATACCCAGCGCAGCTGACTTGCCACGACCACGGTCCGAAGTCAGCACCACCGGCCTGCGCCGATGTCCGGTGGACACTTTGACAACGGCTTCAACCGCCTGCTTTTGATCCACTGTCCGGCAAGGAGGATCAACCTCGTTTTCAACAACAACCGTTTCCTGCAACTGACCCGGCAAGCGGCGAATAACACCGTCTTCAACCAGCAGTACCTCTTCATCAGCCTCCAGCACCCTGACCAGGCGCAACACAAAACGACCACTCAGTTTTTCAGCCG